>NZ_JAGE01000001.1:680000-1019166 GCF_000526495.1 Ruminiclostridium josui JCM 17888 | reverse complement strand
TCATGGTCATATTTGATTAATTCTGGAGCCACCATGTCATTAATGGAAATAGTTTGTGATGGAGACAATTTACATCCTAAAGCTGACATAGAGTTGCAATCTTCTTTGGTAACAGCTGATACAACAGAACCATTGTATTTTACATCAGTGCTAAGTTCTTTGTTAAGAACTAATACTACTTCAGTTTTATCTTTGTCGTTATTTATCATTGACTCAATATTTTGCACACTTATTTCACCGCTAGTAACACCAGTAAATGAAATGTCATCGGCATTAAATGATTGTAGTATACGGCTAAAAGTAACCTTAACCTTGTTTTTTGCTATTAAATTTGCGGATTCTACACTTAATATTTCCTCTTTTATATCCTTTATATAAACAGGTGCTATTGAGTTATACAATCTTGTTCCGGATAAATCCATAATAGGTGCTAGCATGACGCTGGGGGAATTTACCGTTTTTGACATTTCAATTAGAACTGACCTGTCTGATAATTTAGAAATTTTATCACCAGTTCCTAAAGAAGCATAAATGGCATCAGGAGTTGTAGCAACTTTGTAACTGGCTTTATCAAGCATCTGGGCTTCGTTCATCGGTTCGCTGAAATATATAATGATTTTGCCCTCATTATTATTAGTACGGCATTTATTTACTTCTACAGATGGACTTGAATGCTCACCATTAGTAAATTCTAACTGAATATCTGAAGCTGTCTTGTTTCCAGAAATGTCTTCTGCATTTCTAACAACTACGTTATATTTTGTATTATCGCGAAGACCTTGTGGTAAATATAATTCTACACTTTTACTATCATTGCTTAATGTAGGTAAAAAGGATACAGTAGTGTAATTGTCAAAGGTTTTGAAGTCATAATTTGCGAGGTTCTCAGCAAATGATTTACTTACTTGTTCATTAAAGAATATTTTGAAAGTGTTATTATTGATTAATTCAGATTTTGTAACATATGGTGGGTTTTTCTCAGGTGTTACATCAGCAACCAGAGTCTGGTCCGGAACATATTCACCATATATATTAAATGCTTTACAGCTTGGGTCAGAGCTGTTTACAAGGAATAAATCAGTTGTACCCACAGGAATTTTGTCAGGGAATTCAAATGTAATTTCAGCTACAAAGGTTCCTTTGTTTATAGAAACTGGGGTTGACATGTTTGATGCCATAGATTCATTTGTATGGAACAGTTTTAAGTCTGTTGCTGTTACTGGTTTTGAAAAGCTTAATGTCACCATATCTTGATCGGCTTTTTTTACAGTAACCTGTGAAGATGTATCTCCCGTTTTTACATAATTAAACGTGATTTCACAGTTAGATAATATATTGCCTGCATAGTCCTGAATAGGGTTTTCCGTTATGGAGTTATTTATATGAACCTTTAAGTTACCTTCAGAAAGAGCTTCTGTTAAGGTCAGAATTATAGTGTCTCCTAACAATTCTGCACTTTGTACGGTATATGTATAAGTTTCGAAAAGTTTAATACCTGCAGAAGTTAGATCTTCAACATAAGCTGGTTTTAAATAATTAACTCTGAAGTTTTCAATATTAAGGAAGCTGTTATTTGTGCCATCACAAACAGGCTTTGAAAAAGAAAGCTTAAGTGTTTTTTCGCCGGTTACTTCACAGCTTATACATGTAGGAGCTATAAGCTCCTCAACCTTGACATTCGATGTAATATCACTTGCTAGTTCTGTGCCGTCAAGAGCTTTAATTCCTCTCTTGACAGTAACTTTTGCTGTTGTATTGTAAGTGAGTCTGTTACTGTCACTCAGCGTGATGACTGCTGTTTTTGGATTGGTAAGCGTAACTGCTCCTGCAGTAAGAGTAATTATTTTAGTACCCTTATCCTTTATTTCATAAAAGCTTATGTCCTTCGCTGATGCTTCATTTAATTCTTTGTTAAATACTACCTGTATTTGATTTGCATTTATGGCAGATATTGAAGTTACAGACAATGGAGCTTTGGCTGGAGACTGTGGATTGGACGAGTTAGTATTTTTCCATCCGATGACTTTTACATTTTGGGCGTTTATCAACATATTCCTTACAGTGGCACCATCTGCTATAAAAATAAAAGAATCCTGTGCAGTTTTATTAAAATTAACGGAGGAAATTGTTGTTTTTCCTTCAATTGAAATATAAGCACCCGCAGCCTTTACGTTAACCGAACTTACGGTAGCATCCTTTACTACGACCGGTGTGTCTGTTTCAACGATTATTTGATTAAAGATGCCTTCCAGAATAACATCATCTTTTCCGTCATCTACATAAACATGCTCAATCTGTACGTTTCCCTCTGTTTTTATGCGTATTGCTCCCGAGCCTGTTTTGCTGATGATCACATTACCAACGGCACTGTTGTTTTTGATTAGTATAGTGTTTTGACCGCCGCCACGGGCTAATAATCTGCCTTCAATTTTTGTGTTATCTAATGTTATGTCACCATTGCCAACGCCGTCACCAAGGATTAAGTCGCCTTTTATAATACAGTCTTTTATTACAACATTCGGGCAGTTTACCATAACATTGCCTTCAGCGGAGAAAGTATATGTACCTGCGCTAGTAATGTATGACTTGATGATATTATGCATAATCTGTACAAGCTCTGCACGAGTTATTTCGCTGTTTGGGTTTAATTTACCATTAAAGCCCGATATGTAATTGTTTTCTGCCAATGCCGCTAATGATTCCTGTGCCCATGTAGCTGTATCATCCTTATCACTGAATCTGTCTAAAGCTTCAATGTTTGTGCTGCTCAGTTTCAAAGCATGAGCAATAACGCAAAATACTTCTTGTCTTGTTGCGTTCTTCAACGGCAGCAGCTTATTGCCTGTGCCTACAAATGTTCCCATTCTAAATGCCATGGACATATCTTTGTAATACCAAGCTTTTTCTGATACATCTGTAAACCTGCTTATATCTGCTGTGTCAATCGCTCCGAACGCACTGTTTATAACTGCGGCAATTTGTGCGCGGGTTGGTTTGCCTTCAGGGGTTATTTTATTGTTGTAACCCTTCAGCAGACCATTGTCTATGGCGCTTTTTAGTGCATTGTAAGACCAATGGTTTTCATCGGGCATATCAATGAAGCCATTATCCATTCCATAGACCGATGTCACAGAGGAGAATAATAATATAAATACTAATAGAAATGAAACTATTCTAGTTGACATGATAAACCGTACCCCCATAAATGGTTAATATAGCAATATTCCACCATTAATATACTGATACGTGAAGAGTAGTCTTTTATGCTACATTTTGTTGTGAATAATTTTCTATAATAGTACAATTCGCAGTTTAGTATATAATATTGATAGGGTATTGCAAGATAAATATGAATAACAATTTAGATAATAAACATAAGCTTTTCTTTGTGAATGAATGCAACTAAAGATAACAAAAATTATATATTTCTGACAATTTGGGTTGGTGGAAGTTAAGGCAACTGAAAGTTACAATATCCATATCATTCATATTTATCTTATTTTTCAATTTGGAGGGAATTATGACTGTTGTATCAATTCAGAATTTGACCAAGAACTACCCATCCTTCAAGCTTGATGGTGTAGGCTTTTCTCTTAAAGCGGGACGAATAGCAGGTTTCATAGGACGAAATGGTGCGGGGAAGACCACTACTATCAAATCTATGCTGAACCTTGTTCATCCGGATAGTGGAGAGATGAAGTATTTTGGTTTGAAGCTTTCGGGAAACGAGGCTGAGATAAAGAAGAGAATAGGGTATTCAACGGGAACCGTAAACTGGTATCCGAGAAAGAAGATTCGTGAAATCGTTGATGTTACAAAGGATTTTTATGACAGCTGGGATGATGTTGCATATAGAAAGTACCTTGAGATGTTCAAACTTGACGAGGAGAAGACTCCGCTCGAACTTTCCGAGGGTATGAAAGTAAAGGTTAATCTGATGTTGGCGCTTTCTCATAGGGCTGAGGTGCTAATCCTCGATGAGCCCACAAGCGGACTTGATCCCTTCTCTAGGGACGAACTCTTGGAAATCTTCAGAGAACTTAAGAAAGAAGGTGTTGCCATATTCTTCTCTACGCATATCATAACCGATATAGAGAGGTGCGCTGATGACATCATATATATTTCTAATGGTAGGATAGTGGCTGCCTTACCAAAGGAGGATTTCGAAAGTAGGTACTCTCAGGCGGGGGAAAGCCTTGAAGAGACTTTCCTGAGACTGGAAAGGGGTGAAAGTAATGAGTAATATACTTAAAAAAGAAATGAAGCTCAGTGCGTCAATTCTGTCATATCTGTTCATAGCCTTCGGGCTGATGTTCTTCCTGCCGGGTTACCCTGTGCTCTGCGGACCTTTCTTCGTTTGCCTGGGAATATATCAAAGCTTTCAGAACACAAGAGAAGCGAATGACATAGTATTTTCGGCTTTGCTGCCGATACCCAAGAGAGATGTGGTAAAGGGAAAGTTTGAATTTGTATGCTTCATTGAGTTTTGTGGGATTTTAGTAATGTTTATAGCAACTTTGGTTCGTATGACGGTGCTTTCAGACTCGTCAGTGTACCGTGCGAATGCTCTCATGAATGCAAATCCCTTTGCACTGGGAATGGCGCTCGTTATCTTTGGCGCTTTCAATTTGATATTTGTAAGGGGCTTTTTTAAAACCGCCTACAAATTCGGCAAACCTTTTGTGTACTATATCATTGTAAACTTTGTAATAATAGGAATTGCAGAGACACTTCATCACATCCCCGGACTGGCTGACGTAAACTCATTTGGCTTTGAGAATTTTGGACTTCAGCTTGCGCTTCATGCAATCGGAGTTTTGGTTTATGTAGTACTGACCTTTACGGCATTCAAACGTTCATGCGAAGACTTTGAGAAAATAGATCTATAGAAAAGGAGAATGAAATGCTCAGTGATAATCTAATCATGCTAAGAAATATTCACGGTCTCTCACAGGAGGAGGTGGCTGAGAAAATTGATATCTCCAGACAGGCTTATGCCAAGTGGGAAAGCGGAAAGACCATTCCGGATATAGAGAAGTGCAGCAGATTGGCAGAGCTATACGGAGTTACTCTCGACAGCCTGATTAAGACCGAACAGTTGGAAGACGGCAGAGTTATTACTCCACCACCTAAGGGAAAGAACATCTGGGGCTCAGTTACAATCAATGAGCGTGGACAGGTGGTTATACCAAAGGCCGCCCGGGAGAAATTCAACTTGGTTCCGGGGCAGAGATTGATACTCTTAAGCGAGGACGGCGAAGGCTACGCCCTGGTTCCGGCTGAGATATTTGAAAAGAAGATGGAAGAGATGAGAAAGTTTGCTTCCACTAAACTATAGAAGTTATAAATTAGAATATAATTAATTAAGAAGAAGCACGGCTTGAACTGCTGAGTGCGTAGTTTTGATGTGTGCGTCCAGCTAAGCCGGCAAATGCTAGCAGGTGAAAGTCCTGCAGTGGTAAAGGTAGGGCAGCCACTTAGTCAGTAACCAGCGTATGGAGTAATCTATGCGTTGAAGCGTTATGGAATGTTCCGAAAGGAGCAGGCAAACTGGCGGGTTGTAACATAAAGTGAATACTGCCGCACCGTTATTTACATTCCCGAAAGGGAACAACAGGGAGTCGAGCTGCGACATCAACAGCGAAGACAGCAGACGGTATGAAGAACCCTAAATGCAATACCTAAGAACCCTGCGGTGTAGAGGTAACGACACGTCAGGAAAGTATTTGTCAGAACTGGAGAGAGCCTGCTTTGCACAGGAAACTGTAAAGAGGAAGCATATAAGCGAAAGCGAAGTTGCTTTCTGCAAAGAGGCAGTCAGAAGTGCTCATAGTACCAAGGATTGTACAGACAACAAAACTGTGCATAGGGAAGGGGCACAACTTTATTCAAGTCTGTAAAGGAGGTAGGTACCGGTGATTGCCGAAAAAGCTATAAACACCCATGAAAAAGTACGAGACTTTCAAAACAGACTATACCTTACAGCCAAAGCTGACCGAAAGAGAAGGTTCTATGCGTTGTATGACAAGATATACCGTAATGATATCTTAAAAGAAGCATGGAAACGGGTAAAACAGAATGGTGGAACAGGCGGTATTGACAAAGTCAGCATTGATGATGTGAAAACGTACGGCGAAGAAAAACTGCTGGGCGAAATAGCGGAAGAATTGAGGACTGGGAAGTACCGGTGTAAGCCTGTCAGACGAAGTTATATTCCAAAACCAGATGGGAAGAAAAGAGCATTAGGAATACCTACGATTAAGGACAGAATAGTACAGATGGCGGCAAAGATAGTGATAGAGCCGGTGTTTGAAGCTGATTTTCAACCCTGTTCGTATGGATTTAGACCGAAACGAAGTGCTAAACAAGCAATGGACAGGATATTTGAAGCTTCCGACAAAGGTGGTGCACTATGGGTAATAGATGCTGACATAAAAGATTATTTTGGTAGCATCAATCATGATAAGCTACTTTTGCTAGTCAAACAAAGAATAACTGACCGTAGAGTGTTAAAGCTGATAAAAGGCTGGTTAAAAGCGGGAGTGTTGGAAAACGGTAGGTACAGTGAAAGTACACTAGGAGCACCGCAGGGAGGAGTTATTTCTCCACTATTGTCCAACATATATCTGAACTATTTTGATGTATATTGGAATAAAGCCTTTGGACATCTAGGTGAATTAGTGCGTTATGCAGATGACTTTGTGATATTGTGCAAGAGGTTATCTCATGCAGAAGAAGCCTTACGCGCTGTGAAGTGGATTATGGGAAAGCTGGAACTAACACTACATAGTGAGAAGACAAGGCTAATTGATATGTATTTCGGAAAGGATAGTTTTGATTTTCTTGGCTTTAACAACAGATTTCAGCGTTTTAGAAATAAAAACTGGCAGTGGTATTGGACATTACAACAGATACCGTCTAAGAAGACTATGAAGAAAATGAGGGCTAACATAAAAGAGATGTTTGCCAGCCCAAGCAAGCTGCTGTTAAATATGGAAGAGATGGTGAAGTTACTCAATCTTAAAATCATTGGCATGAGAAACTATTATAGCAGATGATTTACCAGACCATGGTTATGGAAGATAGATAAGTATATCAATTTCAAGTTTACTCGGTGGTACAATCGGAAGAGACAACGCAACTACAGGCTAGGAAATGCGGCAAAGGTCAGAGAATTGACTAAACAGGCAGGACTAGCAAGTATGTGCGGCTGAATGCTGAAGGAAGAAGAATATCGGAAAGCCGTATGCGGGAAAACTGCACGTACGGTTTGATGAGGGGACGGTGGTAACCCCACTGTTCTACTCTATCAAAAGTGAACACTCCAAAGGCATAAAAGATATTGATTTCAAAGGCTTATTCAGGCACTATCGTTAAATGATAGATTTTGCCCTGGATGGGCCTTTATTATTATCTAAAACTCTTGAATAAGCAAAGAACTCTGAGAGACATTGACTATTAACTAACTGGACGATGTTCAGTATTTTATTATTGGACGTTGTCCAGTTTTTGCGATTGGGAGTATGATATGAATCAGAGAGAAAAAATAATCGAGGTAACAACGGAGTTAATTATTGAGAGTCAGGGAGACCTGTCGCAGGTTACTGCGCGAAAGATAGCAAATAGAGCTGAAGTCGGATTAGGTCTTATCCATTATCATTTCGAAAGCAAAGATCAATTGATTACGGAATGCGTTCAAAGGATAATTAATAAAGAAATCAGAACCTTTGTTCCGCAGGATACGGAATATAGTGATAATCCTATTGAGGCTGATAAACAAAGGCTTGCGTACTGGGCAAAACAAGTATTTAACTTTTTTTATGCGAATAAGAGTATTTCTAGGGTTTCAATACTTGGGGATTTGCAGAACAATCTTACAAATTCCAATTCAGAAGATACGCAGCGTGGATTTTTGAGGGCGTTAACAAGTGATATTGATGATGAAAAAAAGAAATTTATGATATTTTCCCTGGTATCAATAATGCAAGCGGCGTTTTTACAAGATAATACAGTAAAAAACAGATTGGGATTAGATTTAGCAAAACAAAGGGATAGGGAGTTATTCATTGATTCAGTGATTGAGGAGTTATTTCATTTTTCTTAGACTTTAGTGTTAAATATGGTACTGAATGCAGAATGGATAATATATGAAAAGAAGAGGAGAGAATAAGCAGATGTTAGAGGTTACATATTGGGAATTGGTTACAGTCATATCAATTGTATGGGTGATTATAAGAGTGCTAATGGGAATAAAAAATAAAAAGGTATCTTTTTCCCGAGAAGCACAAATGATGATGGTGTATATATGTATCATTGTGATTACAAGAATCGTGAATTTTCCATGGCATCATGTTAATGGACAGATTGGAACTATGAAGTTTGATGTTTCAAAAGCTATTCCACCATGGATTAATCTGTTTCCAATCGTACATCTTTTTGAGACTTATGATGGATGGCAAATGAATATCATTGGAAATATAACAATGTTTATTCCGGTTGGAATAGTTTGGCCAATATGTTTTAAGAGAATAGACAACATAGAAAAAACAATTTTTGCCGGAGCGGGATTTTCTCTATTAATCGAAATAACTCAATTGTTTTTTTATGAAAGATGCAGTGACATAGATGATATTATTTTAAATACTGCGGGTGTAGCAATTGGTGCTTTGATATATTTTGAATGCAAGAAAATGCGCGCAAGAAAGCTAGGATGAGAAAGATATAATGAATATATATAATAGCAAAGCTTTATTCATTGATGCATTGACCGTGATAACATTTATTGCTATGATTAGCTTCTAAGACATATTTGTTGTAACTTTTACCTTTTTAAGTAGCAGCTAACTAATCGGAATGTTTTTATAAAACTTGGTTATAACATAGTCTTAACTTTTATTTTACTATAGGTGAGTATAAATGAAAGAATTCGAAAAAGTAAAATTCGAAACTGTAAAATTTATGCGCGGTAAATATCGTTTGGATGAAGTTGCAGGAATGTATTACGACATCCCATGTATAAGGTTTCGCCAAGGAAAGAAAACCATTTTGTCCATAAATCTGCACGAGGATCATTACGACTTTCAAGTTGTTCTTGGTAAAGCAGAAAGAGAAAAGTTTGAAGCAGTAAAGCATGAATTCCCGCTTGAGATACAAGAGCTATATGACCGTGAACGTACCCTGCACGATGGTAAATGGCTCTTAATTCGTGTAGAGGATTTAAAAACTTATGAAGCTGTCAAAAAGCTGATACTTATTAAGAAAAATCCGAACCGCAAGCCATTATCAAAAGAGAATGCGGTATATGGCAAGTGCGGACATAGATGTGATTTGTGTGTGCATTACACTGGCATTACAGAAGAATTTAGAGAAATGCTCATTCCCCATCTAAATGCGGTATATGGCGTATCTGAATGGGATATGCGTTGCAGTGGTTGCGATACCCCAAATTGTCACTGCTATCAAGATAGATTGGAGTTATGTGAGCCGCTAAAATGTTTACATATAAAACAGCTTGATAATTGCTTTGGTTGTAAAAATTATCCTTGTGAACAAGCAACCGTTGGATACAGGCAGTTAGAACACAAAAGTATTTCTGCCGATGATGTTACATGGGCGATTTTACCTTATGTCCCATATCAATATGAACAATAATACTTATTATGTACAAACTGGAAAGTTTGTGTACTACTATGGAGAGTAAGATGGCATTACTTCAAAAAATGACAACATACAATGGAAAACAATCAAATTCAAAAGTATATTTTGACTTCAAGTCGTGACACTAAACTTCAAAATACTAAAGTAAATGAAAGGAAGAGAACATATGATTTCATCACAATATAAGATAACATTACCCGGCAATTATGATATGAATATTATTAAAAAAAGAGTCAAGGACAACGGTCATAAAACAGATGGATTCGATGGTTTAAAGTTCAAATTTTATTTAATAACAGAAAAGGGAGTAAATAATTGTATTCAAAACAGTTATTCTCCGTTATATTTTTGGAAAGATTGTGAAGGATTAAATAAATTCTTATTTGAAGGATTTTATGACAATATTTTAGACTCATTTGGATGGCAGAATGTAAATATCGGAGTTCCGTTAGTTGATGAGACAACGGAAAAAGTGAAAGACACAAGCTTTATATTTGAAGTTATAGGAGATATAGAGCCGAAAGAAAGTTTGAAAAACTTTAAAAAGAAAATAAGAGACAAGATTCCGAAAATTGATGCAGAGTATATCATTACTTATAATCCAGAGAAGTGGAGATATCATGTTTATTATTTTGTGAATGACTTAGAAAAAGTAAAAACAGAAAAGGGTGTGACATTCACCATTCTTCATATATCATACTAAAAAATATTCTATGTAATATCAAAAAGCTGGTTAATCAATATAACTTCATAAGTCAAGCAATTGACTTTGTTGTATTTGATGTGCCAGCTTGCCTTTTATGTGTCGTAAAAAGGATTTTTAGAGAATATCTAGAGGTAATAAAACTAAGGAAAGGAAATATGGTATGAACGTATTTAATATACTTGATAGAATACAAGAGCTATCCCCTTGTGCTGCCGTTAGATACAGAATAAAAAGAATACAAAAGCAAGAGATTGACTTGAAACTCTTTGACGAGTTCTATAATAGCAAATGGGTTGAGTTGTTAAAAGCAAACCAACTTGATGACGGTGGGTATGGGAGGTTTCATTCCCGGAACTCAAAAATAAAGCAGAAATTTCCTACTACAGAATTAGCTATTGATTCAATGAAAATGTTAGATATTCAACGTGGAAATTTTTTAGTAGATAAACTATGTGACTATATGGATAAAATATTAAAGCATGAAATTGAGTGGCCGGATGGTTTTGAAAAAAATAAATGGTACAGGCCAGCTCAACCTCTGTTTGTTGCATCCAAACTCTCAATATTTGGCTCAAACTGTAAGGAGTATCTAGAAATATTCAATTGCTGGCATACTATTTTAAAAGAAGCATTTGCAGATGGTGAATATAACAAGGACAGGACAAACAAGATATCAAAAGAATTATTGGATTGTGATATTGATGGAAGTTATATTGGACTCAATTCAGTCTATCTCATTGAGTTATTCGGCAACATGCAAGCAGGAATAAGTGATGACTTGAAACACAGTTACCTAAAATGGCTGCATAATAATGGAAAAGTCATTTGCTATACAAATGTTATATTAAATCGAGGCTTCAATAATAATTTTTCTGAACTGTATAAGGTATATTTTCTTCTTTCCAAATTTCCTTCCTTCAAAATAGAATTTGAAGAAGAATTGAGTAGTCTGAAAGATAAAAGGAATCAGGATGGGTTTTGGAATTTTGGTAAGGATTTTTCATGTCAGAAATTATCCGATGATTGGAGAAGTAAAGATAAAATGAATATTGATCATACTATTATGGCTTTACTCTTATTTGACAATAAGTAATCCATCTGAGATTATTCGCTCTGCCAATGATTATTCATATGAAATTAGGAATATGCTTGGAAATAGTGGATGTATTAGATGATGATAGCATAGTCAGTTAGCTTTCCCCCAGTACTTCTTTATTTATATATTTACATAACAACTATAATCTATTTATTTAAATTGGTAAATCCACGCAAAATAATCGGTAATAGTTACCACTATAATAAAAATAGTTATACAATTATCAAAAAAAATGTCGAAAAAAGAAGTATGGTTTTTGCAAAGTGCTTTACTTAAACAAAGGGGGAAATAAAATGCGAAAGTTTTTGAAAAGTAAGAAAGGTATTAAAAGCAAGAAAAGTTTTAAAAGTAAGAAAAGTATTAAGAGTAAGTTAATTTTTAATTTTGTCTCTATATTGACAGTTTCATTACTATTTTTTCTACCGTTGAGAATCTAAGAAATATGGCTAAAGATATGATTGAACAAGTAAGTAAATTTAAATTAAATTAAAAAGGCAGTTCATTAACTTTCCAAAATAAGATGAATTAAAATTGAAAATGTGTTGAATAGGCTCATCTGTAAATGAAACCTCTAAAGTAGACATGATAAATAATCAAATCTACTTTAGAGGTTTTTTGTGCTATTTTCAATCTAATACTATATATAATATGTAAAAATTACAAAATAAATTAACATTAAATTGATTGAGAGGTAAAATATGTAATACAACTTCGTGAAGGAGGAAAATATGATACTAAGAGGTAGTACTTTTTCAAAAATGCTAGAAATGGAAACTGGAATAACAGTTGTTGCTTCAAATAAAATTAACATGGACGAAAGCTGTAAAGTAGTATACCTTCTCCATGGACTTTGCGGTAATAATGGTGATTGGACAAACTACACTATGTTACCAGTTTATGCAAATGACTATAATGCAATTTTCATTATGCCTGAAATCGCGAGAAGCTTTTGCTCTGATATGAAATATGGTCATAAATTTTTCAGCTATATAACAGATGAATTACCGAGCATATGTAAGAGAGTTTTTAATATATCTTCAAATAGAGATAATACTATAATAATCGGTGATTCAATGGGTGGATATGGCGCCCTGAAATGGGCATTATCCAAGCCGGAACAATATGGCTATTGTTGTGCATTTTCATCTCCGTGTTTATTTTTAAGGGAGGATTTAAATAAACATGGGAGTGCTGAAAAATTTAGAAAGGCTTACGGAGAGCATATGCTCAGAGATTTTCAGGGGATTTTTGGGGCAGACTTACAGTGGAGTCATGAGCATGAGATATTGGAATTAGCTAAAAAAGTAAGTAAAGGACCTGTTAAACCTAAAATATATTCAGCATGCGGGACTGAGGATTTTTTGCGCAGTGATAATGCAAGGTTTGATTTAGAAATGCAAAAACTTGATTTGGATTTTGTTTATGAGGAATGGCCGGGAAAGCATGACTGGTATTTTTTCAATGAAGCATTGAAAAGAGCATTTAATAAGAGTGTTGAAATAAATTTTTCAATTAAATGCTATCGTGTTTTTTATTTATGATGAAAAGAAATGATAAAATTGCATTGGTTGCGGCAAATGGCATAAGGAAAACAACTAGATTTTTCTTTTACCCAAGTGCTATGCTCCAATTGCCCTATAAACCCAAGTGGCTCGTGCCATGCTAAGTGCACCTGTAAGCTTGTCAGAGAAGAAGGGTAATACGGCGACGAGAGCAAACAATCCATGTGGAGTCAATGGTACTGATGCAAGAGCCTATTGCTGCAGAATAGTTTAAATATTTTCTCCTTGACTTTTACTATCTATAATAGTACTATTGATAATAGTAAAAGGAGGGGTGCAATGATGTCGTCAATTGACCTGGTAATACTTGGCATGGTGCTAGAAAAGCCTCAAAGTGCATATGACATACAAAAGGATGTAGACTATCATCAGTTTCCACGGTGGACGAAGATAAGCGTTCCATCTATATACCGGAAAGTTATACAGCTTAACGAAGAGGGTTATCTCGAGAGCAATATTGTCAAAGGAGATAAATTTGCTGATAAAGCTGTGTATTCCATCACGGAAAAAGGACGCGCTTATTTTGAGGAACTAATGAATACTTACGCAAGTCAGCAGGTATCATTTTTATTTGATTTTAATGTTGTTATTACCAATCTAAACAAAATGAATAAGGAACATGCTTTGGATTTGGTAAAGAAGCTGCGAGACAGCATTACCGCTTCGGAAAAGAACAATGATAAATATTCTGCCGCATATGCCGATATCCCTCTTGTTGGAAGAACCATTTTTGAGCAACAGCGGATGCTCTATAATACTCTTTTGGAATGGCTTGATAAATTTGAAAGCCAATTTAAAGAAGATTGATATCATGAGAATCAAGAGCAGCCTGACCATTTTGTTTGAAAATATTTTTTGGATTGGCCTGTATGAGCGTATTGAAGGTGACAAATATGAGGCCAGCAAAATAATCTTTGGTGCAGAGCCAAAGGATTATGAGGTATATGATTTCTTGCTGCAAAACTGGCATAAGCTAAAATTCAGTCCACCCATCGAAGCAGATAAGATTGAAGAGCGTAAAATTAATCCCAAACGCTTGAAACGGGAAATTAATAAGCAACTAGAAAATAAAGGGATTGGTACCAAAGCTCAGCAAGCTTTAAAGCTGCAGCTTGAGCAGAGCAAAATTGAGAGAAGGGTCAAAAGGTGTGAACAGAAAGAGGCTGAAAAGGAGCGTAAATTTGCTCTGCGGCAGGAAAAGAAAAAAGCAAAACACAAAGGGAAGTAGTATTTTAAGATAAAAGTTAATGGAACAGAAATTGGAGATATAACTTATGAAAACTCACCCCGGAGATGCATTTTTCATATATTGATGAACAGATTTGCTATCTTATTTCTATCTTAATTTGCTAGCGAGCTATTGATATTCTTTGCTGATGTATATAGAATTATTATGCCTAAGTGAATGGAGGAGGTATATTTCTTGAATACGCAAACAATATTGATAGTTGATGATGAGACAGATATTGCTAACCTTATTGAAAACACACTGATGCTTGAGAATTTGAAAAATATAATAAAGGTAGATAGTGGACTAAAAGCAGTTAGTACCTGCCGTGAGGTGAATCCGGATGTGGTTATTTTGGACATAATGCTTCCTGATATTGATGGTTATGAGGTATGTAGACGTATCAGGCAGTTTTCTAATTGCCAGATTATGTTTTTGTCTGCTAAAAATGATGAACTTGATACAATTCTGGGGTTAGCAGCGGGTGGGGACGATTATGTAACAAAACCATTTAGCCCTAAAGAATTAGCGTTTCGTGTAAAGGCACAACTACGTCGTGCAGGATTTCAGAAAACATCTATTAGGCCTTCTCATATCAAGATAGGAGACTTGACAATAGAACCGGAATGTGGAGTGGTCACAAAAGCTGGGAGAGATATTTCTTTAACGGCACGGGAATTTGAAATTCTTCTTTTTTTGTCCCAAAACTTAGGACGAGTGATTAGCCGTGAACGATTGTATGAAGCAATTTGGAAAGAAGATTGTTTTGGATGTGATAATACGATTATGGTACATATTCGTCATTTGCGAGAAAAAATAGAGGATAATCCAAATGAACCTAAGTATATTATTACAATGAAAGGTCTTGGATATAAAATGGTAAATGATTATGAAAAATAATTGGACAAAGAATCCAATAAAGAGGGTATTTGTAATCTTTTTAAGTATGGTTTGTATTTTTATTATTGCAGGTATTGGCTTTTTTTACTGTGTATTTTCCATTCCAGAGCCTGAGGGGATTAGCTTAGCTTCATGGCCAAATACGTTTACAGACAATTTTTCCATTTGGATGTCAAATGAGGGAGAAGCACTTAAAGTTAATGAAATAGGAATCCAGCGATTAGATAAATATGGTCTCTGGTTACAAGTTTTAGATGAAAATGGACAAGAGGTTTTTTCATACAAAAAGCCAGAGACTTATCCCAAAAAGTATTTTGCATCTGAATTGCTAATGCTGAAAACAAGTAACTATAATAACGATAATACGATTTTTACAAATAGTTTTGAAGATGGCGGGAAGACTTGGAATTACCTAATTGGTTTTCCGTATGCCATTGGTAAGACAATGCTTTATTATAATGGTGAGGTGGTGCCAAGACTATCTCCCTTATTAAAAACGATTGCTCTTGCCGGTTTAGGAATGTTTGGCGTAGTTTTCATAATTTATGGATTTTGGCTAACAAGGCAGATTGGAAGAATTGCTGTTGGAATAGAAAGAGTTTCAAACCGTACATATAGCAAGTATTCTAATGTGGGATTATTTGGAAATATTTATCAAGCACTAAATAAGTTAAACGATGAGATTTGTAGAAATGATAAGCTTAAGGAAGATATGGAGAGAGCACGTCGAGAGTGGATTTCTAACATTACTCATGATTTAAAAACACCCCTTTCTCCAATTAAGGGATATGCAGAATTGCTTGCAGATAATGCAGAAATAGATGGAGCAATTGCTCGGGAATATGGTTCTATTATATTAAAAAATACTAATTATGTTGAAAAGCTAGTGAATGATTTAAAGCTTACCTATCAACTAGATTTAAGAGTAATTCCTTTCAGAGCTGAGAAGGTAAATATTAAGAGGTTTTTAAAAGAATTAATCATTGATATTGCAAATAATCCAAGCTTTTCAAATAGAGTTATAGAGTTTGAAAGTGATAAGGAAGAACTTTTTGTAAATATAGATTCATCCTTGTTAAGTCGTGCAATAGAGAATCTGGTAATAAATGCACTTATCCATAATCCAATAGATACAAAGGTGATTGTAAGCATAATTTCAGAATCAGAAAAGACATTGCTTATATCAATCCAAGATAATGGAGTTGGGATAAGTGAGAAAGATAAAGAAGAATTATTTACCCGTTATTATAGAGGTACCAATACAAAAGAAAAAACAGAAGGAAGTGGACTTGGCCTTGCAATTGCAAAGCAAATTGTAGAATTACACCACGGTAAAATCGAAGTAAACAGTGAGCTTGGGGCAGGTACTGTATTTTTGATTCGTATTCCAGCAAATTAAGTTAAGGATAAATTAAGATACGCAAAATATAGGGATAAGATGGATGATTTATGATTACAACATAGGTCATCCATTTTTTTGTACTGATAGAAATTAACAAGGAGGTCTCGTATGGATTTACAAATACAGAATTTACAAAAAAAATACGGTGATAAATGTGCTGTGGACAATGTTAATATTAATCTGATTCCAGGTGTGTACGGATTGATTGGAGCAAATGGTGCAGGAAAGACTACCCTGATGAGAATGATTTGTGGTGTATTATCGCCAACATCGGGAAATATTTTACTTAATGGCAAAGCAATACAGGAACTTGGGGAGCAGTATTATAGTAACATAGGTTATATGCCACAAAATTTTGGCTTTTACCCAGACTTCACGGCCCGTGAATTTATGCTTTATATGGCAGCTGTGAAAGGACTAGAGAAGGGAGTAGCAAAAATTAAAACAGAAAAATTATTAGAAATGGTAAATCTATCAGACATGGCAGACAAGAAAATCAAGTCCTTTTCAGGGGGAATGAAGCAACGTTTAGGAATTGCACAAGCTGTGCTGAATGATCCTTCTATATTAGTATTGGATGAACCTACGGCAGGGCTTGATCCAAAAGAAAGAGTACGTTTTCGAAATATCATTTCTGACTTTTCCAGAGAAAAAATTGTAATGTTATCAACTCACATTGTTTCAGATATTTCTTATATTGCAGATACAATTCTAATGATGAAAAACGGAAAAATCCTGTTAAAAGAGTCTATGGTTACTGCGACAGATATCATGGAAGGCAAGGTGTGGGAAGTGCTGGTCAATGAGGACGATACAGAGGCATATACCAAGAAATTTCCGGTTGTCAACTTACACCATGAAAATGAAATGGTACGTTTACGTATAGTACATGAAACGCCTCCGATTATGGGAGCTGTGACTGTTGCTCCTAGTTTAGAAGATTTATTTATGTACTATTTTGGAGAAGATGGGCTGGTAGAAAGAGGTGAATACGGATGTTAATTAAGTATGAATTACTAAAAAGATTACGAAAAAAATCCACGTTGATTGTTATGGCAGTAAGCTTGCTAATAACAGCTTTTCTTTTCGGGCTACCCGTTATTCAGTTTCAAGCATACAACCAGGATGGAGTTATTAAAGGACTAAAAGGGATTGCCTTTGAAAAAGAGCAATATTCTGACCTTTCAATATATTTAACAGATGAGTATATAACAGAAACAATTGGAGAAGTACAAGAGCTTTTTGAAAATCAGGATAATGTGGGATATGATGGAAACGAGAAATTTTTGATAGGAGATGTGTATTGGAATTATATTGCTCCGAGAGAAAGTATGCTTGATATGATTGCACTTAATTACGTAAATCCAGGATTAAGTGCAGGATATAATAAGTTACCAGAAGTAGATGTTTCAAATGGAGCAAACTTTTATCGGACAAGAGAAATGAAGATTGATGCATTGCTTGAGTCACCATCACGTAATTTATCCAAGGAAAAAATAGATTATTGGAAGGATATGAATGGTAAAGTCAAGGAACCATTTCAGTATGGTTACCATAAAGCATGGACCACCATTATCAGTTGTTTTGAACTTTTAATATTTCCTATTCTAGCAATATGTATTGCAGTTGCACCAGTGTTTTCTGGTGAGTATCAAGCAGGAATGGATGCAGTACTGCTATCAGCAAGATATGGAAAAACTAGGCTTGCTACAGGAAAAATAATAAGCTCACTTTTGTTTGGAGTACTTGCCTTCACTTTTCATGTAATAGTCGCATTTGGAATACCTATAGCCGCATATGGAGTAGATGGATGGAATCTGCCATTACAGATTGCAGGTACAACGATACCTTATCCATTTTCATTCCTTCAGGCTGTTATTCATAATCTGGCCGTAATCTACATTGTTTTAATTGCTATAATCAGTTTGACACTGTTCTTATCCGCAAAATTGAAAAGCACATATATTGTGCTGGCAATTCTCGTTCCGGCTCTTTTTATTCCAATATTCTTAAGTCCAAATGGAACAGAAGGACTTTATAATTTAATATTGTTTTTGACAACATATCGTTCTACTATGCCTGAGTTTGGAAAATTCATTTCATATCAGTTTGGTGGGATTATAATGGATGTATTTACAGTAAGAATGATATTATATGTGCTACTGGCAGCCGTAATGTTACCATTTGCAAGAAGATGCTTTGCAAAACATCAAGTGGTTTAAGAGAACGAAAAATTTGGAAGTAATATAATTGGAGTATTATACTATTAAACTACAATAGGGCATAAAATTTATGAATTGCTAGCAAATATTAAAGATGAAGATATAGAGAAATATTTTATTGACTATCTTGTACAAAACGATAAAACTCATCCTGAAGTTGATAAAATCATAAATCAATACTTTGAATTATACCAATTAACATTAGATTTCGAGCATCTGTTTAAGACACAGGTGCTTTTTTATACCAGTACAGGGGATTTCTTTTGGTGTTTAGCATGTATAGTAGGAGTTTATCAAATATGTTATATTTAATACGTGTTTTTGTGCACTGTTTGTCGTAATTTGTTGTTGCAAAGGAGAGAAATTATGGAGGTTGCAGTGTTTCACGGTAGCCCACGAAAGGGTAATACCTATAAGGCTACAAGAATCTTTTTAGATGAGCTGACAAAATACAGAGATGTTCAATATAGAGAGTTTTTTCTTCCTGAAGCCATGCCTAAGTTTTGTACAGGGTGTCAACTGTGTTTTAGCAACTCATATGAAAAATGTCCTCATTCGCAATACGTAACTCCAATTTTGAATACAATAATTAATTCTGATGCACTGATATTTACTACTCCGCACTTTGGTGCTTGCAGTATGTCATCTTGTATGAAAAACTTATTGGATCATCTGGATTTTTTAACAATGAATGTTGCACCTAGAGTCGAACTTTTTACAAAGAAAGCATTTATCATTAGCACAGGTTCAGGTTCTACTGCAGCCATAAAGCCAATTAAGAAATATCTTAAGAATTGGGGTATTAATCGTGTCTACTCGCTTGGGTTCAGGATGTTCATTGATAGATGGGATAAAATGACGCAGCGAAAACAAATGAAATTTGAAAAAAAGCTACGTAAAGCTGCAAATATATATTATCATGCCCCACAAAAATCCCCATATATTTCTACGATTTTCATGTATCATATATCAAAGTTCATCGTAAAGAAATATGTTGGTATAGGCAAATATCCATATGAATATTGGAAGGAAAAAGGTTTTTTTAATAATTGATGTACTTTATAAACATGATTACATAATCAGGATGTTGGAATGTAATAATAGGTATTATAAGAAAAAAAGGAGGAATATCATGATATTAATATGTTATCCAAAATGTACTACTTGCCAGAAGGCTAAGAAATGGTTGGAGGTTAACTGCATAGCATTTGAAGAAAGGAATATTAAAGAAAATAATCCAGCAATAGAGGAAGTGAAAGACTGGCATAAAAAGAGTGGTCTTCCACTAAAGAAATTCTTTAATACCAGCGGACTGCTGTATAAAGAACTGAAGCTGAAGGACAAGCTCCCAACCATGAGTGAGGAGGAACAGTATAGTTTGCTGGCATCAGATGGTATGCTTGTAAAGCGTCCAATTTTCATTGGTGACAATTTTGTACTAGTAGGATTTAATGAAACTGATTGGAAAGCTGTACTTGATATCGAATAATTAAATAAGCCCATACATAAAGAAATTAAGAAGGAAGATGTACTGAGTATAAAAGAGAAACCGTACCAACAATAGTTGGCACGGTTTTTATAATCCTTACGAGAATTTCTTACATATTATACAGCTTATAGAGAAATACCGCGGCTTCTGCTTTGGTTGCATTTACAGTCGGATTGACTTTGTTATTACTACCTACTATCAACCCTTCCTTAACCATGGTAGCTACGCTATTAACCGCATAAGAAGCAATTTTGGACTTGTCGGAGAATTTATCCAGATCCGTAGCGGTACCTTGCTTGTTCAGACTCTTAACAAGATTCAAGGCTCTTTCTGATAACACCATCATGTCCTGCCTTGTGATCTTGTTGTCGCTACCGAATTTGTTGTTGCCTATGCCGCTGGTAATGCCAAGAGCTTTAGCAATTGCGATTTCATTATAATAGTAAGTATCTTTCTGCACATCGATGAAATTGCCATTTGTCTTCGTAGTCAATCCAAGTGCCCTAATAAGTGAGTAAAGGAAATCTGCCCTTGTGATATCGGATGTGGGATTGAATACATTACCCTCTGTCTTGAGAATATCCTTTGATACAAGTACTTCGACTGCTTTCCTAGCCCATGCAGCCTTTTCAAGATCTGAGAATGTCTTAGATACGTAAGATATAGCATAGTCACCGAAATGAGTAGTTGTGAAGGTTACCACACCGTTAGTGGGATCATAGCGTCCGCTTGGTATTGTTATAATATTTCCGATTCCGTCAATGTACCAAACAACAATCATTTCAGGATTTTTCAATTCCTCCGTAGTCGGCTTGTAAGGCACGGATACAGTTACTGGTGCGTTAGGATTGCTCCAGATAGTTTCTTTTTTGTCTACCGTCTGGGAGAGCTTTATGCTTGGCCTTTCGCCGAGAGACTCCTTCACTTCAGGCGGGAGATTGGACTTGTCGCTTTTACCAATTTCCAGTGTTACTTCCTTGCTGCTACTTTCAGCTGTGCCGGTTAACATGTCACCAGATATTACAATTTTACCTAATTCGGTGGAAAGAGTGAGCTTGTCATCCTTTGTTCCACTGGTCAGTACAGCAGTAGGCAGGCCTACCGAGTAAGAATTCACTCCTTGTACCGCTGGTATGTCTATGGTAACATCTTTTGCTAGAAATTCCTTTGCTTGTTCCAGAGCTAATGTCGGAATGTATGCAATTCCATCCTTCACGGTCGCCTGCATGGTTACTTTTTGATCCTGATCAACTGGCACTTCAGGTTCGGTCGGTGTTGAAGATGGTGTTCCGGTGCTGGGAGAAGACGGAGTTTTGCTATTTGTTACTTTTATGGTATAAATCTTTACTCTACCATTTTCAGCTGTTACCTGTACCTTTATATTCGTTACTGTCCCAGGTGTCAAGGATATTGTTTCGGAAGCTGTACCACTGGCGACAGCCGTGCCGTTCACTTTAATTGATGCCTTGTTATCAGCCGTTGTCGCAGTCACCTTAATGTCGGTGGCATCCTTCAGGGAAATACTGTATTGGGTGGTTGCTGGAGTGAATGTCGGCTGTAGTGTTCCCACACTAAGGCACAAGCTGCTGAGATTTGCATTGGAGGATTTTGGTGTATACATTCCAAGGTCGCCAAGGTCAATTTTATAGCCGTCCTGGAGTTTCTCGTATTCATCTTTAAAGAAATCATTCAGGTATGAATGCCCAAGAATGAATCTGTCTGGATTTATGGCGCCGTAGTAACCGGCATTGGCATTGCTTTGACTATCAAAGAGCACATAGCTTCCCTGCCATCCTGAACCGGATACACCCCAGCTGATGATGTGATCTATGTATGGGGCGAACTTAGTGAACAGTTTATACATCAGAGCGTACTCATAACCAAGGGCGTCAGACTGTCTGACATTGAGGACCGCAGGAGCAATTGCACCACCTCCTGGGGCATTGGTCGGTACCTTAAGGTCAAGTTCCGAGTAGGAAATACCGGAAAGAAGGCCCCGGTCAACGAGAGATGCATAGAGGGCCATGGCATATTGATTATCGCTTGCAAGGGTACTTCCAATCGAATCATGTCCTTGAATACCGATGTCCTCGATAAGGGGTCTTCCGTCATACAACGGATCGGAGAGCCATGCGGTGTTCAGTTCGAGAACCATGTTGTATACAGTCCTTGCTTTGCTGCGAGTAGCAAGACCGTAATCGTTGTAGGTCAGTTTAGGCGGATTATCAACGATATAGGCATCAATGCTGCCAGCGGTGTCGTGCCCATCGAGCTTCATGTACTCTGGAAGACTGGCGTAGTTGGCTTTGTAAGCAGCCGCCATCTTGGCGTTGGGGGCCGCGATGTGTGCGTATTTGAACAGCAAGTAAATGTAATGATCTTTAATGTCGCCTCTAATTAAATCATCAGACATTGCAACAAGCCAGTTGGTGTGTTTGAGGCTTGTTCTCCAGCTATTCGCATCCTTGGGGATGTTTTCGCTGTGACGGCTCTCATGAACCTCTTCGTTGAGTACATCCCATGAATTGAAGGGGATTACTCCGCGGGATTCGCTTGAGCCATATTTCGTATCTGTACTTAGGAAGTGCCGCATCACATACATTGTGTGGTTATACTGCACTCTTTTGGCCATTTCTTTGTCTACTTTAACCGTGGTTGTAACGCCGTTGCCCAATCCGTAGAAATCGGTTGAGCCGTTATATCCATTGGGAAGGTTCTCAGGAATAATCTGTGTCATCCATGCAGGAGCTTGGTTGTACCATGCCAAAACATGTCCATGAGACTTATACTCTCCTGGAGTTCCGGAATCTCTGATGTCCTTATAAGAGTTGGTCGGGAAACTATATTCACTTATGCCAGGGGTGGTAGTTGCGCCATTCAGGGCATCACCAGTAACGCTTTTTAGCCAGTTTGGGCCATGCGGATGAGTTCCATCGGCCTTGAGATTGTTGCCGTCGACAAAGATTTCATAGTGATTGGCTCTTGTTTGGGTTACTGCTCCGGTTCCAATTGCACCCACCATAAATAGACCATTTTCTCTGTTGTAAACACTCTTTAAAGGTGCTACGGTACTTTGATTTTCATTATTGACTACGTTGGGAAGCGCAACGCCTTGGGGATCGGGTGCAGTTATTTTTATGTTTGCCACAAGAAGCATACCGGTTTCTGCGGGACGACCGGTCTCACCATGGAGTTCTAGAATGAAGTCTGAGGAATTTCCTGCTGATGCAGTAACGCTATTGTGAGCCATTAGCCAAGTTTCACCATTGTAGCTACCAACCCAGTCGGGGTTAAGGTTGTTGTACTGGTAATCCCTGAGATAGCTATCGATGTTAGAATCGGTATTTCTTATTCTCCACCGCATGAATTTGCCCTGCGCACTCTTAGGGTAGTACACATCAAACTCAATAGTGGAGCCTTCGGGAACATTTACAGCTGGGGACAACGGAGATTGAATGCTAATTCCGCCGAAGGTGCTGGTTCCGTTATGGACATAATTAATCTGGAGTACATCAGCTTTGCCTTCGGAATCTGAAAAAGGATATGGAATCATTTGGAATGTGCCACCAGCAAAGTCGGCGGGGACACGGCTGTCAAGTGGGGTTCTTGAGGTCCAGACATTTGTGGGCTCGGTAATTTTTACAGGTACTTTACCAGGGCCTGGGTCAAGTCGGAAATAGGGGTCTGAACCGTCAGCTTTGATATTTTCATTGAAACTTGCTATTGCGCCTTTAAGAGTGACTATAGCTTCATGGACGGGAGTGAGCTCATTACGTGCGTACTCAAGCGCATTATCAAGATCTTTGAGTTCGTTGGCATACACCCAAGGGAAAGCTTTGTTCACATCGGATCCGTCGTCAGTATGGCTAATCTGAAGTGGGAATTCTTCGTTGCCGGCTTTTAAAGCTTCAGCTTGTGCAATAAGGTTGTTCAGTTCAAGAGTTGATTCGCCTTCAGCCGCTGTGGCTGGGACGGGAGTAACTGCGAATAATGAGAACAGCATGATAACCACGAGGAGGCGGGATACGTTGATTAAGAGTTTTTTATCTTTCATCTTAGTTTAGCTCCTTTTTTAGGCAACCTCTAAAATCTCGTTTTAGAGTCGCCCGATTCTCAGATTTTGGATTTTAACAACTTTACAGATTATAATGTTGTGCTAGTTGAAGATTTTCAATTTTGACGAGTTAACTATTTAATATAGCTGCGTTTTGCACAGCGCACTTACCCATTGGGTTGCGTCGTATGTGGCTTGACGAGCATTACAAACACCTCCCGTTTGATATAGTATGTCAGATTCGACATATTTTTTATTGGCTATTGATACTATAATATGAAAATCTTATAATAAAATCCATGGATGTAAATTAAATCATTTGTATTTTTTTAGGAAATGGGGTATGTATATGGATTACAAAGATATTAATCCTAAAATAGAGTATTTTAATAATAGACACGCTACTCCAAACTGGTTTATTCAAGACTCTACAATTAACTTTATAGATTTATCCTACTTCTCAAGAGGGAAAGCCTTTTACAAAGTGAATGGCGAATATTATGAAGTCAATCAAGGCGATCTCATTTGTATTCCGAAAGGTAGCCAGCGAAGTGCAACTACGGATCCAGACAACCCTATGGAAACATTTTCTGTAAATTTCCAATTATATGACACTAAAGGGAATGATGTTGAACTTCCTTTTCCATTGTTATCACATGTTGGCACATCAGAAGAATTGTTATATTTATATAATGAACTGACACTAGTGTGGTTGAAAAAAAGTCCAGGGTTTGAAATAGAAGCTCGCGCATTGGTCTTGATGATTCTTCATAATTATTTCAAGCGATTCTATTATAGAAATAACGTTCATAATATGGACAGCAGAATCCAAGAAACCATCAGATATATCCTAAGTAATCTCTACAATCCTATCAAAGTAGAAGAACTCGCCAGAAATGCCGGCGTAACAACCGCATATTTCGGAACACTTTTCAAAAAGTATACAGGTTCTTCTGTAAAGGAATATATTAATAAGATGAAAATCAACAATGCTGAAAATATTCTTCTTAGCGGAGAGTTTTCCGTAAAGGATGTTGCATATAAATGCGGCTTTGAAGATATTTTCTATTTCAGCAAGTTATTTAAAAGAATCAAGGGATATCCTCCCTCCAAAATCCTATTAGATAAAAAGATGATAAGCTCTCAATATTAAGATATACCAGCAACCAAAGAGAAACTATGTCTAATATTGCTGGAAAGAAAATATAATAATTTAAAGAAATTTAAAAAATGTAATATTTTATACAGCAAAATTTATATAAAAAAAGGACTTGGGTTTGGTTTTGCCGAAATAATTAGATAAAATCTTTGAAGCAGTCTCAGAAGAATTCTAGGAGTATTTGCTTTAAGATATATGATATAGTTTTGATATTCAATGAAAATCAAGACTATAAAATATTTAATCTATCAGGAGGATTTGAGAGTATGAGAAATCTCAAAAAGCTAATTGCGATAGTCTTAGCAATATGCGTACTTGCAACATTTGCGATCCCTTCATTTGCTGTTGGTGTCACAAATACTGATGCACAGTATTTGGAAAAGCTCAATATAATTAAGGGCGATGGGAAGGGGGTAAATGCCGATTACCTTGCAAAAGGAACTACAAGAATTCAAGCGGCAGTAATCTCTCTTAAGTTGCGTGGATTAGAGACTGAGGCACTTAATTTTTCATCTCAAGAGAACTTTGTTGATGCTAATTCATTAGCATGGAAAGCAGGAAGAAATTTTTTGGCATATCTCAAGGCTAATCCTCAGTTGGGATGGGTTGGTATAAGTGGGGGTAATTTTGATCCTAACGGCCCGGCGACTGCTCAACTGATTTACAAAGTATTGCTTGAAGCATTGGGATACGAAACAGGAAAAGACTTTACATATGCAAATACAATTAAGTTTGCAGCTGAAAAGGGTCTTACTAAGATTAGTACTATAAAAGGTCAGATAAGTAATGCCGATTTAGTAACTGCAATTAAGGAAGCTCTTGATAAGCCAGTTGCTGGAGAAACAAAGACTCTTGCTCAGAAGCTTGGCTATGGTAGTGCAACTACTGAGGACCAAGAAACTCAAGAGCCTACAGGTAATGGTAACCAAGGAAATCAAAGAGTTAAAGTTGATGCCAATGGTTTTGATGTCAACGGAAGAGTTGTTGCCTACTATGGTGCACCGGATAATATTGACGGAGTCATTGAAGATGAATGGAAGCTTGCTGAACCAGTAAAATTTACCAAGGTAAGTTCCGGCAGTACTGATACAACAGCAACATTAAAAGTGCTGTGGGATGATAACGCTGTATACTTCCTTGCCGAAGTAAAGGATGCTAACCTATCCGATGCTTCAGGTAATGTTTATGAAAAGGATAGCGTTGAATTTTTCCTAGACCAAGATAATAAGAGAAATGGTATATATGAAGGGGACGATAGTCAGTTTAGAATCAATTTTAAGAATGAAAGATCCGCTGACCATGGTGATTTAACAAATCTATATTCAGCTGCAAAGGTAGTAGCAGGCGGTTATGTAATTGAAGGCCGTGTTGCGTTAACTGAAACTCCGGCCAATGGTAAGGTTATGGGTGTGGAAGGTCAGATAAATGATGCAACAGGAAGTACAAGAATAGCTACTTTGAATATATTTGATGCTACGGGTACTGCTTATCAGGATACAAGCAAACTTGGTCAAATGCTTTTAACTGGTAAAGGTATCAATTCTGTATCAAAGCCAAACTTTTATGATTTGCAATCCTTAGTTATTAGTGCAAAGGAAATTGAACTCAAACGTTATTCTAACGGAGATGTAGTTGACGAACTTATTAAGGAATCAGAAGCTGCCATTGCTGATAAGACTTCAACACAAGCTAAATTTGATGAATTGCTCAATATGTTGCAGGCTGCTATTGATAATTTGGTACATAACGACTTATCATTTGATGAAAAAGAGTGTAGAGATATACCAAAGGCATACAGAACATCAGACCCTGAGAGTATAAGGGGTTCGATCGTAAGAGTTGACTATAAAACAAATACTTATGATGCAGAGGCAAGGGATTTAGACAAGTATATGCTTGTATATCTTCCTCATGGATATGACGAAAGTGATACAACTAAGAAATATGATGTATTATATCTGATTCATGGTAATGCTGAGAGTCAGCACACTGCTTTTGGCGGAGTTGGCCAGAATACCGAACTTATGAGAGTAGTTGATAATTTGATTGCTGATGGCAAGATGAAGCCAATGATTATCGTTACTCCTACTTGGTATAATACAGCTCCATATTCAGCTGAAAGACAGAGTGAAGATGGATTGTTCCGTATTAAAAATTTCCATAATGAATTAGTGAATGATATAATACCTACTATCGAAGGAAAATATAATGTATACGCTCAGTCACTTAGTGAATATGACTTGAAGGCAGCAAGAAATCACAGAGCTGTTGGTGGTTTCTCCATGGGGTCAGCCTGCACTTGGTATAACTATATTTATGCTATAGATTATTTTAAATACTATGTTCCAATTAGTTTATGGTGCTGGCAGGATGTAGACTCAATAAAGAATGAAGGATATGCTTTCACAGGAACAGATGACGAGATTAAAGCTAAATATTTATCTGAAATCGCTAAAAGAGCAGGTTATACAAAAGATGATATACGAATCTTCTGTGCAACAGGTACTGCTGATTTAGCTTATGGCGGAATGAATTCCCAGATTGCTGAAATGAAGAAACTTACTGACATGTTTGTTTATTCCGCAGATCTTAGAAAAGGTAACTTCTATTACTTAACATTGGAGGGCGGAGCACATAACTGGACTTGTGTGAATCGTTATTTATACAATATCTTACCGGATTTGTTCTTTGATAACAAATAAATACAGTTTAGACAAAAACGATGCAGTTACGGTAAAGTAAAACAATCTTAAAAAAAGAACAGGGAGACAGAATTATTTTCTCTCTGTTCTTTTTGCATATAAACCATGGAATTAGGAATTAAATTGATTCTTAAAAAGTATAATTTAGAGGAGGTAACTATATGACATGTGGAAAAATGAGTACACTTATATTTATTATTATGGTTTTCTTCATAATAAGCGGATGTGGTCAAAAAAGCGTCCGTACCGCAACAAAAGAATCAGCAGAAACTATAAAAAACACTCAGGATAATTTTGAAGGAGTCACAAAAATTTCTTTTTCAAGTGAGGCACTAAAAAAAGAAATGAAGATTAATATTTATCTGCCTAAAGGGTATAGCAATAAGAATAAGTACCCGGTACTTTATTTAATACATGGATATACAGGGAATGAGGATTCATGGTTTCCAGAACTTCAAACGGATAAAAAGGCAAATGAGCTAATTGACAAAAAAGAAATTGTGCCATTAATCATTGTTGCACCACAAATTGATAATAGCTATGGAATAAATTCTCAAAATGATGAAAATAATTCACTGAATTATTTTGATACGGGTAGGTATGAAGATTACCTTTATAAGGAATTAGTCCCCTTTATTGATAAAACCTATAGCACCATTTCTTCCAGAGAAGGCCGCTATATTGGCGGAATATCTATGGGTGGTTGGGTGGCATTACATATGGCATTTGCGCATACAGATATGTTTAGCAAAGTGGGTGGACATAGCCCTGCAATTTTTTTAGACGGCAGCACAAGTCCAGTCAGATCCTTTTTGCATCCAACTGAAGAGCTAAAAAATGAGGGAGATCCCATTCTAGTAGCTCAAAATAAAGACCTTACCAACTTGAAGGTATATCTGGATTGTGGTGATCAAGATAGTTATAGATTCTATGAGGGCTGTGAAAAGCTGTACAAGATATTATATTCTAAAGGTGTAGATTCCCAGTATTACCTTAATAAGGGGAAACATGAAGGAGCATATTGGGATGCAAATATTGAAAAATATCTTAAGTTTTATGCTGGCAGCAAATAACTCCAAATAAATAAACTAAACAGGTATTTGTTTAGGCAAATACCTGTTAGTCTGCTATTTAAGTCTTAAATTTTGATTGAAGTTTTAGTTGTATTTTCTTACTATATATTTTCCAATTCCTCATATTTTGTAATGATTTTATTTACTATTCCGTATTTAATGGCTTCCTCTGCACTTAACCAAAAATTCCTATCAGTGTCTTTTTCCACTTTTTCAAAAGGCTGACCTGTTGCATTACTTATAATCCTATTTATTCTCTCACGTATTCTTATTACCTCATCAGCTTCAATCAATATATCAGAAACAGCACCATTCACTCCTCCTAATGGTTGATGTATCATATATCTTGTATTAGGTAAGGAATACCTATTTTCTTTTTCTGCTGCCAGATAAATAGTAATACCGGCACTTGCAACCCAACCAGTTCCTATTATAACTACTTTTGGTTTGACTAACTTAATCATATCATGGATTGTATCTCCAGCCTCAACATGGCCTCCCTGACTGTTAAGAAATATCTTTATTGGTTCATTTCCCATTTCTTGAAGTGAGAGAAGCTGCATAGTTACTTTTTCGGCTAAAGCTTGGTTAATTTCTCCTGAAATAATTATTGATCTAGTCTTTAATAGCTTCTCAAGTAACAAGTTTGGGTTTTTTGAGTCTTCACCTTGTGCTAAATCTTTATCTTTCATATTATCACGCTCCTAGTTTTTTATACAGTGATACAGATATTATAGTTAACATTTTGTATAATTATAACATAATTCCCATATTTGTGAACACTTATTTAGTTAAGATAAATAAATGATTTATATATAGAGCTCAGACCATGGCAAATTCATTGTTTCATCTCTATTATCTGGAATGACTTACAGTTTAGATTTCCTTATTAATTTCCCGTATATACTGAAGCTATTATAGATTAATTTAGGCAAAAAATAAAGCTCAAATATCAAATAACGACAAAAAAATCACAAAAATTATAATATTATATAAATATGGATATTATTGTAATACATTCGTGCTTTATTTAGTCAAAAATGACGATTTACAAAGGGGTGCCATCGGAATGATTGCTGACAAAGATGAAAATCAACTGGAATTTATGTCTTTTGATGACTTTATTACCAAAAATGAACCGTTAAGTTTGTTTCAAAAAATTCTTCTAGCTACAGATGGCACAGTTACAGATTTACTTAGACTATATACAGGTGAGTCTATCACTGTAGAAAAGTTGGAACAACAATTTACATTCAGCGGTGAAAAAGAAAAATCTCTATGCTCCAATAATACAAAAATTCTTAAAAGGAGCGTTTTACTAAAGAGCAATCGGCAGAATTATGTTTATGCTGAATCTATTTATATGTATGAACTTCTTTCTCCATGGAGCCAAGATAAATTACTTAATACTGATATGCCTATTGGATTGCTATGGAAGAAAGAAAAATTAGATACGTATCGAGAAATAATCGGATATTGGACTGAACCATGTAATTCACTGGCTCAATATTTTGGTACTCAAGAGCAATCATTGTTGTTATCTAGAGCCTATTTGGTTAAGCACAGTCAAAATATAATCGGACGAATTATTGAAAAGTTTCCAATCACCTATTTCCAGAGTAGATAGAACTGAATAAGAATATTGTACGGAGGAACGCATATGAAATTACATAGCTTTGAGCAAGAGCTTACAAGTACGCCGTGGCAGGTGTTTTCTAATACCTGTATGCAATTTCCGGAAAAGAATATGTTTGTTTTACAATCAGATAATCAGTCTTTTCTGACAGGGACATCTTTACTACTTAAATCAAGAATCTTAGGCAGTAAACTGCAGGAAATGCCACCACAATCAAAGGCAATACTGTTATTACCAACGGGTCTTGAATATATTAATGCATTACTTGCCTGCTGGTATGCTAATATTGTAGCAATACCAATGGCCATAACGGACTTATCCCAGCCGGAACAGGCTTTTGAAAAAATTAAGACAATTTTGGAAGATTCGCAAGCTGCTTGTATTATCACAGCTTCAATTTTTATGGAATTCTTAAATAGTAAACAGGATATTAAAAGCATAAAAATAATAAATATTTCTGAATTAGACTTGAGTAACCACATTTATCTTGAGCCAAGAAAGCAGAAACTCCAGGATTTGGCCATGCTGCTTTACACATCCGGTTCTACCTCTCAGCCAAAAGGGGTTATGCTAACCCAAGCTAACGTAGTATCTCAAGCATTTTTAGGCTCAAATCAGTGGAAAATAAACAGTGAAAGTTGTATTGTCACATGGATGCCACAATTTCACAATTTCGGACTTTTCTTCAATATACTTGGACCGCTTTTGAAAGGTGCAACAAGTATAATACTATCTCCAGACAGCTTTGTTAAAAATCCTGAGTTATGGTTTAAAGCTATTAATCAGTGGTCTGCAACGCATACCGCCGCACCTAATTTTGCTTTTGATTTCTGTTGCTCTGATGTTGATATTTCTGAAATCAAAGACATTTCACTTAAATCACTTCAGGCAATTATATGCGGTGGTGAGCCTGTTAGTAAAGCAACTTATGAAAAATTTACTGAGAAATTTCAGCCTTTAGGATTGAAAAAAGAAGTATTCTGTCCCCATTATGGCTTATCGGAATGTGGTTCAGTAACTACCAAAAGACCGGGTGAGGCATTAAGATTTATTCCTGCAGATGTTTCAAGCTTAGAGCTTGATATTATTAAAAAAGCTGATAATGATAGTACAAGAAAGTGGTTAGTGAGCTGCGGAGAGATTGAAGCTCCAAACAAAATAGTAATTGTGAATCCTGAAACAAATGAAATTTCTTCAGGAGATAAGATTGGAGAAATATGGGTTAAGTCTCCATCAGCCGGTATCGGGTATTTGAATCGGGATATTGAAACGGAGCAAACCTTCAAAGGGAAATTAAAACATAGCAAAACAAAAAGTTTTTTACGTACAGGAGATCTGGGTTTTATAGAAGATAATCATCTCTATATTGTTGGTCGTAGTAAAGAGGTAATAGTAATTCATGGTAAAAACTATTATCCTGTTGATATAGAATGGACAATAAAGAAAAAAGTTCCTACCCTTACATTGCCATTGGCTGTCTTTTCTTATGAGGTTAATCAGATAGAACATGTAATGGTGGTACAGGAAGTCTCTGTTTCAGATGATATTGATTATCAGAAAATAGTAGATGGGATATTTGCAGCTGTAACAGAGACACATCAACTGGAACTGGCTAAAATCGTTCTGGTTAGACCGGGAAGTATACCAAGAACAGGCAGTGGCAAAATTCAAAGAAGGCAATGCCGCAATGACTACATCAATAATAAGCTTCAGATACTATACGAGTATAGCCACAGTCATCTTGAGGAGCAGAGTACTAATAAAGGGCAGAGTTCAAATACTTATAATTTAGAAATGGATTCAGAGTTAAATAAAATAACTTCGTATATTACTGATTTTTTGAAAGACAAGTTAAAAATAAAGCAAGATAGAATTCACATGGAAAAAAGTATCCAAAGTATTGGTTTAGATTCTATTAATATCCTGAGATTAATCAGGGGGCTAGAGAAGAATTTTCAAATAAGGCTTACAATTCGTGAGATATTTGAACATAAAACTATTTTGTCGTTAGCAGATAGTATCGTTAAAAAAAGAATAATAAAGAGCAGTGATACTTTAGATATCAAATCAGCTTCAGCGTCACAATCTGCTGATAACTCCGTTTCCGGACAAGCATATTCTATAAATCTTTCTGAAGGACAGAAAGGTTTATGGATGCTGCAAAAAATGTTCCCCGATATGAGTGCCTATAACGTACCAATTTGCATTCGTATCAGTGGTGACATAGATAAAATAAAGTTCAATAAGGCATGTGACTTGGTTGTTAAAAAACATCCAATTTTAATCAGTACCATTATTGAAGAGAGTGGAATGCCTTTTATAAAGATAGAACCAGCGAAAACCGTTACGGTATATGAAGAAGACATATCTTCTTTGGAGTATTGTGATATTATTCCGTATATCAGAGAGAAGTCTAAAAAGCCTTTTTTAATGAAAAATGATTCTTTGATGAGGATAAGCTTCTTATCATATCAAGGTAAAGAGCATTTTGTGCTTATTACCATTCATCATATTATATTTGACGGCAGCTCAATGCTTTTGCTGGTTACAGAATTATTAAATACATTTAAAGCACTACTTAAAGGAGAAAATGTTACAATAAGCACTTCTTTACCAGATTGTTCCAGTTTTGCCAAGTGGGAAAAGGATATGCTGGAAAGCCCTGAGGGAGAAGAACACCGTTTATACTGGAAAAATCAATTATCAGGAATATTGCCGATACTGGAGCTTCCCAGTGACTATGGAAGGCCCTTGGTTCAAAGTTATGCAGGAGAGGTATATACCCACCATCTTACAAAGGATTTGATAAACAGAGTAAAGCTATTTGCCAAAGACAATGATTTTAATTTATCAGTAGTTTTTTTGGGAATCTTCAAACTTTTGTTATATACTTACTCTGGGCAAAATGATATTATCGTAGGAATGCCTGTAGCAGGACGTCCGGAGGAACGGTTTGAAAAAGTTATTGGCTATTTTGTAAATATGATTGCTATACGGAGTCAGATATTATGTGAGGATACACTCATTGATTTCATGAGAAAGCTGCAGTTTACCTTGATAGACGGACTGGATCATGCTGCATATCCTTTTCCAATTTTAGTTCATGACTTAAATATTCCTCGCAGTTTAAGAAATAATCCTGTTTTTCAGGTTACTTTCGCTTATCAAAATTTCTTCCAATCAAATGGATTACATGAGATTCAGGAGAGTTGTCGCGATGTTTTTCCTATAGAATTCGTTGAGGAAATACATCAGGAGGGAGAATATGAATTAGCATTGGAGATTTACGAGGAGACAGACGATATTACCCTTAACTTAAAGTATAATCCTGATTTATTTAGTGCGGTCAATATAAGTAATATGATGGAGCATTACTTAAAGCTTTTGGAGGATGGAATAGAAAACCCGGGATTAGCCTTGGAAAAATATCAGTTAATATCAGAAAGGGAGAAGAAGGCCATTTTGGCTGACTGGAATTCAAACAGGGTAGATTATTCTGACAAGTGCATACATGAATTGTTTGAGGAGCAGGCAAAAAAAACACCGGATGTTATTGCTGTAAGTTGCGGTGAAAAAACACTTACATATGGAGAATTGTCTGAAAAAAGCGATAGTATTTCTGACTATTTGCTATCTGTGGGGATAACAAAGGAATGCATGGTTGGTCTTTGTATGGAAAGGTCAGTTGAGTTAATTGCAGGGATTTTAGGAATACTTAAAGCCGGAGGTGTTTACCTTCCTCTGGAACCCAGGAATCCTTCTGAGCGTTTAAAGTATATGATAAAAGACAGTGGTGCTTCAGTTATACTGACCCAGTCAAAACTCATTAATACAGTATTACAAATAACTGATGATGATACCAAAGTAATCACAGTTGATTCCGACATTGACAAATTTAAATTAGAGAATCATAAGGATAATAAAAAATACATTACAAATAAAATCAAATCAAATGATTTAGCATATGTAATTTATACATCAGGAAGCACTGGTATGCCTAAAGCAGCTATGATTGAGCACAAGGGAATAGCAAATTTAAGTAAGTTCTTCACTGACAAGCTTATTATAACTGAAAAGGACAGGGTAGCTCAATTTGCCAGTATTTCTTTTGATGCTTCGACTTTCGAAATATTTATATCACTTCTGGCGGGAGCCTCATTATGTATAATTCCTCAAGAAAAAATAGATGATGTGAGGGAATTTGAAAATTACATGAATGAGAATAAAGTAACAATTGCTCTGTTGCCTCCTCCTTATTTAGCAGGTGTAGACCCGGAAAGAATATACACAATGGAAAAACTTATTACAGGTGGCTCTGAAATAGATTATAAACTACTTAAGAAGTGGTATAAAAAAGTTAAATACTATAATGCTTACGGTCCCACTGAAGATACTATCATTTCTACAGTTTGGGAATGCCCATATAATGAAGAGGATTTGCCGGAGGGGATTGTTCCTATCGGGAAACCTATCAATAATAAATGGATATGCATAATTAACCAGAACAATGAGCTACAGCCAATTGGAGTTCCGGGAGAATTGTGCATTGCAGGAGACGGTCTTGCCAGAGGGTATCTTAACCAACCTGACCAAACAGCGAATAAGTTTATTGAGAATCCATTTATACCCGGGACTAAGCTGTATAAGACAGGTGACTTGGCAAGGTATCGTACCGATGGTAATATTGAGTTCCTAGGCCGAATCGATTATCAGGTAAAATTCCATGGATTCCGTATTGAATTGGGTGAGATTGAAACTCAGCTTAGGTCTCATCCAGAAATTCAGGAATGTGCTGTAGTTTTAAAAGAGCAGGAAGAAATAAAGCATCTTGTTGCCTACTATGTACGTAAAAATTCATCAAATGAAGAACATGGAAATCCCATTAGTACAGAAATATTACGGAACCACCTGAAAGTACGTTTGCCGGATTACATGATACCTGCTTTCTTTATAGAAATTGAATCAATGCCACTGACTCTGAGTGGTAAAATTGACAGAAAGGATTTGATGAGTCGCAAAATTAAGGTGGTAAGAACAGAAGAGATTGCCCTGCCACAGTCTCAAATAGAAGAAAGGATATTAAAAATATGGAAGGAAACTCTCAAAATTGACGAAATAAGCGCAAAAGACGGCTTTTTCCAAATAGGCGGAGATTCTATTTTAGCTGTGATGGTCATAGATAGGATAAATGAGGAATTAGGAATTAATCTTAATGTCACAGTATTATTTAAATATTCCAACATAAAAGAATTAAGTGAGCATGTGACAACGGTTACATCAGAAGGGGTATCGCTATTGACTACCGAGACTAATACAAATACTGATTTGAACAGGGTAGACAAAAAGATGGATTATTCTGATTCTTACTCCGAATATCCTGAATATTACAATGATAGCCTGGCCATTATAGGAATTTCTGTTTGTGTCCCTGGTGCAAAAAATCACTATGAATTTTGGGAAAATATAAGATCGGGAAAAGAATGCTTCAAAGTTTTTAGCAGAGAAGAACTTATAGAAGCAGGGCTGTCTGATGATATTATCAATAAGCCGGATTTTATTCCTGTTCAAGGATGTATTGATGGAAAGGATTTATTTGATGCGGAATTTTTCAATATTTCTCCAAAGGATGCAGAACTTATGGATCCTCAAGCAAGGATGCTGCTTCTTCATTCATGGAAAGCCATAGAGGATGCTGGATACATCTCAAAGCAAATTCCAAATACAAGTGTATTTATGAGTACCAGTACCAATCCCCAACAGTTTGTAGGGACGGATGAGATAATGGGAGACTCTATGGGGTATTCATCAAGGATTTATGCCCAAGGCGGCACTATAGCCACAATGATATCCTATAAATTAGGGTTAAAAGGACCAAGCCTTTTTGTCCAGACAAACTGTTCTTCTTCATTGGCAGGATTAAATCTTGCTTATCAGAGCCTGATGGTTGATGATGCAAAATATGCGCTGGTTGGCGGCTGCTCAATATTTACCACATCAGGATATATGCATCAGGGTGGAATGAATTTTTCCAGCGATGGTCATGTAAAGACTTTTGACGCCTCAGCAGACGGGATAGTAGGTGGGGATGGAGTTGCAGTTATTCTCGTCAAGAAGGCAGTGGACGCTATAAAAGACAAGGATAATATTTATGCCATTATAAGAGGGGTTGCTGTTAATAATGACGGAGCTGATAAAGTAGGATTTTATGCTCCAGGAATTAAGGGTCAGAGTGAAGTGATTCAAAAAGCAATTAATATGACTGGTGTAAATCCCGAAACGATAAGCTATATTGAAGCCCATGGAACAGGTACAAAACTAGGAGATCCTGTTGAACTATCAGCATTGGATGATGCATACAGAAAGTATACTGCAAAGAAACAGTTCTGCGGAATTGGCTCCGTTAAAACCAATATTGGACACCTTGACACAGCAGCAGGTCTTGTGGGATGCATTAAGGTAGCACTAAGCTTATATAATGAAGAAATTCCCCAAACTCTTAATTATAAAATTCCAAATCCTAATTTTGATTTTAATAATTCACCATTTTATGTTGTAGATAAGCTGACGAGATGGGACAATGTACCTTTTCCACGTAGAGCAGCAGTGAGTTCCTTTGGAATTGGGGGTACAAATGTTCACACCATTATGGAAGAATACAAGAGGAATGGAGAATCCAAACAGAGTAAATATAATAATAGTAGTTCTTATTTGATTCCTATATCAGCCAGAAACAAGGAATGTCTAAAAGAATATGCAAAGGATATGCTTGCATATGTTAGAAAACAGGAATTTACAGGTTTAGATTTGGCATCTCTGGCTTATACCCTTCAAACCGGCAGAGAGGGAATGGACAGCAGGGTTATTTTTGTTGTAAATTCTATAGCTGAATTATGTGAAAAATTAGAAAAGTTTATTAATTCTAATGAAAATATTGAAAATTGCTTCCATGGAGATGCAAAGTCCGACTTTGTAAAATTATTTGAGGATAAGAAATCTCAAGAGTTAATTAAGGATTGGTTATTAAACGGTGATTTACTGAGGATTGCAGAACTGTGGGCTAAAGGTATTAGTATAGATTGGAATTTGATATATGGTAATGTTAGACCTTTTAAAATAAGTTTGCCAACCTATCCTTTTACACTGAAAAACTATAAAACTCCTGAAAATAGCCATGAAAAACGTGTAATAAAAGATGAATATTTCTCAAAAAACAGGATATTCAAGGCAAGTCCTGCACCAAAAGTGGTATTTTCCGGGGAAGAATTATCTGATCAGATAGTATTTGATTATGTAAAAGAAGTAGTAATGGAAACGTTATCTGCAACATTGAAATTAGATAATAATGTACTGGATGTAGAGCAATCCTTTGCAGACTACGGGTTGGACTCTATTTCAGGAATTAGTTTGGTTCATGCAATAAACGATACCTTATTAATTGACCTGGACGTAACCTGCACATATGAATATAGTTCGATAAATCAACTGTGTAAATATATTTTGTCAAAATACAAAAATAAGATTACTGGTGTTTTAAAACAAAAAACAGAGTTTAATAGTGAATTGATTTATAATGGAAAACAAGAAGAGCCATTAGACAATAATATTGGCTCCGAAGATTTTATTTCTTGCAATAATTGCTATAGCACAAGTAAAAAGATGGCGGATAACAATGAATCCAGGGAGCCCATTGCAATAGTTGGTATGAGCGGACGATTTGCTAAATCAGAAACAGTAAATCAATTGTGGGAGCATATATCAAATGGAGTAGACCTGACGGAAGAAGTAACTCGTTGGGATATATCAAATTATTTTTCAGAAAATGATAAGTACTGTAAAAAAGGCAGCTTCTTAAGCGGCATTGACCTATTTGAACCTCTATTTTTCAATATTTCAGGTTTTGAGGCTGCTTATATGGACCCACAGCAACGAATCTTTTTGGAAGAGTGCTGGAAGGCACTAGAAGATTCAGGTTATGCGGGAGCAGCAATTCAGGGGAAAAAATGTGGTGTTTTTGTGGGTTGTGCTACAGGAGATTATCAAGAACTACTGGGGGATGATTTACCTGCTCAAGCAATATGGGGTAACATGAGTTCGGTTATTCCTACAAGAATTGCGTACTATCTAGACTTGCATGGGCCGGCTATAGCCGTTGATACTGCCTGTTCCAGTTCCCTTGTAGCCATTCACCTTGCCTGCCAAAACTTATGGTCTGGGGAGAGTGAGATGGCTTTGGCCGGAGGAGTATACGTTCAATCAACACCAAAGAACTTTTTAGCTGCCAATAAGGGTGGAATGCTTTCACCTACCGGCTGTTGCCAAAGCTTCGATGAAAGTGCTGATGGATTTATCATTGGTGAAGGAGCAGGCGTTGTTGTTCTTAAACGTCTTAGTGATGCCGTAGCCCATGGAGATCATATATATGGAATTATTTCTGGAACTGCCATAAATCAGGATGGTACCACAAATGGAATAACTGCGCCTAGTGGGAATGCTCAGGAACGTTTAGAAAGATATGTATATGACACTTTTGACATAAATCCAGAGCAAATCCAAATGGTAGAAGCTCATGGCACTGGTACAGTATTAGGTGATCCTATTGAATTTCAGGCATTGACACGAGCGTTTTCCCACTATACTAATAGAAAAGCATATTGTGCCTTAGGTACAATAAAAACAAATATTGGCCATACTCAGCTTGTATCGGGAGTAGCAGGAGTAATAAAGATTCTTTTGTCATTGAAGAACAAAAAAATTCCTCCTACATTACATTTTAATTCTCCTAACCCATCTGTCCAGTTAGAGAATAGTCCGTTTTATATAAACACAGGTCTCCGGGACTGGGAGGTAGAACCTGATTCAAAACGCCGGGCAGTGGTTAGCTCCTTCGGATTTAGTGGTACAAATGCTCATATGGTAATCGAGGAGGCTCCAGAGATTGAAAGGAGTCATAGAGAAAAGAGTGGTTACCTAATTGTATTATCTGCACGTTCCTTTGAACAACTTCGTCGGCAAGCTGAGCGATTGGTAGAGTTTTGTGAAAACAATCCAAAAGTGAATTCTGGTGATATGAGCTACACCTTACTCCTTGGGAGAAAACACTTTAATCACCGCTTGGCCTGTGTAGTCCAAAATTTAGAGGAGCTTACAGTATTGTTGAAAAAGTGGTTGGAGAAGGGTAAGCATCAACAGGTATATGTATCTGAATTAGATGGGAATGACTTTAGAGAGCAGCCCGCTTTAAAACGTTACGGGAACCAATGTATAAAGTACTGTTCTGAAAACGATCAAGGTCAAAATTATATGGAGTATATGGCTACAATAGCAGATTTATATATACAGGGGTATAACCTTGATTTTGAACAGTTATTTATAAATGATGGATATTGCCGTATTCCTCTACCAACCTACCCATTTACCAAAGAGCGGTATTGGGTGGACGATACTCAGAAAAAGTGCAATAGCAATATAAAAGGAGAAGTATGTATTCATCCATTATTACATCAGAACACATCAGACTTTTCTGGACTGAAGTTTAGTTCTACTTTAACAAATAAAGAATTTATTTTAAGGGATCATGTAGTTAACGGTGAAAATATATTGCCAGGAGCAGCATATCTGGAAATGATAAGGGCAGCTGTAGAAAATGCTATTGATCTGTCAGAATTAAACATGCCTGTAATATGCCTTAAAAATGTGGTTTGGACCAGACCTATTACAGTGGGAAATGACCCTGTGAAAATTCATATTGGACTTTTGCCAACGGAAACAGGAGAGGTTTCATATAAAGTTTACAGCAAATCAGAAGAAGCTGGAATGGAACCTATAGTGTATAGTGAGGGTTTGTTCACGGTGAACTCACGTTCAGATGTTCAAACTTTGGATTTAATTGATATGAAATTAAAATATCAACAAATCTCATTTTCACCTGAAGAATACTATGGGACGATAAAAAAATTAGGTGTTAGTTATGGAAGTTCATATCGATGCATTACCGAAGTTTACACAGGGACAAATCAAGTGCTGACAAGGCTGAAATTACCTGTCTCACTAAATGATACTATTAATCAATTTACGCTTCACCCTTGTATAATAGATGCTGCTTTTCAATCCATGTCACTTATGCTAAGTACAACAGGGAATCTGGAAGACCTGAAGCCATCTCTGCTTTTTGCTTTGCAGGAGTTGGAGGTTTTAGGCACTTGCACTTCTGATATGTGGGCACTGATTAGTTATAGTGAGGGTAGTTCAGCTGGGGATAGGACAGTTAAGTACGATATTGATTTGTATGACGAAAGAGGTATGCTCTGTGTTCGAATGAAGAAGGCTTCAACAAAAACCTTAGGAGGATCCTCTAAGGATGATAAGGAAATGAAATCTACTGTACCGGCTCAAGACCCTACATCCCAATTGGTGGGAAATATTTCATTACTTCCGAGTTGGGATGTAATTCAGGTTGAGAAGTCCCAAACTCAGTTGAACCCTGACGAAAGGGTTTTGGTTATTGGTGGAACAGAGCAAAATATTAAAGCAATCAGCCAGTACTATAAATCTGTAACTTTATCAGATATAAAGCCAGAGGACAATATAGAGGATATGGCTGAAAAGTTGAATACATATGGTTCTATTGAACATTTAATCTGCATTTTCCCTTTGGAAATTTTACCTTCAGCCATGGATAACTGTATAATAGACGGACAAAAATTCGGGGTTATCCAAGTATTCAGACTAGTAAAAGCCTTGCTTAAACTGGGGTATGATAGTAAAGACATAAACTGGACTTTGATTACTTGTCAAACCCAGGCAATAAATAAAAATGAAAAGATAAATCCTACTCATGCTAGCCTGCACGGGTTTATAGGTTCAATGGCGAAAGAGTATTTCAATTGGAAAGTAAGGCTTGTTGATATGGAAGCCGAGTGTAGTTGGCCTTTGGAAGATATTTTCACCATGACTCCGGATTCTCGAGGAACTGCCCTGATTTATCGAGGTAATCAGTGGTATAGGCAGCAGCTGGTTCAGATTAAAAATCTGCCTCAAGAGGAGACCTTGTTTAAAAATAAAGGTGTATATGTTGTTATAGGAGGAGCGGGAAGCATTGGTGAAGCTTGGAGTGAATGCATGATTCGTACATACAATGCAAAAATCATTTGGATTGGACGACGAGTTAAGGATGAGGCTATTCAAGCAAAAATAGACAGATTATCAAAAATAGGATCAGAGCCTATATATATTTCCGCTGATGCTGCAAGGATACAATCTCTTCAACAAGCTTATGATAAGATTAAACAGCAATACCCTGAGATTTCCGGTGTAGTTCATTCGGCTCAGGTCTTCTTAGGTGGCTCCATTTCAAAAATAGATGAGGAGATATTTCAGGAGGTACTTTCCTCAAAGATTAATGTATGTGTGAATTTAGCTCGGGTGTTCCAAAAAGAACCGTTAGATTTTATGCTTTTCTTTTCCTCTATTAATTCATACCTTATGGCACCGGGGCAAAGCCCGTATTCTTCATGTTGTGTCTTTGAGGATGCATTTGCACATCAGTTGGCACAGGAATTAAAATGTGCTGTAAAAGTAGTAAATTGGGGATATTTCTTTAACAATGTAAAGGACAAAGACCGGCTTGCGCAGGCAGGTATAGGCTTGATTGAACCACAGGAGGCTGCTGATGTCTTGGACAGGCTGCTGGCCGGACCAATGCAGCAGATATCCTTTGTGAAAACAACCTCTCCTTCAGGTATGAGAGGAATGAGTATATCAAAGGATTTATGTACAATTTACACCAGGGATGCGGCTTTAGATATGCAGAAGCTGAAGGATAGGATTCTGATACCTAAATTGCCTGCAAAGCAGCTGAAAAAAATAGATGTAGAAATGAAAGAGATGGATGAGCTGTTATATAAATTACTATCGGTTCAATTGCAGAATATAGGATTATTTGTAGGAAAAGGTCAATCATTTGATACGTTAAAGACTAAAATTAAACCAGGCACTGTATTTGAACGCTGGCTGGAAGAAAGTATCAGGCTTTTAATACAGGCAGGCTATATTACATATAATGAAGGCACATATTCTGCAAAAGAATACGCTGCTTTGGATATTGAAACCTTATGGAAAGAATGGGAGATTAAAAAGGTTTCATGGTGGGAAGAACCAGAAATGAAGGCACAAGCTGTTTTGGTAGAGAAAACCTTGAGAGCTTTACCGGACATTTTAACTGGTAAAATGCTAGCTACTGAAGCAATGTTTCCAGATTCGTCAGTAGAATTTGTGGAGGCGGTTTATAAAAATAATATAGCCGGACACTTCTTTAATGAAATATTAGCTAACACAGTTGTTGCTTACATTGAAGAAAGGCTCCTTCAGGACTCTCAGTCAAAGCTTAAGATAATAGAGATTGGCGCAGGTACTGGCGGAACAAGTGCAGTGGTGTTAGAAAAGCTTAGAAAATATCAGAATAATATAGAAGAATACTGCTATACAGATATATCCAAGGCGTTTTTATTACATGCAGAAAAAGAATATGGAGCTAATAATCCTTATTTGACCTATAAAGTATTTAATGTTGAACAGCCTATTGATTCTCAAGGAATCATTGGAGGGGAATATGATATTGTAATAGCTGCTAATGTTTTGCATGCAACAAAAAATATCAGGGAAACTATGCGCAATGCTAAGGCAGTACTAAAGAAAAATGGTTTGATACTGCTTAATGAAATAAGTAGCAACAATTTGTTCAGCCATTTGACATTTGGACTATTAGACGGATGGTGGATGTATGAGGACCCAATTTTGCGTATACCAGGATGCCCTGGACTAGCAACTGAAACTTGGTATAGATTATTGGAAGAGGAAGGTTTTCATTCATTCTTACGTCCTTTTGAAAAATCCTTGAACTTTTTGCAGCAAATTATTGCTGCAAAAAGCGATGGAATAGTTCGCCAAAAACAGGTAGGAAACTCTGAAACGGGTAATATAAAAGTTGTAAGCAAAGTACAGGCAGATAAAAAATCGCATAACGAAAAAACCGTAGAAACTGCAATGAGTAAAAAGGAGAAAAGAGGTTCCTTCAAATCAAATAAGCTTGAGGACTATATAAAACTTACCATAGCCCAGAAGATTTCAGAAACATTAAAGGTTGATATGGACAAAATTGGTTATGGAGATTCATTATCAGACTATGGTCTTGATTCTATAATTGCAGTTAATTTGGTTAGGATAATAGGTCAGGCATTGAACATAGATCTTGATATTACAATAATGTTTGAATACAGTACAATTAATCAATTGGCCGATTACATTATATCTAAGTACGGCGAGGTGATAGGTTCATCTATAAAACAAGATACTCAACTTGCTAATATTGAGGACGAAGCGGCGGCTGCAGCAGAGACCAGCGAAATCGCCTTGAATAATACGATAAATTGGACTACAAAATTAAAGGTATTTTCACAGTCGGAAGAAGTTAAAAAACAGGAACAGATAAAAGAGATACAAGACTCTTTTGCTATTATTGGAATAAGTGGCAGATTCCCTAAAGGTGACAGTTTAAGTGAATTTTGGGATAATTTGATAAATGGAGAGGATTGTATTATTGAAATTCCTCAAGAGCGTTGGTCAGATTGGAGACATTGGTATAGCGATTATAAAGATGAAATGGAAGCTATGCAGAGCAAGCGGGGAGGCTTTATTAGTGGAGTAGCAGAATTTGATCCGCTATTTTTTGGAATTTCACCTAAAGAAGCAGAATATATTTGCCCTGAACAACGTCTTTTGCTGACATATATCTGGTACGCAATAGAAGATGCCGGTATTAATCCAAAGGCATTGCCTGGCATATCAACAGGAGTATTTATTGCTGCGACTCCTAGTGACTACAGGGGTGGAAAAATGGGGGCTAATACATCAGATAGTATGAGTTTATCTGCTAATTCATCACCATCAATGATGGCCAACCGCATTTCTTATATATTAAATCTGAGCGGACCTAGTGAATGCTGTGAAACAGGATGCTCCTCAGCTATGGTTGCTCTACATCGTGCAATTCAATCAATTAAGAATCACGAATGCGAGCAGGCTATAATAGGAGCAGTTAATCTGCTTTTGTCTCCAGTGGGATTTATTAACCTTGAGTCAGCGAATCTTTTAAGTAAGGAAGGGAAATCAAAATCATTCCAGAAAGATGCTGATGGTTTCGTAAGAAGTGAAGGAGTTGGAGCAATAATTATAAAACCTTTATCAAAAGCTATTGCTGATAATGATAGAATTTATGCTGTAGTAAAAGGAACATCCGTAGCCCATGGTGGTAAAGGAGTTTCCTTGTTTGCACCCAACGCATCTGGTATGAAAACTGCTATGATGCAGGCGTACCGCTCAGCAGGGATTGATCCTAGAACAGTTTCATATATAGAGGCTCATGGAATAGGGGGAACACTGGCAGATAGCATTGAAATTAATGCTTTAAAATCTGGATATCAAGAGCTTATAGCTTCAGCACAGGAAGATTCGCCAATACCAAACTGCTATATTAGTAGCTTAAAGCCCTGCATTGGACACGGAGAGATTTTTTCAGGACTTGCAGGACTGCTAAAAGTGATTTTGGCACTCCAAAAGCGGATAATACCCGGAATTCCTGGATTTGGATTTATAAATGAGGATATATCTCTGGATAGAAGTCCCTTCTTGATTTCATCGGAAAATCACAAATGGGATGTGCTGGTGGACAGTACAGGAAAACAACTCCCAAGGCGTGCCAGCATTAATTCTTATGGACTAGGTGGAGTGAATGCACATGTAGTTCTGGAAGAATATGTTCCTGAGAATGAGGAGCCTCAGCAGTGTTATTCTGAAAATACTTCTCATATTATAGTTCTTTCAGCAAAAAATAAAGAACGGTTATTAGCTGCTTCTAAACAGTTGTTAGAGTTTGTGCAATCACAGCAAGAGTATTCTCTTTTGGATTTGGAATATACACTTCAAACAGGCCGTCAGGCGATGGAAGTGCGATTGGCAATGGTAGTAAGAAACCATGAAGATTTGGTCAAAGCCCTTAGACAATATTTAGGACAGGCTACGGATAAGGATTTAAAGGGGAATACACAGAAAATATTTGAAGGAATTTTGGAAGAACAGCTAAATGGACTGTTTTCAGGAAAAATAGGGGATATCATGTTACAAGCACTTTTAGAAGAAAAGGATCCTGAAAAACTTGCACTTTATTGGGTTAACGGAAACGATATCCCATGGGAAGCATTACATGAAGGGGAAAAAACTCGTAAGATATCTGTGCCAAACTATCCATTTGAAAAGCAGCTTTATTGGATTGGCTCTGAACAAACCAATGAATTAGAACCGCAAAAAGCAATTAAATTGCTTGAGGGCAATGAGCATTTTAGTGAAGAAATATCCCTGTCAGAGTATATAGTAGATATAGTATCTAATTTACTGAAAATTGAAGCTTCGAAAATGAAGTTAAATGTACCTGTAGAGCAGTATGGAATTGATTCAATAATGCTGATGCCGTTGTTGCAGCAATTGCAAACCAGGATAGCTCCGGCAATTAATCTCACTGGATTACAGAAATGCAGAACATTACAGGATATTATAGATATGTCTGCTGAATTCGCAAAAAGCGACCCAGTGATGAAGGAAGTAAACACAAATAGAATAATGCCGACTGCTTGGACAGGATTTCCGGAACTTATTCACCTGAATAAAAGCTCTTATGGAACCCCTATATTCTGGATTCATGGGGCTCTAGGAGGCGTGGAGGCATATAAATTAATCGGAGAAAATATAGAGAGACCATTTTTCGGCATTCAAGCCCGGGGATGGATGACTAATCATACACCTCTTCATGGGATATATGCAATGGCTTCATATTATACACATATAATACAGACCATACAACCTGAGGGGCCTTATGATATAGGCGGGTTTTGTATGGGAGGTATTTTAGCGTATGAAATAACACGTCAACTTCAAGAACTCGGTCAGACAGTTAGTACCCTTGTGATGATAGATTCGCCTGACAATACATTCCAGGAGAGCTTAACCGGGTTCAACAAAAATGCAGTTAAAAATATTATTTTTCAAACAGTCAATATGATGCTGCTTTCTTCAGTTTTGCAGAATCATGGGGAATTAGAGAAAACCCTTATTCATAGGGATGAGTTGAATATAGACGTAAGTGATGAAGAATTTTTCAAGCAAATCATAGAATTGGCAAAAGCCCATGGTTTGTCTAAGACAGAAAGTCAACTAGATGTTCTGCTTAATCAGAACGTAAAGGTTCAGCTTGCTTATGAATTGGAAAAATACAAAATAACGCCTATAATTAATCAGCAAAATATTGATTGCTTTTACTTTAGAAATGGCGGAGGATTGTTTGAAGGTAATTTAAAACCATACCTAACTGTTACTAGAGATGAATTTTCCTTTGACCATGTAAACTATTGGACTGAGTGGAAAAACCAACTATCTAATTTAAAGATAATGGATGTAGATGCACCAAATCATATGATGCTTCTTAATGAGCCAAAATCAGTTACACCAATTATAGATTTTTGTTCAAAACTATATTCTAATAAGAAGTAATCAATTGTGGTTTAAATAGCATTTGGGACGAAAAATTAGATACTGTTTGCAGAATTGGCTGATATTCCAGTGTTTTAGGACGAGGGTATCAGCCAATTCATACATTCCACATCAAAATTTTTGAATGGGCAATATAACGGTCATAGTCGTTCCTACACCTACTTCACTTTCACACAAAATATTGCCATTTAGTAATTCAATAATCCTTTTTACTATGGATAGACCCAGCCCATTACCAAGCCTTTTGTGTGATTCATCACACTGATAGAATTTATCATATATTTTACTTAATTTTTCTTTTGATATTCCTATTCCTTCGTCCCTGATTGTAAACTTAAGAAAATTGTCTATAACCTTGGTTGCAATCCATATGGTACACTTTTTACCTGAATATTTTATGGCATTATCAATTAGATTAGTCCACAACTGAAAGAGTAAGTCATAGTTACTTGCCATACTGCATTTTTCAAGATCAAGTTCATATTGAATATCTTTATCACACCACTTTTCCTCCAGAAGGATTATACAACGCCTAATTTGTTCATCCACCTTGACTTCCTGTTTTAAGTCCACGATATTCTGATTATCCAATCTGGACATATGAAGCATGTTTTCACTCATACGAGAAAGTCTTTGTGATTCCTGATAGATATATGAAAGGTATTCCTTTTGTTCTTGTTCACTAAGGCCTCCATCCAACAGCATCTCTGAAAAACCTGCAATTGCTGCAACAGGCGTCTTAATTTCATGGGATACATTGCTCATAAAATCCTTTCGCATATAGTCCATTCCATTTAATTCCCGTGTCATTTTGTTAAAATTTTCTGCCATTACATCAATTTCATCTGAATATAACTCGTTTTTTCTTCTATGAATATTATTAAATGATAATTGTACTGTAAAGTCACCCTCGGCTACCTTTTGTATTCCTTTACTAATTTCAACAATAGGGTTCATTATATAGGAGGCTGAATGCCAAAGTGCCACACCACCCAAAATCATGGTTATGGCACAAGTAATAAGGCACATATATAGTGCAACTGTACTGGTAATTGGACCGCTGTATAGGTAGGAAAAGCCCATAAATACTATAAAATACGCGATTCCACAGGAAATAAAAAGGATTATAATGGATGCCAACGCAAGCTTTAATCGTAGAGATATTTTGCTCTTTCTAATTTTCGTCGTCATTGGAATTATGAATCCTTTCCTATATTTTTGATTTATACCCTAGTCCCCGAATGGTAACAATTTCAAAGTCAGAACAATGTTCAAATTTTCTGCGAAGCTTCTTAATATGAGAATCGATGGTACGGTCATCCACCTCTGTGTCCAACCCCCATATTTCATCCATTAATTCTTGTCTTGTAAATATCTTATTTGGGTTACTCAAAAGCTTAAAAAGGAGATAGAATTCCTTAGGTGGCATTTCGTAGATTTCTTCATTAACCTTAACTGTCAAGGCATTATAATCAAGTAAGGTACTACCTACTACTAACTTTTTTTCATTTGCTATTTGAGCTCTCCTTAACAATGCCTTCACTCGGAGTACTAATTCTCTCATACTAATTGGCTTAACCATATAATCATCTGTTCCAGCACGAAATCCTTTTTCCATATCTTCAAATTGATTCTTCGCTGTTATCATTAGAATTGGAATTGTATATTCTGCATCCCGAAGCTCCTTAGCTAATTGGTATCCATCCATATTTGGCATCATTATATCGCTGATAATCAAATCGATATGTTCCTTGTCCAGCAGGGCTAGAGCTTGTTCTCCATCGTATGAAGTAAACACACGATAGGATTCTTGCTGTAACTTTGCACATATCATCTTATTTAGTATCTCATCATCTTCAACAACAAGAATGGAGAACATGCTATCACCCGCTTTCAATTAATGATTTACTACTTTTTTCAATTCAGCATTTTCTAATCGATATACAACATCCACAAGGTCTAATACTCTTTCATCATGAGTTACCATGATAGCTGCTTTATTGTGCTTTTTAACTTCTTTTCTAATTAATTCCACTACCTGTCGGCCTCTTGTTCCATCTAGGCTTGCTGTAGGCTCATCAGCCAGGATTATATCTGGATTATTCATAAAAGCTCTTGCAATTGCTACACGTTGTTTTTCACCACCGGACATTTTTGCAGGATATTTATTTGCACATCCTGACAATCCAAGGTCTTCTAGCATATCATCTGCATTCATTTTAGTTTTCCCATTCTTTTTATTCATATCAATTACAAATGTAAGCTGTTCTTTTGCTGTTAGAAAAGGAAGGAGGTGATGACTCTGAAATATAAATCCAATCTTTTCCCTGCGGATTTTAACCAATTTTTTGCTTTGCTTTTTTAAAACCTTTTCTCCGCCAACTACAACGCTACCATCTGTTGGTGAAAGTAATGCACCGGATATGGATAGAAACGTACTTTTACCTGAGCCGGAAGGACCAATAATTGCAACAAATTCACCCGGTTTTACTTCTAGGGAAACATTTTTTAATATGTTATTTTGTTGGTCACCATCTTGATAAGATTTTGATATATTATTTAACTGTAATGCATATTCATTATTCATTATTCATTTCCTCCTATAATTATAATCGGGTCTACTTTTGCAACTTTTCTTATGGAGACTAAACTGGTGAGTAAGGAGATTGCTATAAATACAATAGATATAATAATCACCATAGGCATTTCAAGAGCGAAGGGCATACTACTTGGGAGCATAGAGGCCATACCAACGGCAATAAGATTGCCGACAAGTACACCAAAAGCTGAAAGAATTAGAACTTGATGCATAATATATCTTGCAAGTTCTGACATCTTCATTCCTATGGCTTTAAGCACACCGAACTGTTTTTGCTTCTGAATAGTAATTACGTAGAAGAATACACCTAATACTGCTGCAGATATTATAACTAGTACCCAAAGAATCATTTTAATAGTTAACTGCTCAGCGGCGTACCCCGGAAGATTATCAATCACTGTTGCTTTATCTACCACTTCTAATCCTTTTATATTAATATTTTCGATATCCGAGCCCTGCACTGCGATTGCATTATACTTTTCAGTATAAGAAGAATTTACCTTCAGATTAAGAGTTGTAAATGTATCTGCTCCAATAAAGCCTACAGGTGAGTGACCATAAATCTCATCATGGGTAAAGCCTACTACTGTTAAAGAAAGTCCAGTTACAGAATCCTCTATTACATCTCCAATGTCTATATCTTTTTCCTTAAAGGAATCATCCAATAGAATTGGATACTCTGCTGAGGAATTTGATAATGCTGTCCCTTCAGTTGCATCCGGAGAAAGAAAACTTGATGGATTAATAACAAAATAGGTGATATCTAATTTCTGCTCATCCTCTAATGTGTTAATATTGGACCTCTTGATATTAAGATTTGTTACATTGTTACTTGTTTGAGATGCTACTTTTTCCAATACATCTGTGTTTATATTGGATATGGAGATTAATTTTTCGGCATCTGTACTCATTACGAAATACTCCGCATCTCTCTTTTCAATGGAGGCACTAATGGCCCAACCAAGTCCATTTGCCAGACCAGATAAAAATACAACCATAAATATCATCAGAATAAGGATGCTCTCTATTAATACATATTTAGATTTGCTATGCTTAATTTCTTTCCATGCTAGTTTCATAACTTTACCTCTTTCATAATTTTATTGTCGATGTACCTAATATAAATCCCGATTGTGACCTGAATATGACCAAAAAATAAATAACAGTAGTTAATTATTTAACTAGTGTTTCCCTCTATATATGAAATAAACGGAGACTGATTCGATAAAATTATTCGTTTTGGAAACAGAAAACCGGGGAAAGATGTTATTAAGTACAATATCAAATCGGTGAGCAAAAAGGAGATGACCATATGTCAAAAATGCCGATGGTGTTTGTAGGACATGGTTCACCTATGAATGCAATAGAAGATAACCAGTATACAAGGAACTGGAGAGAAATAGCAAAGAAAATTCCTAAGCCTGAGTCAATAATATCAATCTCAGCACATTGGTATACAAAAGGCACTAGGATTATGAATGAAGAGAATCCCAAAACTATATATGATATGTACGGATTTCCTAAAGAGTTATATGAGATTTTATATAATAGTCCCGGGAATCCAAAACTTGCCGAGCATACGAAAAGTCTAATAACCACTCCAAATATATTTGATAATACTTGGGGCATCGATCATGGTACTTGGTCTGTGTTGGTTCATATGTATCCCGAAAGGGATATTCCAGTATTTCAAATAAGCATAGATGCCACTGCGCCACCTGAGGTACATTTCAAAATAGGCAAGGAGCTAAAATCATTAAGACATCAAGGTGTTCTTTTATTTGGCACGGGAAATATTGTTCATAATCTGCTTTTAATTGACTGGGGAAGGCAGGACAATGGCTTTGACTGGGCCCATGAATTTGATGATTTTATTCAAGAAAATATAGAAAATAAAAAACATGAGAATGTTATTAATTATATAAGCTTAGGAGAAAATGCAAAATTATCCGTGCCTACGCCGGAACATTTTTACCCCATTTTATACATCCTTGGTGCTACTGACGGAGAGGACAAGATATCCATATTTAACAAGGGCTACACAATGGGCTCCTTGTCTATGACCAGCTACTTATTTGTTTAATAAATGGCTTAGTTAAATAGTAATATTTTACCATGCGGTGCCGTCATTATATTACTTGATTAGCTGTGGGTATGCAGGAAAAGTGCTTGAACAAAAAGAATAAAAAGTATAGTTGAAGAAAAAAGATAAATTTGAATTTATAGAGGGATAGATATGCTTGAAATTACAACTTGGATGGATGATTTTCTACTAGCTTTGCAGAAAAACTTCAGCCATAGAGTTTGGTTTGTTGGATTGCAGGGAAGCTATGGACGTGGGGAAGCATCTGATCTTTTCCAATTCTATAACGATACAAAGCCTATAAAGGGCAGCCTTGATGAGCTACTACCCAAAATAGATGCTAACGCCATTGACAGAGCAATTAAAATTGGCACTTGCAATATCTATCATGGATGCATCCATAATATGCTGTACGAAAAGAATAATGAAATTTTGCGAGGACTTTATAAATCTGCATCCTTTGTTGTGCAGGCCATCGCTTTCAAGGAAACTGGAAAATATACAAAACATCTAAGAAACTTAATTGAAGTTGTAAACCACAAGGAAAAAGAGATTGTTTCTACATTTTTAACTCTTAAAAACGGCGGTGAAGTGGAGTTTGATGCAATGTCGGAAGATTTGTTTAGCTGGGCAAAAGAATGGATTGTAAAATAAAAAGACAAAATATTGTTGCCACTGCCATTAAGTTCGATGGAACACTAGAGGATTACGCAGTTACAATGCAACTTTGGCACTTCAGAATTTGGGCTTTCAATACGTTATTAATATCACAGGCAGCTTTTTAGGAATCTCTTTCTATGAATATTATAATGACAAAATAAGTGGAAGAGAAAGCATTGCCACGGAATTCAATTTCACATAAAGTAAACAATAGCCTATGTGATTTAATCACAGTATAAAACCGGAATAGAAGTATTATGATGGAGGATTTTATGATTGGAAATTTAACAGGGACAAACAGTGTGAGTTTTATACTTGTATTTATAGAAGGAATATTATCCTTTTTTTCTCCTTGCGTAATACCACTAATCCCGGTCTACATGGGATATTTGGCAGGTAATGGGAAAAAGGTTTTAGAAGATGGTACTATTGAATATGAAAGAAAAAAAGTGTTTCTAAATACCATATTTTTTGTTTTGGGAATATCCTTCAGCTTTTTTATATTAGGTATGTCATTTACTGCTCTTGGTAGCTTTTTTAGTAGCAACAAGCTACTGCTTACCAGAATTGGTGGTGTTTTAATTATATTATTAGGATTATTTCAGATTGGAATTTTTAATCTTTCATTTTTGCAAAGAGAAAGAAAAATAAAGATGAATCTGCCTGATAAAAAGATGAATCCTGCTATAGCACTTGCTATGGGATTTACCTTTAGTTTTGCATGGACTCCCTGTATAGGACCTGCATTATCCTCTGTTCTAATTATGGCTTCCGGTGCAACATCATCAGTAATGGGCAATATACTTGTATTTGTTTATGCTATTGGTTTCTTAGTGCCTTTCCTGCTTCTAGGCTTGTTTACTACGCAAGTATTGAATTTACTAAAGGCAAAACAAAAGCTCTTAAAATACACCGTAAAAGTTGGAGGAGTTATTCTCATAATAATGGGTGTTATGATTTTTACAGGATGGATGAATGGTGTATCAGGTTATCTAAATTCAATAAGTAATAATCAACAGAATAATTCACAGGTAATACAAGATAAATCAGAATCGAAGAACACTTCGGACACATCAGAAAATCAGGCTACTGAAAAAGACGGCACATCGAGTGGGGAGAAGAGAGTGATTCCCGCTTTTGATTTTACCTTGACAGATCAATATGGCAAAAAACATAAGCTGTCTGATTACAAGGGTAAAGTCGTATTCCTTAATTTTTGGGCAACGTGGTGTCCTCCGTGTAAAAAGGAAATGCCGGATATTGAGGAACTATATAATAAATATAATCTGAACCGGGACGAAGTAGTATTTCTAGGGGTTGCTAATCCTAAAAGCGAGGAGTATCCAAACAATCAAGATGTTAAAAAAGAAGAGATAAAATCATTTTTAGAGGATAATAAATATACTTTTCCAACGGTATTTGATGAAACGGGAGAAATATTCAGAAACTACAACATATCAGCGTTTCCAACAACCTTTATGATTGATAAAGAAGGAAATGTTTTGGGCTATGTACCGGGAATGATGACGAAAGACATAATGATTAATGTAATTAATCAGGCTATACAGGCAACGGAATAAATCCAGGGTACCTGTGTTATAGGAGAGTAAGTCAGAACTATGTTGAAGTCGGTGATGAGATAGTTATAAGTCCTGCCAAACTGGCAGGACTTATAACTCATAATCAATACTCATCATAAAAAACCGTATCGGACAGAGGCTTGATATTGGAATGACTTGGAGATGGCTTTGCATCCTCCGCCGGATATCCCATAGCAAGAATACTAACAGGCTCATAATTATCCGGCAATTGAAATTCTTCACGAATAGCCTCCGGAATAAAGTGCATAACCCATGTGGAACCGATTCCCAGATTTGCGGCTTCAAGCATCATATGAGTTGTGATAATTGCAGCATCGATATCTCCGCTTGTTTTTCCGTCATATTCTCTTGTCCAGCAAAGTGACTTATCGTAACATGTGAGGATAGCAAGGGGAGCATTAAAGTGACAGACTGTACATTTTCTATATTTTTCTAAAGCCTCCTTGCTCTTAATTACCAGTATCTTCTGAGGTTGAAAATTACAAGCTGTAGGAGCTACCTGACCGGCTCGTAATATTGCATCAATCTTTTCTTGTTCAATCTCCTTATCTGCAAAGCTTCTTACAGAAAAACGTTTCTCCGCCAATTGTAAAAAGTCCATTACTTATCCCTCCCATAATTTTAGATTCATATGAATAAAGTCTACCATAAATATTGATTTTTGGAAATCTATTGAACAGGTTAAGAAAGATAAGAAATAGTTGGAATGTTTTTTTCTTTAAAATCATAAAATAGGTGAAAATGCAGAGCATTTTTAAGGAATTATATGGTATAATGTGGGAAAAGTATCCTGAGACTTATATCATTCTAAATCTTTTAATGATTAGACTTACTTTGTTATAATTAATAAAATATAATTGAAATAGGGATAAAGAGCACTGTGCAAAAATAGATTTATCAAGCAAAAGTAAAATGATATTACATAGGGAGAGGGTTAAATGGGAATTTTTAGAGAAATATTTGGACCAAGTAAAAAAGAAATCTGGAAATCATTAAGTGATCAAATTGGTAGTGAATTCGTAGAGGGTGGCTTTTTTTCAACGGACAAAGTTGTTGCTCAGGTAAAAGATTGGACTGTTACTTTAGATACGTATACTGTTTCAACAGGAAAATCCAGTACTACTTATACAAGAATGAGGGCACCTTATGTAAATAAAGACGGATTCAGATTTAAGATTTACAGAAAAGGTATTTTTAGTGAGATTGGAAAATTTTTAGGTGGACAGGATGTTGAAGTTGGATTTCCTGAATTTGACGAAGATTTTATTATTAAAGGCAATGATGAGCAGAAACTACGCACATTATTTTCAAATAGTAAAATCAGAAAACTGATTGAGTTTCAACCAAATATCAGTCTTGAAATAAAAGACGACGAGGGATGGTTTGGCAAAAGTTTTCCCGAAGGTGTTGATGAGTTATATTTTTGCGTAGCAGGTGTGATAAAAGATATTGATAGGTTAAGAGCTTTATTTGATTTGTATGCAGAAATTCTTAATCAGATGTGCTTAATGGGCTCGGCATACGAAAGTAACCCTTGCGTAGAACTATAACACAATGTAAGATAGGAAGTTCTCTTGAAGGCATTATCATTAATTCTAGTATGACCTTGCTCCAGTTTGATGGACACGAAGAATCCCTACATAATAAAAATGGAGGGATTCAAATGGGAGAACGAAGAAAATTTGACAAAGCATTTAAGGAGCAAGCAGTATTGCGAATTTTATCCGGTGAAGCAACTGTTAGTAAAATAACTGAGGAACTTAATGTTCATTATACTACAGTCAGGGATTGGGTAAGGAATTACAAAAATGATGGTAACAACGCCTTTCCCGGTAGTGGCAACTTGAAGCCGGAAGATGATGAAATCAGAAAACTTCGCCGTGAATTGGCTGATCTCAAAGAGGAAAACGAAATACTAAAAAAAGCCGCGGCCTACTTTGCGAAAAATCAGAAATAGTAGAGTTCAAGTTTATCTTTGAACATCGCTTCGTATTTCGGATTGCAAAGATGTGAAGCGGCTATTATGCTTATGCATCCAGAGGAGAGAGTAAACGAACCACTGAGAATCGTAAGCTACTGAAACCAATCAAAGAAATTCATGAGAAGAGCCGTAGAATCTACGGTGCACCTCAGATTACTAATAATCTGCCTGCTGACCATAAGGCAAGCAGAGTTCGAGTTGCCAGAATTATTAAAGCAAATGGTATCAGGTCAAAAGTAACAAAGAAATACTAGGCAACAACCAACTCAAAGCACAATCTACCAGTCGCTGATAACATATTGAATCAAAATTTCCACGGACAAACCCAATGAAAAATGGGTATCTGATATAACATACATACCAACAAAAGAAGGTTGGCTATACTTTGCAGGAGTAATGGATCTATACAGTCGTGGCTTGGTTGGCTGGGCTATGGATAGCCGTATGAAAACCGAGATTGTATCACCTGCTCTCAAGCAAGCCATCGGACGAACCGGAGCAAAGGAAGGATTGATAGTACATTCAGATCGAGGAGTACAATATGCTAGCAAAGAGTATCAGAAATTACTTGAAAAGCTCGGCTTTATCTGCAGTATGAGTAGAAAAGGCAACTGTTACGACAATGCACCAATGGAATCCTTCTGGGGCAAACTAAAAATGGAATGGCTGAATGATTATACCTTTAGTACTCGAGATGAGGCAAAAAAAGCTGTCTTTGAATATATAGAGTTGTTCTATAATCGTCACAGGACACATTCAAACAATACCTCAAACATACGAGATATGGAAGAAGAAAAGCTTCAAGAAAGATATCAGCAAGCGTGAAAATATGCATTATGATGAAGAGAAAGATGAGTATACGTGCCATAATGGAAAACAATTAAAAATGTCAGGAACAACTCATAGAAAATCAGCAACAGGATATCGTTCCGAGATTAGCATATATGAATGTGAAGATTGCAGTAATTGCCCCTATAAGTCTAAGTGTACAAAAGCCCAAGGAAATCGCAAAATGCAGGTATCTAAGACATTTGTAAAAAAGAGACAAAAATCTTATGAAAACATCTTGACGGAGAAAGGCATTCTTCTAAGGGTAAATCGTTCCATCCAAGTTGAAGGAGCCTTTGGAGTTCTAAAAAGTGATTACAATTTCAGCCGTTTTTTAACACGAGGGAAAAACAGTGTTAAAACCGAATTTATCCTGCTGTGTTTTGGCTATAACATAAACAAATTACACTCCAAAATTCAAAATGACCGATGTGGAAAAGAACTTCATGAAGTAAAAGCCTGCTAAAATTCCAACGAAATCTAATAGGCCTATTAAAGTGCGCTCAAATTCCACAAAATAGGGAATTAACTACAGAGTAATCAACAATTTAACATCTAAAAATATTGGAGCAAAAGAAGGGAGCACCGCTGACTACTTTTTAAGTAGTTTTGCGACACTCCCTTTTAGTATATTGATTTCGTAGCTTATTAGCCCAATCAACGATGATTTTATTTAACAGAGACTCAAAAAATAAAACATTTTCTCATAATAGTTGAATATTTTGGTTGACTTTAATTAATGAGTAATAACATAAAATATGCAAAAAAATAACTGGGATTTAATAAAATTAAAGGTAAAAATACTATATATTGTATTTTTTGACGAATTAAATATTAGTAATTACTAATTAAATTAAAAAGAAAGTAGGAAGTAGAAATGTACACGCTAATAACTGGTGGTACCGGATTTATTGGAAAGCGGCTAATAAAGAAGTTATCAGCGGAAGGAAGGCAGATCAAATGCCTTGTTAGAGAAAAATCTGACACTTCAATTATAGACTTTCCAGATGTTAAGTTTGTAATCGGTGATGTTAAAGACCCTGTCTCTGTGAAACTAGCCTTGGAGGACGTAGATGTAATTTATCACCTTGCGGCTAGAGCCCATCCTAGCCTTATCAAACCTTACAAGCATTATGAAGAAGTTAATGTACTAGGAACAAGAAACATACTTGATACTGCCATTTCTAGTGAGGGAATAAAGAAGATTGTCCTTATGAGTTCTATAGCAGCGACAGGTCCGTCAAGAGATGGAAAACTTCTTAATGAAAATAGTCCATTAAAACCAATAACAAATTACGGAATCAGTAAAGTTGAAGTAGAGAAGATTGCTAGTGAATATCACAAAAAATACAGTCTTCCTATTGTTGTAATACGTCCGCCTATGGTGTATGGAATTGGGGATAAGGACTGGGTTGGCTTCTTTAAGATGATTAAAGAGGCAAGTGTATCCGGTAAGTCACTACCTATACCTGGCAGCCATGAAAATCTATTTGATTTCTGTTTCGTTGATAACCTTGTAGAAGGGTTAATCGGAGCAGAGAAGAGTGAAAAAACAATTGGACAAACATACTTTCTATCAGATGGGCGTCCATACAAGATAAGTGAGATCTTATCAGAGATTACGAAATCCTTAAATACAGGATATCCTAAGAAATTTTGGCCAAAGTGGTGGACGATGACTTTAAGTACTATCCTGGAGGGGATTGGATATGTGTTTCGATTTGATCCACCATTAGCAAGAAGAGATGTTAAATGGATGACATCAAACTATTGGGTGTGCGATTGCACCAAGGCAAAAAAAGACTTCAGGTACAACCCAAAAATCTCTTTGGAAGAGGGGATAAGAAGGACATTAGACTGGGCACAAAAGCAAGGTTTAGTATAGGGGGGATAACCAGGTCTATGATGCATATGTTTGTAAATACACGTAAAATAGCTGCTAGTAAGGATAAGGCTTATGAGCTTATTGTGGATTCGGAAATGTGGCCAAATTTTATAAAAGAGTGTAAGAAAGTATCTATATTAGAGAAAAAAGGTAATTCATTTATAAGATACATGGAGAGTACTGTAAATGGACGCTTTATTTCAATGGAAACATATTGTGAATTGTTCCCAGATGAGTATAAGGTGAAATTTAGACAAATAAAAAGTCCATGGCCAATAAAATCAAATTCAGGGGAATGGTATGTACGTGAATGTAAAGACGGCACACTTGAGATGGTACTTATCCACTGCATTGAAGCTAAATACGGCTATATTGGAGATCTTCTTGTAAAACTTATAATAGGAAAACACTTTGTGTACAATCATGCTGAACTTGTTTTAAGTGAATTCAAACATAAACTTGAAAGTGACAATTAAGAATTGACGTTAAAGAATACATGAAAAGGGAGGTTAGTTATGCATTATACCGAAAGTACCATAGAAATAAAAGCAGATGCTGATGAAGTTTATGAAGCAATAAAAGATGTAAGCAGATGGCCAGAAATATTTCCACCATGTCAAGCCGCTAAGATTCTTAAGGCTGAAAAGAACAGAATAGAAGTTGAAATGACTGCAATTACAAAGAACAAAGAGTTCAAATGGAAATCGGAAAGAGTTTATGATGATGAGAAGAAAATTGTAACTTTTAGGCAATATGAACCGGCAAAGCCTTTAAAAAGTATGAAAGGTGAATGGATAGTTGAGAAGAAATATGGGAAAACCATAGTCCGACTAACACATACATATGAAGTTAAATTTAGGATTTTCAAAGGTCTTATATCGCACATAGCAAAGATATTTTTTATTGACTCTAATAGTGAAAGAGAGTTAAAAGGACTTAAGCTTTATCTTGAACGAAAGAACTGTGTTGTACAAGGAGATAAGATTACATGAAATTTAATCATCAATATTTTATACAAGCTCCAGTAAGTGAAGTCTATAAACGACTTTACGAAATAGAAAAGTGGCCAGATTTACTTCCTCATGTAGAAGAAATTAAGCCAATAGTTATTAATGACAAAGAGCAAAGAGTTATTATGACCATACGTAATTCAAATGGAACTGAGAGCATTGAAACTGTAAGAACCTTTGAAAAAGATAAGTACATAACTTTTAACCAACCAAAGCCTCCAAAACCGTTATCTGTACATAACGGAATATGGGTTTTAGAAAAGTTGAATAATGGAACATTAGTAAAATCAATACATGAGATTGATAATAACACTCATATAATAAGTCGCATAGTATCTTTGATTGCATGGAATCTTTTCATAAAGAAAAATAGCTTACTTACACTTAGGTCTATAAAGTTAGACCTTGAGTATTCAAATCATTCGATAACTAAAATAATTAAAAATTCATGCTTTGTTAATCATTCAATTGATATAAATCTATCAGTTAATGAAGCGTTTGAAACCATTGGCAACCCAGAACTTTGGCCAATTTTGTTTCCTACAGCAATCAATGTGAAGGTACTTAAGAGAGAACCAAACTTAATTGAATTTGAACTGAATGAATATGTAGGAAAGAATGTTTTTCCTTCTCATATACATTTTCATTTAGATAAAGAGAAAAAAGCTATTTATTATCAGCATTATCCACCTACGTTCCCAGTGAAATATATGGTGATTAGATGGATATTTAAAGACCTTGGGGATAATAGGTGCAGGTTCAGCATACTCAGGGAATATGACATAAGGATACCAATTATCGGTAAACTTCTTGCAAAAACTGTAGCAAAAAGGGTCATTAAACAGCACGTAGATGATTATCATAATGATTTACGTGGTTTTGTTAAGTCTGTAAATGTATTTAAGTGGGCAAAAAAATCTAATTGGCTATAATTGTAGAACAATCTAAAATGAAAGAAAATTGAGAGAGTGGAGTATATGAAAAAAAGACGTGTAGTTGTTACGGGGATGGGGGTAGTTTCCTCTCTTGGAATATCTGTTGAAAACTGGTGGGAAAACCTCATTAAAGGCGATAGCAAGGTTGACTATGTTGATAGAATAAGTCGACTTGGAGTAAGAGCATTAGGGGCAGAAATAAAGGATTTTAAATTCAATGAGCATTTCTTAGAACATGATACTTATGAAAAGTATCTAGACAGAAGTATGAAGTATGGATTTGTAGCTGCAAAGGAAGCCTATGATAAATCCAATATTGAAGCTGCAAGAGAGTTGTTTGAATCAGATAAATTTGGGGTTTATGTCGGTACAACAACTGGTGGTATTGAATCTGCTTATAATGAATCGGCAAAATATTTAGGAACAATAAACAACTCTGCAGTAAGTCCAGAAATTATCTATTCTTTTCCTCCGGCATCATGGCCGTCATTATTAGCACATTATTTTAAGGCAGATGGAATATTAAGGTCTATTGGGACAAGTTGTTATGCGGGTGGCGAGTCGGTAGGTAACTGCTTCAGAGATATAAGAGACGGATACATAGATGTAGCTATTGCGGGTGGACTCGATGCACCTATGGTTATAACAAATTATTTAAGTTTCTATATTATTGGAGCTACATCAAGATGGAAAGGAGAACCATCATCAGCATGCAGACCTTTCTCAAAAGATAGGACAGGTATGGTTTTTGGTGAAGGAGCAGCTTTCTTTATACTTGAAGACCTTGAACTGGCTTTAAAGAGAAAGGCTAAAATCTATGCGGAGGTGTTAGGCTATGCTGCAACTACTGATGGTGACCATATGGTTCATCCATCAGAACATGGTACAAGGTGGTCAGATGCTATTAAAATGGCTTTAAAAGAGGCAAATGTGTCTGAGGATATGATTGACTATGTAAGTTGTCATGGCACAGGCACACTTGCAAATGATAAGGCGGAAGTAAGGGCTATAAAACAAGCACTTGGTGAGCATTCAAAGAATATAAGCATTGGGTCAATAAAGTCCATGATTGGTCATGCATTCGGTGGAGCTACTGCAATTGAGATTGTACAACTCATAAAGAGTCTAGAGACAAAGATTGTGCCTCCAACAGTAAATTATGCTGAACATGACTCTGAATGTGACCTTGATTGCGTACCTAATAATGCTAGGAAACTTTCTAGGTGTAATGTAGTGCTTAAAACTGCTACAGGCTTTGGAGGATCTAATATGGCTATGGTACTTAGAAACTGGGAAGGGGAGTGCGATTAACTATGAAAAGAATTGTTTTAACAGGTTTTGGATTAGTGACTCCAGGAACCAGCTATTCTGAAAAATTATGGTATAATTTACTTAATAAAGAATCTTTATTTGAAGAAGTAGAATTAAGTGAAGGCGTAAACCTAACTATCGGAAAGAAGCCCGACTTTGATATTTCAGAATATGATATTGAGAAGAAGAAGTTAAGGTATTTGGATAAACAAGTGATTTATAGCCTTGTTGCAGCGATTGAGAATGTAAAGGTAAGTAACCTTGAAAAAAAATTAAGCGACGAAGAAGCATCCAAGAGGATTGGCGTTGTAATGGGGTCGATGTTTGCACAAATAGATTTTGGTCTCCAACAGGTGAAAAAAGTTGTGGTAGATAGTTCACCTAAGATTTCACCTTATACAGGGCTTGCATTCTATTATGGTGCTAACGTAGGTGAGATATCAGTTACATTTAAGACAAATGGCGAGAATTGTGCGGTAATGTCTGGATCAAATACAGGTATTGATGCAGTAAACATTGCTGCTACTATGCTGAAAAGAAATATCAATGATGTTGTTTTTGCAGGAGCAGGAGAAAATATTGTATTTGATATTTTCTTTAAGGCACTGAATGAGAAAAATAAGTTATCCAAATCTCGCTATAGACCTTTTGATATTAGAAGAGATGGCTCGCATATATCGAACGGAGCTGGAATTTTGACTCTCGAAACTGAGGAGTATGCACTGAAGAGAGAAGCAGAAATTTTTGGAGAGATTGTTTCCTTTCACTCGGTAAACACTTCAAGCTGCACATTCAAGCTTAACGAAGAAATCATAGACAGCATGTGTAAGGTTATAACAAGATGTATTGAAGATGCAAACATGACTTCTGAGGGAATAGATCTTGTTTTGCCAACTGCTGACGCTTCGGAAGATGGAGATTACTATGAAATGTTAGCACTTAAGAGAATTTTTAAGGGTAGAGAAAATATAGTATATACTCCAAAACCAGTTGTTGGATATTGTTTGAGTTTTAACAGTATAGTTGATATATTTGTAGGTTCAATGGCTATAAAGCATGGTCTTATACCAGGTCATCCAGAAAGATATGACTCTGGTGATGCTGAGTTTAACAAAATGCTTGTAGGAACTGAAACAATAAAACGTGATGTTAAAAATGTACTTGTGATTCATAGAAGTTGGCTTGATGGAAAAATTAGTGCATTGATGCTGAGAAAGTACATGCAATAGGTAGGAAGGTGTAAGATGTCACTAAAAATAATAGACCTCAGTATGCCAATAGAGAACGATATTCTTTCTGAGGAAGTAGCTCCTAAGATAAATTATATCAGTCATACAAAGGGGGCACTTTATTTAGGAATGGGCCTTTTATGGAAGGGGGAAAATTTCTTAAAGAAATTAATAAATGCCATAAAAATACTAATTAGAGGCAGGACGTTGAAACCAGCAGATTTTAAAGATAATATGGGGCTTTCAACTGAGTTTGTAAAGTTATCTACCCATACTGGGACTCATGTAGATTCACCTTATCATTATGGTCCTCTTGGTAGAGATATTAGTGAGATACCTTTAGAACCATTCTTTAATGATGCTGTTGTTTTGGATTTTAGTCAGAGAAATTCTTGTTTAGAAATTTCAAAAGAAGAAATAGAAAAGAAACTAAAAGAAATAGGGTACTTACTTAAAAAAGATGATATTGTGCTTTTAAGAACAGGTGGCGAAAAATACTGGGGAAGTTCGGATTATACAAGTAAGTATGTTGGCTTATCTGTAGAAGGACTGGATTTTTTATTAGATTTAGGTGTGCAGGTAATAGGAACAGATGGATTTGGATTGGATCAACCTTTTCAGTGGATGCATGATAACTACATTGAAAGTAAAGATAAAAGTTATCTGTGGCCAGTACATATACATGGAAGAAAAAGACCTTATTATATGATTGAAAAGTTAGGTAATCTACAAAGTCTAGATAATCCATTTGGATTTAAAGTCGCTGCCTTTCCGGTAAAGGTAAAAAAAGCAAGTGCTGGATTGGCTATAATTGAAGAAAATTAATAATGAATGAGGAGGTTACAATGGAAAATAAAGTATTTTTAGAAGAAAAAGTATATGGGAAAAAAAAGATTAACCAGTTCCTGTTCTATTTTATTACAATAGGTGAAGTTGCTGCTTTGGCAGTATTTTATTACTTTTTTGACCGTACATTTAAATATTCACAGATAGTAGGTCAAGCCCTAATACTTGCTGTAGGGGTAACAGTACTTGGTCAGATGTATGGTAAAAGAGAAAAGTATATTAGAAAATTTGGCAAAGGTGTTGCTTATAGAAAGGCTTTTTACAGGTTCCATGTAACTACTATGCCATGCATATATACATCAGCATTGCATCCTATATTTGCTTATTCAGAGTCAGGTTCGATTATAAACATATATGTGAGAGCAATAATTGCAGCATATTTCGTGGTTTCAGCTGTACTTCTCCATAGAAAAACTATTAAAATATTTGGTGTGGATAACCTCTTTATGTACTATGTTTATTTTCCAGAAGAGAGTGTAAAAACTGAGTCAATCATTCACTCCATAATAAGGCATCCTGTTTACTCTGCTATGTCAAGAATCTCTATTGGTCTCGGAATATTAAGGGGTACCCCGGTATCAATTATTCTAGGATTTATACTTCCAATATCTCAAATATTCTGGTTCAATATCTTTGAAGAGAAAGAATTAGTTGAGAGATTTGGTAAAAGCTATATAGATTATAAGAAAAACGTTTGGGCAATATGGGTTAAACTCCAGAGCTTGCCAAAATTCTGGTCATTTTTGATTGGTGTAAGTAAATAGTTATTATTAAAATTTTTATATAATAGAGGTGTGCTATGAAAAAGAAAGTTATATTAAATTTAAAAAAGTCAATGTTTCTATTAATTACATGTATCAGTTTAGTTTCTCTTATTTGTGGATGCAGTCATATTAATAACAAACAGAAATATACACTAAGTGGTACAATAGAAGCTAATACGGTAGATGTTGCAAGTGAAGTTGCAGGAAAAATAGTTAAAATTAATAAAAACGAAGGAGACAGTATAAAAAAAGATGATGTTCTATTCGAACTTGATTCTTCAGCTCAGAGTTTAATAGTTCAGCAACAAGAAGCAGTACTTAGGATGAAAGAGGAAAGAATAAATCAGTTAAAGGAAAATTCAAGACCTGATACTGAAATAAAACAGGCAGAAGCTGACCGTGATGCAACAAAGGCTCAATTAGACCAAGCTAAACTAGCATTATCAAAATTTAAAGTTAAGGCTAATTCAGATGGTGTATACCAACTTAGAATTGCAAATTTAGGAGACATAATTAATGCTGGTTCAAAAGTGGCTACTATTTCAGACCCAAACAATATGGAAGTTAAACTTTTTATTCAGCAGAAGTATCTTAATAAGATAGAACTTAATGATGAGATATCTCTACAATGTAGTGCTCTTTCAGGAGCAAATATTAAAGGGAAAATTATATATATTGCAGATAGGGCAGAATACACTCCCCAAAATATAGAGACAAACTTAGCCAAAGAAAATACTGTATTTGAAGTAAGAGTAAAGATTCTGGATAATCTTGATAAAATAAGGACAGGTATGACTGTAGAAACTGTGATTCAATAGGAGGCAAATTATGGAATTCGCAATAGAGGTTGATAATCTAACGAAAAAGTTTGGAAATCACATTGCAGTTAATGGTATAAGCTTTCAAATTCCTAATGGCTGTATATTCGGATTTCTTGGACCTAATGGTTCTGGAAAGTCTACTACTATCAGAATGCTCTGTGGCGTTTTAACTCCTACAAGTGGTAAGTTAACTGTATTAGGAAGAGATGTTGTAAAAGAAACTGAAGAAGTTAGAATGAACCTTGGGTATATGTCACAAAAATTTAGTCTATATGAAGATTTAACGGTAGAAGAAAATCTGGATTTTTACGCTGGTGTATATGGATTAAATAAAAAGATTCGTGAAGAAAGAAAAGCGGAACTTATTGCAATGGCTAATCTTGAAGGAAAAGAAAAAAGCCTTGCTGGTACATTATCTGGTGGATGGAAACAAAGATTGGCATTAGGATGTGCACTAATACACAAGCCAAAACTTCTTATATTAGATGAACCAACAGCTGGTGTTGACCCAGTGTCAAGAAGAATATTCTGGCAGATACTTCATGAGTTAACTAAACAGGGTATCACCATACTAGTTACAACACACTACATGGACGAAGCAGAGAGCTGTGATATAGTTTCATTTATACTAAATGGAAATATTATAAAAACTGCTCCACCTAAAGAATTAATAGAATCTGAAAAAGAAAAAAATCTTGAAAATGTATTTATAAAATACGTTGAGCTAGTTACTAAGAAGAAAGTTAATGCAACCTTTGATGAGATGAAGTTTATTAAAAATAACAATTAAACAAGGGGGGAAGTAAATGAAAAAAAGTAGAGCTAAATTCAATTTAACTAGATTTCGTTCTATTGTACGTAAAGAGTTAATTCAGATAAAAAGAGACTCTATAAGCTTGAGAATAGCCATTGTTATGCCTATAATGATGATGCTTCTTTTTGGGTATGCAGTAAAAACAGATGTTGATCAAATACCTACTGCTGTTTTTGACCAAAGTATGACTCCTGAAAGCAGAGAGTATATGGACAAATTTATCACATCAAATTATTTTGAAGTTGATTACTATGTTTCAAGTGAAAAAGAGTTATCCGATCTTATGGATTCTGGTAAGATAAAGGCGGGAATAGTAATACCTGCTGATTACGCAAAAAGTTTAAAGAAAAATGAGATTGCACAAACTCAATTGATTATAGATGGTTCTGATCCTACTGTGGCTAGGACTGCACTAAACAGCGGACTACTTGTTTCAGAAATGTATTCTAAGAAATTAAAAGAAGATGGTTTAGAGAAGATAGGAAGCTATATTTCTTCTCTTGGAGGTATTACAATTAATTCCAAGGTTTGGTATAATCCTAATCTGGAAAGCAAAAACTTTACTATACCAGGACAGCTAGGATTAATTCTTCAGAACTTAACTATCATGCTTACAGCATTTGCACTAGTGAGAGAGAAAGAGAAGGGTACTATTGAGCAGTTGATAGTTACTCCAATAAAATCTTTTGAACTTATTCTTGCAAAGCTTATCCCAAATGTGATTATTGGTTATTTATCATTCATATTGGCACTAGCTATATGTGTATTTTGGTTTGATGTACATATTGCAGGGAGCATTGCCCTGCTTCTTGTTCTTGGTTTTTTATTTGTTATATGTTCATTGTCAATAGGTATGTTTATATCAACAATAGTAAAAAACCAAATGCAGGCGATGCTTTTGATGCTAGCTTTTATGCTTCCAAGCGTTTTGTTATCAGGTTTTGTTTTTCCAAGACAGGCTATGCCTCAAGTGGTTTCTGCCATAGGAAACATACTACCAGTTACATATTTTATAACAATAGTAAGGGGAGTTATGCTTAAGGGAATAGGACTTGATTATATAATAAATGAAGTTATAATACTATCTGGATTTACTGTTGCTTTATTATTTATATCAACACTAAGACTTAGAAAGAGACTTGATTAAAAGAATCAATAAACGCTTACTCATATTTGTGTCGCAACAAAAAATAAAAAGTCAAGCTTAGATAATGCAAAGAGTGTGTGAAATAATCTCTGTAAATAGCTTTCTATGATAATTTTATTAGAGTTGTGAAGGCCAGATGCTGGCTTTCATAACTTGTCTACAATATAATAGTAAATTAATGGCATGTCAATAGCACCCTTCCAAAAGGGTGTTTTTGATTGTCCTGATTTTATTGCAGAAGCCTGCCCTCATACATGATGGACAACTCACCGTAGACTTTACCCCAGTTACGGAGAGTCATAGTCCACTTCTTGGTTGCCTCAAAGGTTGCTAGATATAGGGCCTTTAAGAGGGCTGTGTCACTTGGAAATACGCTTCTTTGACGATTCAGACGACGATATGTGCTGTTCAGGCTTTCTATAGCATTGGTTGTGTAGATTACCTTGCGAACATCCGTAGAAAACTTGAAAATCGGGCTTAGGATATCCCAGTTCGTAGACCAACTCTTCATGGCGTTAGGATAACGGTCCTGCCACTTGTCCGTAATTTGCATCATACGCTCATATCCGGTCTCCTCTGTAGGGGCATGGTAGATTGTCTTCAGGTCATTAGCAAACTCCTTCTTATCTTTGTCTGCAACATATTTTAGTGTGTTTCTTACCTGATGGACTATGCAGCGTTGATACTCTGTTTCCGGAAAAGCTACAGCAATGGATTCCTTGATGCCACTCAGGCCATCTGCACAAAGTATAAGAATATCCTTGACTCCACGGTTCTTCAGTTCATTTAGGACACTAAGCCAATATTTACTGCTTTCATTTTGGCCTATCTGAATGCTTAACACTTCCTTTTGGCCTTCTTCATTGATTCCAAGAATGATGTATGCAGCCAGCTTCTTGATGACATTGTTGTCCCTAACAGAAAAGTGCACAGCATCTATGAATACAATTGGGTAAACGCTGGATAGTGGACGTTGTTGCCATTCCTCAATTTCTGGAAGCAGTTTGTTTGTGATATCGGATACCATGCCTTCACTAACTTCAAATCCGTAGATTTCTTCGATCTGGTCAGAGATCTGGCGAGTTGTCAAACCTCTTGCATACATAGCAATGATCTTTTGGTCAATGCTTGAGATATCCTTTTGACGCTTCTTCACGATTTGTGGCTCAAAGGAACATTCTCGATCTTGTGGAACGTCAATTTCCATCTTACCATATGTACTTTGTATTGATTTGGATTTTTTTCCGTTCCTGTAATTGGTGTTATTGGAACGTTCGTATGGTTCATAGCCTAAATGCTGATCCATCTCGGCTTCCAACATGCTCTGAATGGTACCCCCTAACAAGTCTTTAAGTGCTTCCTGGATGTCTTCTGCAGTCTTGATGTCATACTCTTGAAGTAGGGATGCAATAATGTTCTTTTTTCCTTCGCTCATCGAATTCTTTCTTCTTGCCATAAAAAATAGCCTCCTATGATAATTTGATTTTATCATAGAAAGCTGATTTTACAGACTTTTCTTCACAGGCTCAATGCAAAACATCTAAGCTTGACTTTTACATGCTTTTATTTTAGCCATCAATTGAAAGAAGACTTGGCAAAGAGATTTCATCCACAAGCTGTTGTAGCGAATTTTCATTCGATTCAACGCTGATAGGTTCAAATTCACATGCTGGAGTTTCACTTATTCCAACTTCATTATAGTTTTGTATGCTTTCCCTATAAACTGGAATCTTTTGCTTAAACCTATTTTTAATATGCTTTGTTTTCATAGCTGAATTCATTAACTCTTCATGTCTATCTTTCAAAAAATTAGTATTTACTTTGAGATTGATATATTGAGTATCTTCCATTATTGCCTTAAGGTAGTCAATATTTGTTTTTACACCTTCAATAATAAACTCATCTAATGCTCTGCTCATTCGACATATTGCTTCTTCTCTAGTATTTCCTCTTACAATTAATTTGGCAAGCATAGGATCAAAGAGATGACTAACACAATAGTTATGTCCTATTGCAGAATCCACCCTTACTCCCAATCCATGTGGCAGCTGACAATACGTAATCTCTCCTACTGAAGGCATAAAATTATTACTTGTATCTTCAGAGTAAATTCTACATTCTATAGCGTGTCCCCTGATTTTTATATCCTCTTGCTTTACAGGAAGTTCATAGCCTGATGCTATTAATACTTGCATCTTTACAATATCTATATCTGTAACCATTTCTGTAACTGCATGTTCAACCTGAATTCTTGTGTTCATTTCCAAAAAGAAAACTTCTCCGTTGCTATATAAAAATTCTATAGTTCCAGCACCGGTATAATTAACTTCCTTTGCAATAGAAACTGCATATTCAAATATTTTATTTCTTATATGTTCAGATATAATTAAACAAGGGGATTCTTCAACTACCTTTTGGAATCTTCTTTGGATTGAGCATTCTCGTTCACCTAAATGAAGTACATTGCCATGTGTATCTGCTAAAATTTGAACCTCTACATGATGAGCATCTGCATAATATCTTTCTAAGCAAACAGAATTATCATGAAATACTGACTCAGCTAAGTTTTGGCTCTTATAAAAAGCGCTCTCTAACTCACTTCTGTCATTCGCAATATTCATACCCTTTCCGCCGCCGCCTGCAGCGGGTTTTATCATTACTGGATATCCAACGGTGGAAGCAATTTGCTCTGCTTCCTCAAAGGTATAGATAACCTTTTTAGTTCCTGGAATCAATGGAATATCTAATTTTTTAATAATATCTCGAGCTTTAAATTTATTTCCTAGTGAACTGACAACTTCTGAACTAGGTCCTATAAAAACAATACCTGAATCTTCAACAGCTTTTACAAATGATGCATTTTCAGATAAAAAACCGTATCCAGGATGTATAGCATCAACTCCGGCTTCTACAGCAATCTTGATTATTTTATCAATATTCATATATGTTTCTTTTGCAGTATCTCCCTCTAAAGGGTAACTATAATCTGCATATTGAACAAACGTACTATCCTTATCATTATCGGAATATATAGCAACAGAAGAAATTCCCATTTCGCGAAGTGTTCTGAAAATTCTTATTGCAATTTCCCCTCTATTAGCTACAAGTACTTTTTTAATCACTAATTATCACCTTCTTTTTTAATTTGTATTTCCTTGTATATTTTAATTTACTACTATTGCATTTTTCAGTATTTTAAAACTCTTACATCATATAATTGGATTAAATTTTTCTTAGGTATTATTTTGCTTTTTTAACAATTCTACCAATTACTTTGTTGATTTTCAAGTAAAATATATCAATTATAGCCATTATACCATATTATGCTTATAGTCGTGAAATATATGACAAAAATACTTCATTTACTAAGTGATAATGAAGGAGCAAATAGTAAATATAGCCGTCCGAAGAAATAGTTCTCATTATTGAACGGCTATACACTCAAAATCATGAACAATTAATTTAATGAATGAAATAGAATTTATGTAACTAAAACATTACTCGAAAGTAGTTCCTGTAAAATCAACAGCAGGGAAGAGAGTAGGATTAAATGGGCTGTTATTTTTGAATTTACAATTTGTAAATTTAACGTTATTAGATAAGCTTACAGATAAAATATCGCTTGATGTATTATCAGATATTTCGCATTTGTTGTATACTATACTTGTTGAAGAATAAATTTCAATCAACTCATAGTTTTCACACTTTCTGATTTTACTATTATCAAAGGCGAAATCTTTGCAGTAATTTAAAGTCATTGCTCCGTATGTACACTCCTCGATAATGGAATTACTAAATTTTAGGTGTTCAGTATCTTCTGCTATAATTCCATAGGTTCCACATCCATATAAAATACTGTCTGATATATCTATATCCTTTGATAAATTAAATTTGAATACGCCCCCTACACAGGAACCCTTCTCAATGGTATGTCCGGCTTTAATATTCTTTATAGCTATTTTATTTGAATTTTTAAATGTCAGAACATTTGCATATCTTGGCTCAACAACTAATTCAACAGGGCTATCTCCCAAACCTTCCAATGTCAGATTACTTATTTCATCTAGAATTAATTCATTGCCGTCGTACACGCTTTCCCAATATATATTTTTACTTTTAATGTAATCTTGATTCAAATCTGAAATATTGTAAGTTCCTGGTTTCAGCTTAATATGTTTATTAGAGCCAAGTGCGTCAAAGAGTTCATTAACATTAGAAACCGTTACTTCTTTAGCCTTTGAAGCAGGTTGTTTTCCTATATAAATACTCTTTGTCTTTCCATCCCAACTAACATCTTTTCCCAGGGCCTTACTTAATGCTGATACAGGCAAATAGGTAATTCCCTTTGAAATAAAAGGTTTAATATCGTTACCATTAGAGTCCTTAGGTTGGAAAAGGGTCCCATCAATATAGATTTTAATGTTATCATACACAACTGATAGCTTGCTTTCTATAGGTGCTGCAAAAACTGTTACCCCCAATGCAAATGCCCCTATGATTGCTGAAAATATAATTCCTGAAAAAAATCCTTTAAGTTTATCTTTGTTTTTCATGAAGACACCTCCGTATTTAATGGTTATTCACATATTACCACATAATGGAATATTTGGATAGGAACAAAATTGTAATAAACTTTACATAATAGAAACAATTTACTATACACTAATGAAAAAGTATATGCAATTTTTGGATAACATTAAATACCAGAAAATTTTTCTTGGATGCATAAAAGTAGCGTAGCAGCCACAAAACCGCTACGCTAAAAGAAACTAACTTTAGGGTTAGATTTATTTGTCCTATAAATTAGGTTTTAGTCCAAGAACTACTTGTTTCAAAATAGCAAAATCAATTGCATTTATATCCCCATTATCATCAACATCAGCTGCTTTAAGCTGTTCAGCAGGCAAATCAAGTTCTCCCATTAAGTACTTTTTCATATATGCCAAGTCAATTGCATTAACATCTCCATCTCCGTTTACATCACCTTTTTGTAATGTTTGATTAGGATTGCTATCTATCTGAAGCAAGTAAGCCTCCAACTGGTTGATTTGCTCATCGGTAAGGTGTGAAGTCTTTCCATGTTTGTCATCTGGATTCATTGTTGTCAATACTTCGCGAAGTGTTGCAGCAGAACCATCATGCATATAAGGAGCAGTCCTCCACAATTCCTTTAGTGTTGGGGTATAATAGAATCCATCGGGATCAAGGTTATCTTTTGAGCCTACATCGTGAGCCTTCAAATCTGTATACAGTGGTCCAGAATGACAATATGAACAATTTGTTTCCGGGCTTTCAAAAATTGCTTTTCCTGCAGCAGCATCTGCTGTCATTGTACCTTCATTGGAGTATGGACTAGGTTCTTCAGAGAGACTCTTGATATAAGCAGCAACATCATCAAGTTCTTGTTGGGTAGGCTCTTTAAACTTTATGTATTTGAAACCAGCTTTTACACCAACATGGGCATCATCCCTTACTCCACGCCACATTGCTGGAGGGGTGTCAAAAACATATAGCATTGATTTAGTGTTTTTAGTATTGCCTATACCATCATTTGGCATATCCCAATTTAGTCCATCAGCCCTGCCATCAGGATGACAGGAAGCACAGCTGAGCCATTTTTGTGTAGTAGTTGATGCATCATGGAATATACGTTCGCCACTTCTAACTTGGCTTTCTTGGGGTTGAATACCGAGTTTTACTGTATTTTTTAATACATTTCCTGTTGCATCTATAAGATATACTTCTCCTGCAAAATATGCACCTACGGCTACAGTTTTACCGTCTGGTGATAATGATATACCTCTTGGCCCCTGACCTGGTAAATCTATCTTTTTTAGTAGACCTGCTCCCCATAAGGCTCCAAGATCGTATTTAAGGTCACTTTTTTTTGAAGGATCAGCTTTGATTTGTAACCAGATATCTGAATATGGTTTATCAAAACCTGATTTTGAACGATTTAATAATGAATAATTGCCGGAATTTGTGGCTCCAGCCACTGATATTTTCCATTGCTGGCTCAAACTTGTGCTGCTGCTGTTTGTTACTAAACCAGCATTATTAGCAACGGAAGCACCACTTACGTCTAAATATTTCTGGCTGGATTTCACCTGAAGCTTAATATATCCATTACCAGCGTCAATTATCTTCCATTTCTGATTATTTGAAGAAGTCACATCCCATTCAACCACAGCTGAATTATCAGAGGTAGCACCTGCGTTGTCCAATGCTTTATTAGTTCCTTTGTTGATAATGGTATAATATCCTTCTGAATCAGCGACAAACCTATATTGCTGATTATTGTTGCCAACATCATCCCATTGTATCAACTGAGTGTTGTTTGCTGGATTACCATTTGGTATATCAACTGCTTTTCCACTATTTCTGTTTACTATTTTGTAGTATGTGTTAGGATTGATTTGCGAGCTATCACCACCGTTTAAATTTCCTTGTAAAAGCTGGTGAAGACCATTTAAATCGATTTTCAGCACCTGATGAGTTCCTGACACACTAACCCACATGGTTTTACTGTCTGATGATATTGTTAGCCCCCATGGGTCTGCTGCTCCCTCCATCATTCTGTCCAATAAGAATGTGGTATATATTTCTTTATTTGCTATATCAATTATGGTAACTGCATTTGTCATTGTCCACCCTCTAGTAATTTGGGTAGTAGGGAGGGAGGTTTTTCCAAATGTATGAAGAACATATGCCCACTTGCCGTCTGGTGAACATTTAATTCCTCTTACATTTGATGAGCCCTGTGGAAGTACTATGTTTGCAGCTTCACTATAGGTGTTCATGTCAATAAAAGTAACTGATGCAGCATACTTGGATTCTGAAGCATTTCCTGATGGTAATGCATGTCCAACTACTGCATATTTACCATCAATAGTACTATCAATTAAGTAGGGATAATCTCTCACAGCAATATTTTTTTCAACACTACCGGAGGATAAATCAACAATAGATACTTTCTTAAGGCTATAATCAGATACAATAAGTTTATTGTCTACTACTTTTACTCCCAGAGGGTTCGCCCCTGTTGGAAATCGTCTTGTTACTTCTCCTGAAACAGGATTTACTTCGGCAACAGTTCCTGCTCCGTACTCTGAAACATATATGTTTTTATTCCCGTTCCATGCAAGAGCTTTTGGCTGTCCATCCAATTGTATAATCTTTTGGATTTCACCATTGGATGCATTCAATATCTCAATCTGTCCTTTAGTTGAATCTGATACCGCAATCACGCTGCCATCGGGAGAATATGCAGTATCAAAAGGTGAATAATATGAATTTTGAGCCGTATAACCAATATTGCTTTCTGGAAACAGGAAGCTTACTATAGTAATAACTATTGCTATGGAAAGAATCATGGGAATAAATTTTTTCTTTGTATGCCTATTCATTTTTAACACTCCCATCCATTATTTATTTTTAGGCTATGGAATTAATCCAGAGAAGGTTCAACCTGTTCTCCTCTTAACTGTGCATCAATATTCTTATAGTCTCCGAAGAACGGTGCAATTCCTGAATCCAACCATATGATAAATGAGTGAAGCTCACTTTGTGTAAGATTACCATGTCCGCTCTTAAGCTTCTTATATAAAGTTGATGCTCTAGCACCAAACTTGCCAGGTTCAGTTCTTGGGTAAACATGATCCCAGTTAGCACCTGGATACATTACATCAAATAAAGCAACATATGGTTTCAAGTTTTTATATGAGCTAAACCATTTTGTTTGAGAGTCTATATTTCCCTTTCTAAGGTCAGGCACCTGTGAACCATTGTGACATGATATACATTTTTTATCCAAGATAGGCTGAATAAGCCTTGGGAAGCTCATTGGCCTTGCTCCTTCGGATGGATCTGGTGTAATTTTTGATGGTGCCCTCCTTAATGCAAGGGGAACACTTTCAGGATTCTCTGCAGCTTTACGGGCAGGTTCGTGGCAGCCTTGACATAACAGCCGATTTTGTCCGGGAATAAGGAATGTATCAGATCTCATAGTCTGAACAGCAGTTCCATCTTGGTCAATAGCTTGGAAAAAAACAGCTTTTCCAGGGGGGAGATAGAAAGATGCACTTCCATCTTCTTCAACGGGTACTGTTCCTAAGAGTCCTCTGGTATTTCTTCCTGACCACAAGCTTTCAGTTCCTTCATAGCTTACTATAGGGTCTGTTGCTAGAGGTGTCGTCTTTGGATATACCTGCCATATTCTCAGCTCTTTAATCTTTGTTCCTGCAGGGAAAGGTAGAAGTGAGTCATAAACGTTCATTACTGATACAACTCCATCCTGAGCCTGTCCAGTGGGTATGTCCGAGCTCGGAATACTATTTGGCACGGTACGCGGCTTTAATGGTATCGGGCTGTAACAAGAAAAATTAGGATCGCTATATAGCATTGTCTTGTTTCCTTTTGAATCTATTGCGTATATGCCATAGCGCTTGTTTGCACCATTAGTATTTGCATTTGGATCATATACACACAAAAAATAATCCTCACTCAAAGGGTAGGGTGTTCCATATTTTTGATCAGTTGTAGTTCCTGTTTCGGATTCAGGATACTTTGCATCAGGTGTAATTTTTGTAATAGTAGAAAGATTGTCATCATCCTCAACATCAGGATCAATTACAATTAGTGGTCCGTAGTTTTGAGCATGGTGAGGGGCAGCTGTTGCAACATATTTGTTTGAATTAGGAATTGCCCGTAATGAATTTTGCATTAAAGGTACATTGGTCCACCAATCTTTACCCGAGTTTGGATAGTTTAAGGTAATAGCTCTTGCATCAAGGCCGTCTGGTGTGGTTATCCACGCAGAATGTGCATGATTAGCTCCTCTGTCCATATAGTCCCAACGAGTGTATACAATCATACCGTTGTTATCTACGCATGGGCTCCATTCATTAGTTTCATGGTAACTTATGCATCTGATATCACTTCCGTCTGCATTCATTGTATGAAGGTTAAAGGTTGGAACTGTACGCTGATGGCAACGTCCATAACCACCTCTTCTTTCTGATATAAATACAATTCTTCCATCCGGAAGCCAGCGTGGATCAAAATCATTTACATTTCCGTCAGTCAGCTGTGTAAGATCTGTCCCATCCACATTTACCTTGAAGATATGGTAAGTTGTGTTTTCATTCCAAACACCGTAGGAGTTCTGAGCATCTGTATAGGCAAAAACAATCTGCTTCGCATCATAGCTCAGATCAAAGGAATAGAAGGCTCCGCCTGTAAGCTTCTTTCCTGCGTAACGTCCGTTTTTACAGATAGAGTTTTGCAAAACATTAGTTACAGTAGGATTCCCTGAAAAGGCATTATTGAGGATATACAATCCACCGCCTTTTACAGCTGTAAATCCAAAGTTCCCATCAATCATATGGTTCTCATAACCTGAGTATGGCTGATGTTTGGTAAAAACGATTTTGTCAAAGTCAAACTCCGGCTTTGATAAATCAATAGTTCCAGACCGTACTGAAGAAATTTGAGTAACCATAAAAATTGCTGTTATTGCAATAACAACAATAATCTTGTGAGATAGATTTGATACCTTAGTCATTTTTATACCTCCTGTTCTAAAATATTTTTTATGAGTATCCTTGTTTTTTTATTTTCAGAAAAATAATAGAGGATTGTACCTATAAGCAATAAAATACTGCCTATCCATACAAGACTAACAAACTTTACTATTTTAACTTTTAATGTGATATTGTCTTTGTCGTCTATTCCTTCGAAAATTATGTACAAATCTTCACCAAGCCCTGATTTTATAACTGCTCTGGAGTGAGATATTTTCATTTTCTGATAATATGAAAGTTCGGGCTTTAGTTGGAGTTTTCCTTTAGGACCGCTAACACCTATAACAGAAACAGCTGTTGTTTTCCCTGGTTCTTCTTTCCAATATAGGTTTCTGTATTTTACCTCATATTTTCCCACAACCGCAGTATTGCCCTTTTCGATAGTTACATCAGAATTTAAAAGCATACCCATAGACCCTGCAAATCCTACTACCATTATTATCAGTGGAGCATGTAGCAATAAAACTGCCACACTTTTCTTATTACCAATGTGCTTTTTATAATTAAATGCAAGTTCTATAATTAAATTTACTGTCAGCATGGCACAAACAGCTAAAGACAATTTTGTAAGGAAGCCATAATCACAAAGAAATAGCATTAGAGCTAATACTGCTAATCCACATACGCTACCTGGAATTAAAAGAACTTTCCTTGTATATAAGCTTGGATTAATTGCAAGAATTAAAAGTACCAGTATACCAAATACACCGAAAACGTACTCATAGAAACTTATTGGCGTATCCGATACAGCTTTGAGAAAGAGCCCTCCATACAAAGGGAATGTAGTACCTCCGAAAATTAATACGGCTGTTATAATACTTAGTATAGAAAACAGATTGCCAGACTTAATTATGCTCAGAAATGATTTCTTAGTATTATTTTTGGGATGTAATCTTTTAATTTTGAAGTAATAAACAATGAAAAGCAGTACGAGTACCACTAATACCACACCGAAAACCACTGTGACACCACGGCTGCTGTAAGCATGTACCGAATTTAATAATCCGCTTCTTGCAATGTATGTTCCAACAAGTATAGTGAATACAGTTAAAAATATCAAAAGGAAATTCATTCTTTTGTTGTTATTGCTTTTACCTCGTAAGCTATGGAGAAAAGCTGTTGCAAATAACCAGTTAACCAAAGATGAATTTTCTATTGGATCCCATGCCCAGTAGCCACCCCAACCAAGCTCAGTATATGCCCATATACCGCCTGTGATAATTCCAAAGGTAAGAAGTACCCAACCCCACATTGCCCATTTCCATGTAATATTTATGTGTTCCTCAGTGTTTTTTCTGATGTCAAATAATTGATACCCAAAAGCTATGAAGAAAAAAGAAAAGGCGATAATTATCACAGGTGGGTGAAAGACCATACCTAGACTTTGGAGCGAAGGATTAAGACCAAATCCGTCACTTTGTTCTGACACTGCTTTAAATGGATTTTTTATGAATGTTACAACGAACATAAAAAGTGTCATAACAAACAATAAAACACCAGATATAGTTTTGGTTGAACTTTTTTCCTTATTTCTAAGAAAGACTATAATTAGAAGAACAGCCAATACAGAAGTCCAAATAAGCATTGAACCTGAACTCCCAGACCAGAATGCCGATATTTTATATATTAGCGGAAGTGATTTCTCTGTATTATGATACACATATTCAATTGAATAGTTTCCACTTACTAGAGAATAAAGTAAAAGGAGCGATGATAGAAGAACTCCAAAGCTTGCAACTATACCCGTTAGTATTCCAAGATTCTTATTTTCTTCTTTTTCTTGTTTAAAGGCAATGAGCAGAAACGATATAAGACCACATGTAAAAGCAAATCGCAGCATCCATGTACCCAAAAAGTTCATTTAAAATTCCCCCACTTATTAAATTTTTTATTATAAAAGCCTTTTAGCTTGCTTTATCAGTCACACAGTTTAATGGAATAATTATTTCTAAGTAAATAAAGGTATAGTGATTCTAAAGGAAGTGTGTTGCAAGAATGATTTTTTGAATAATTGCAATTGCTGAAAAGAAATATATTTGACTATACGTAATTTTAGCATTATTTTATGTATTTGTTATACGTATGTTAAAAATTGACAAAAAAACTTTAATATTCTCGAAAAAAATTAACATCTTTCCGAAAAAAGATTTCAGTTATTAAGCAATTTTTAAACAATTTATATGAAATGGAAAAATATTTACCATACATGGAAAAGAATACGATTATAAAAAAAAAAGCATAAAGACATAAAGTTTAATATTATTGGGTAATTAGTATAATAATGATATAGAGTTTTTCGGCAAATAATTCAAAATAAGAATGTGAGGTAATAATAATGGCAGACATACTTAAGAACTTACAACCTGTTGATGTATTTAAATACTTTGAAAAGCTTACGCAGATTCCAAGAGGGTCAGGAAATGAAAAAGAGGTTAGCGACTATTTGGTATCCTTTGCTAAAGAGCATAATTTGGAGTATGTTCAGGACTCTGCATTAAATGTTGTTATAAGAAAGAAAGGGACACCGGGATTCGAAAACAGCCCTGCTGTTGTTTTGCAAGGGCATATGGATATGGTATGTGAAAAAAATAAAGATATAGAGCATGATTTTACAAAAGATCCGATAAAGTTACGAGTAATTGATGACATGATATATGCAACTGACACAACTTTAGGGGCTGATAATGGAATTGCAGTTGCCATGGGCTTGGCAATTTTGGCTTCTGATAAATATCAACATCCACCAATAGAATTACTTGTTACTACTTCTGAAGAAACTGGAATGGATGGAGCTATGGCATTGGAGCCTAAAAATATAAAAGGAAGAATACTTATTAACATAGATTCAGAAGAAGAGGGTACCCTATTAGTAAGTTGTGCAGGTGGACGTACAGCTAGAACGACAATTCCGGCAGTATGGGAAGCCACAGATGCAAACCTTGTGCCATATATAGTGAAAATTAGGGGGCTAAAAGGTGGACATTCGGGAATGGAGATAGATAAAGAAAGAGGAAACTCCAATAAACTAATGGGTCGTATACTTATGTATATTTTATCTGAGGTTGAGTTTAGGCTTAGTTCATTAAATGGGGGTTCAAAACACAATGCAATTCCACGTGAGTCAGATGCTGTAATTTTAGTAAGAGCGGATGATAGAGCCTTAGTTGAGAAAAAAATATCTGAATGTGAAAAAATGTTTAAAACCGAATTGAGAAAACAAGACCCGGATGTAAGAGTGGAATTTGAAGCTTTACCTGACAGACCTCAGGAAATGCTTTCGAAAGAATCAACTATTAATGTAGTTAATTATTTATACTTGCTGATAAATGGAGTTACTTCCATGAGCATGGATATTAAGGGGTTAGTGGAAAGCTCCTTGAACCTTGGAGTAATTACAACTTCGAAAGATTCTATAGAATTTATAAGCTCAATCAGAAGTTCAGTAAAAAGTTTAAAGAATGAATTAACTAATAGAATTATTGTAACTGCAAAATTAAACGGTGGAAGTGTTGTTACAGAATCAGATTATCCTGAATGGGAATATAATCCTGGTTCAAAAATAAGAACAGTTTTCGAAGATGTATATGAAAAAATGTACAAAAAGAAGCCTCATATAACTGCAATACATGCCGGTCTGGAGTGCGGTTTGTTTGCTGAAAAATTTGATAAACTTGATGTAATTTCATTTGGACCAAACCTATATGACGTTCACACTCCCAATGAACACATGAGTATTTCTTCGGTTCAGAGGATGTGGGAATATTTATTGGAAGTACTAAAGAATATAAAATAATAGAGGTATGTACTATGGATAAAAAATTGTCTAAAGATGCTTATGGTGGCATAAACGGAAAAGACTATGTACCATATGTTTCCGATGAATCTAAATCAGGAGGGAATATTGCTGTATTAATAATCGGTGTTATTTTAGCTGCATTATTCACAGCTTCTACTGCCTATTCTGGTATGAAATCCGGACTTACAGTTGCAGCTGGTATACCTGGTTCCATAATAGGTTCAGCATTTATAGCGGTATTTGCCAAACATAAAGGTATTCTTGCCAAAAACTTGGTGCAGGGAATGTCAAGTGGAGGGGAATCAGTTGCTAGTGGTGTTATATTCGTTTTACCCGCAGTTCTTTTAATAGGTTTTAAAATTACATTTCTAGAAGGATTTATTGTTAGTGCGGGAGGAGTGTTATTTGGTGTAGGAATAGCTGCTCTTGTTCATAATTATCTTATTGTTGAGGAACACGGTAAATTAATGTACCCGGAGTCACTGGCTATATCAGAAACCCTAGTTGCCTCAGAAGGTGCCGGGGAATCAATGAAGTTTATGGGCATTGGATTTGGTATAGGCGGGATATTAACTGTTATAACCGGTTCATTTTTGAATGTAGCCAACAATGTTATAAGCTATGTAAATGAAAAATTCTACAAGTGGAAATTTGAAATCGAAGTAAACCCTCTTTTATTAGGAATAGGATTTATTGTAGGAATGGATGTTTCTGTGGCTATGTTTGCAGGTTCAATATTATCTAACTTCGGTATTACACCTTTAATCGGGTATTTTGCTGAACTTGGAAAAGAAGGCGCAAATGTATGGAATAACCCTGATGTTGCTATTAATAGTATGCAGGTTACACATATTGCTGGTAGTTATGTAAAATACATGGGTGCAGGCATGATGCTTTCAGGGGGATTAATAGGTGCTTTAAAACTTATTCCTACAATAATTTCATCTATAAAAGAAACCCTTAATGCAAAATCTTCTAAAAGCGGCGAGTCTTCATCTATTGAAAGTTTGATATTAATTGGAGGAATAGTAGTAGGGTTTATAGGAGGTTTTATAATTTCAAAAGGTAATATATTAATGGCAATTACTGCATCTATTTTGTCATTTTTCTTATCGTTACTTTTTGTTATAGTTGCCGGCCGTTTAACTGGTACTATAGGAACATCTAACCTCCCTGTATCAGGCATGACCATAGCTTCTATAGTTATTGTAACCTTGTTATTTGTAGTCATGGGATGGAAAAATACTGAAAATAACAGGTCCTTACTTTTATTTGGTACATTTATTGTTACCGCTATAGCAATGGCTGGAGGTTATACTCAATCACAAAAAGTTACTTTCTTAATTGGTGGCAGTAAAAATGAAATGCAGAAATATTTTACTATAGCCGGTGTAGCTGGTACTGCTGTAGTTGTTGGCACTATATTATTACTTTCAAACCAATTGGCAGCGACTGGTGATAATGTTGCTTTCGCACTGCCTCAAGCTAATTTAATGGCAACTCTGACGGCGGGTATAATGTCTGGGGAATTGCCATGGGTTATGGTTATAGCTGGTGCTGTTATGGGTGTCGTATTATTCTTGTTAAGACTTCCTGTAATGACAGTAGCTATAGGTTTTTATTTACCAATATCCACAACTTCTATAATTCTAATAGGCGCATTAGTTAGATTTTTTGTTGAAAAAGTCAGCAAGTCACAACAAGAAAAAGATGCAAGGGTTTCAAACGGTATAAGCTTATCTTCAGGACTTGTAGCAGGAGGGTCTATAGTAGGACTTATAGGCATAATACTTCAAGTTACGGGAGTTATAAAGGGAAATGGTCCAAGTGGATTTGCTGCATCTAACACAATTGCATTTATTATATTGATAGTACTGATAGTGGCCACTATACTACCTATTCTAAAGGCTAAATATATTGAAAAATAACGAAAGGCTTTATAGGATATTTTACCGAAAACCTCTAGCATTGGGTAGGTTTTTGCTACACAATGAATCATTGAGAATGAATGTGAGCAGCGGTAAAATATCCTTTTCAATTAATTACATTATTTACATAATATCTTGGTTCGAGGTGTTTTTAAATTCTATTAAATTAACACTCTGAATTTTACTTTAATAATTTTAATTGACAAATTTTGGATATAGTTATACTATAGATTATAGGAAGAATATTACAAAATATAAAAATACAGTAATTTATTCATGAGGTTAAAATGTTATTTACTAAAGATACCAATATTATACTAAAGAGAATTTTGAAACTCTTAAGGCCTTATATTAAAAAAATCAGTATTATTTTTGTATGTATTATTTCTTCTGCCGGTATCAATATGCTTTTTCCGCTCCTTAGCAAGGAGGTTATGGATAATGGTCTACTTAAAAGTAATTTTGGAATTGTAGTTAAATTTTCTCTTCTTACTTTTGCTTTGGTTTTAATTGATCAAGCAATTGGGTTACTTGAAACAAAATATTATTCTTATTTAAATTCTATGTTCCAGTATTCATTACAAAAGAAAGCGTTTAAACATCTTTTGAAGCTAAAACTGCAATACTTTAATAGTACAAATTTTTCTGAAATTATGAGTAACATTGGAATGGATGTTGGAAATATATCAAGAATATGCGATAAGGGTACTTTTATTATAATATCCCAGGTATTCAGAATTATCGGAGGTCTGGTGGGGCTTTTGATGATTGACTGGAAACTAACTATAGTAGTAATTTTGGTAGCTCCTTTTAGATTTTTTACCGTAAAATTTCTTGCAAAAAAGAGAGAATCTATGTTTAAGGAGTATCTGGAGTATAACAGGGAATATTCATCTTGGTACGGAGATACCATAACCGGTATTAAAGAAATTAAACTATTAGGGATTGACAGGGTAAAAATAGGTGAATTTATAAAAAAGCAAAAAAGTATTGTTAAAATGAATATAAAATTAGCTTTTTTAGATAAGTTCAATGAGTACTCTGAGAGTATAGTGTTTCAGGGAATTAATTGTGTTTTATACATACTTGGAGCATATATTGTTTTCCGAAATGGCGTTAGCATTGGAGGATTGTTTGCTTTTTTAACATATAGTGCTTATGTTATTGCTCCAATATCAGCAATATTGAATATTGGATATAATTTTTCTAATATAATTCCTTCTGCAAAAAGATTTTTTGAATTTATTGATATGGAAACAGAAACAGAGGGAAAGACTAACAACCTTGTAAGATTGGATGCAAGCAAAGTTAAAGGTAAGATAAAGTTTAATAATGTTAGCTTTTCATATAGAGAAGATGAGCAAATTTTAAATAATATTAATCTTGAAATAAATCCGGGAGAAAAAATTGCCATTATAGGGGCAAACGGCTCAGGAAAGAGCACATTTATTAATCTGCTGTTGAGATTTTATAAGCCTGACAATGGAAAAATTGAATTAGATGGAACAGATATAAGCAGTATTAACCTAAAGGATTATAGAAGTTTGATATCAGTAGTAAATCAGGATTTGTATCTTTTTGACACATCAATTGAAGAAAATATATGTATAGGCTTAAAAAAAGATGAATCACTGCTAAAAAAGGCTGCAAAGCGAAGTGGTGCATATGAGTTCATAAAGGACATGCCCTTAAAGTACAAAAGTGAGGTAGGCAGAAACGGTTCAAAGCTATCAGGTGGTCAAAGGCAGAAAATAGCCGTAGCAAGAGCATTTGCCAGAGAAGCAAAAATACTTGTTCTTGATGAGGCCACGGCAAATTATGATGCTGAATCGGAGGTTTATTTGAACCAGCTTTTGATGCAGGATTTTGATGACAAAACAGTTTTAATAATAAGCCACAAGCCTGATATTTTGACCAAAGTGGACAGAATTTTATTGGTCGATAACGGAAGTATACACCAATTCCAAAGCTATAAAGATTTTGAGAACGGATTCAAAGAGTATAGAGATTTTCTAGCTATGTAAGGAATGTACTAAATTAAATTTAAACTCACAAGGTTTATCCGCGGTAAAACTTAATGAGTTTAAATAAAGTAAAGCCTTGTTTAATAAGTTAGTATACATGAAAGCGAGGTGAAAAAAATGAAAAAGTTAGGTAAAAAACTACATAGCTATAAGGGAACTATAGAGGCATATGCTGGCTGTGATTGGTATGGCCCAACATGTGACCATACAACTGGAGGGTATGTGTATGATTATCTGAATAAGAGTAGGTAATCATAAAAAAATAACCGGAATATAGTCTTTATTCCGGTTATTTTTAATTAATAAGGAGGATGTGATAGTTTTGAATTCTTTCATACATCTGTTTAAAACCCCAGGAGGCCATTATTTGTATGACGTAAATAAAAATGTGATTCTTGACTTATCTGAAGAAGAATATAAGCTGCTTAATTATATAAATAGTGATGATACCGGTAATTGTACTATGGAGTTTAACGCACAAGCTAAAGAGTCAATAGATAATTTGCGTGATTTAGGTTTCTTATCAGAAAAAAGACCAAAGGAAATGTATCATCCTTTAAATGATACTATTTTAAGTCACCTTAATAATAAAGTTAATATGATTACATTGCAGATAACAAAGCAATGTAATCTCAGGTGTAAATATTGTATTTATTCAGGAGATTATGAAAATAGGGTTCATTCAAATGAGAAAATGACTCTTGAAACGGCCCAAAAGGCAATAGATTTTTATATTGATCATTCAAGAGATAATGATAAAGGCTTGTTGGCATTCTATGGGGGTGAGCCACTCCTTGAATTTGAATTCATAAAAAATTGTGTTGAGTATTTCGAAGAAAAAGCAGAAGGCAAATATATTCACTTTTCAGTGACAACAAATGCCACCCTTTTGACTGAAGAAATTGTAGAATATTTTCAAAAGCATAATGTACATTTGCTAATAAGTCTTGATGGTTCTTCTGAGATACATAACAAAAATAGGGTATATAGAGATGATAAAGGGACTTTTGAAAAAGTAATGGAAAATCTTGAAATGGTTAAAACTAAATTTCCTGATTTTTTAAGTAGTAATATTACTTTCAATGCTGTGTTAGATCCTCGGAATGAGTTTAGCTGTGTAAATAATTTTTTTACTGATTTTGAATTAGCAAAAGAAGCAAGCGTTATGGCATCAGAAATATCCAATTTATACAGAAAAGATACTGTAAAAGCATCTGAAAACTATATTTCCGAAATTGAATATGAAATTTTTAAGATATTTTTATCAAATCTTGGACATCTAGATGAAAAATATACATCTAAACTACTGTCAAAGGAATATGTGGAAAGGAAAGTTAGATACAGTCGATTGAAAATGAGAGATGAGATACCTGACAGATTTCATCATGGAGGACCATGCGTAGCTGGTGTTCAAAGACTTTTCACAGATGTTGACGGTAATTTTTACCCCTGTGAAAGGGTTAGTGAATCTTCACCACATATGAAAATAGGAAATATAAATGATGGTTTTGATGTTGATAAAATAAAAACTCTTCTAAATATAGGAAAATTAAGTGAAGATAAGTGTATAAACTGTTGGGCACTTATGTTTTGCAATTTATGTGCATCAGCAGCAGATGATATAGATGAATTGTCAGCAGAAAAGAAGGTTTCAAGATGCAGTAGTGTAATAGACACAGCTGATAGTATGTTAAAGGATATTTGTACTTTAAGGGAATTTGGAGCTGAATTAGTAAAAGCAGATATGTCAGAGCGGAAACTGTAATAATGGAGGGAAAGTTAACATGGGGAAAAATGAGAGACTTTTGATTTATCCATACAATATGGAGGTTACTCCGATAATAAGGCATAGGTCTTTACTTATGGGATATGAAATATCATGTCTTGTATCTCCCAATGGATGGGGATTTACAGGAAAGGATGCTGGCATTGCAGATAGAGGATCGGATATAGGTATCTCGGTATCCGGGGATTTTGAAAAATCACTGGACTTATGTGATACTGTAATGTTTGTTGAATCACATCTACCTTTTGATTTTGAAAAATATATATTTAGTAAGATTAAATTAGCAGTGAAATCCAAAAAAAATATAATATGCTCGTTAAAGTTGGATAAAGAGGTTATTGAAGAAATATCGTCTATGTGTAATTGCGAGGGAGTGTATTTTAAGTATTTTGATGAAAATCAGAATGTTTTGCCTGAGGGGATAGTTGCTGAAAACGAAAATATTGAAGAAATAGATACGCCTATTATTTTGACGGTTGGAGTAGCTGAAAGAACAAATAAATTTGAAATCCAGCTTGCATTAAGGGAAAAAATACAGAAATTAGGATATAAAGTAAGTCAGATAGGTACTAGGTCATACTGTGAAATGATGGGGTTCCATTCCTTTCCTTCATTCATGTATGGAAATGCATTTTCTGATGTCAATAAAGTGGTGATGTTCAATAGATTTATCAAGAAAATTGAAAATACAGAAGAGCCCGATGTTATAATAATTGGGGTACCCGGGGGTATAATGCCATTTAACAGAAAGATTACCAACAAATTTGGATTGCTAGCTTTCGAAATTTCGCAGGCGGTGCTTCCGGATGTTGTAATAGCAAGCTTATTGTATGAAGAATGTAAGCCTGAGGGACTTGAAGAGTATTCAAATTTGTTTAAATATAAGTTTGGATTTGAGGTTGATTTTTTCAACATTGCAAACATGCAATTTGATTGGCTAAAAGCAAATGAGGAATATGTGAAATCTTATATTTCATTAGATTGTAAGTTTATTGATGAGAAGAAAGTTAAATATAATGGTAATAAAATACCTGTACTTAATATATTAAATGAAAATGATTCCAACTATATGGTAGACAAAACTATTGATAGACTTATTGAGTACGGTAATGTAGAGATAGTATAAAGGAGAAACTTACGATGGACAAGTTACTAGTAGATAATATAAAAGAAGAGCTTATTAAAATTTTCAAAAAAAGATTTGATATTGATTTTACAAAATGGGACAAGGATTATTATAATAAAAACCTTTTAGGAGATGAGATACGTCTGCACGCAAGGGATTTACTATACATTTACTTTGATGTAAAGAGCCAATTCAACATTACAATTCCTCAAGAAGAGATTGCCAACGGGAAATTTGCAACCTTTGGTGGTATACTTGAAGTTATCCAAAATCAAATGAAGGAGAATGAAATAGCACTATAGGAATTTGAATATAGATATATTGAAAAGACTTCTATGCGTAGAACTTGAGAGGAGTGACACGTGGAAGTCTTTTATGCATATAAAACTACTTTTTATATAATCAAATTTACCACTTGATAAAAATAGGGTATCTTAATCGAGTTAACACCCCTTTTCTATGTTATAATACTACTTGTTGTTAATTTACAAGAAAATGAAAAAAGGATATAAGAAATGTTAACTAAGCAAGAGAAAGTATTACATAGCAAACACAGCGCATTACATGATTTTATTGACGGTTCAAAACAAAGCCTTCCTATAGCTTTGGGTTATTTTCCCGTATCCTTTACATTCGGGCTTATGGCTGTAAAGGGGGGAATACCTGTTTGGATAGTCATATTAATATCAATGACAAACCTAACTTCGGCGGGACAGTTTGCAGGCACAAACCTGATTATCGCAGGAGCAGGCCTGGCCGAAATTACCATTACAACCTTTGTCATAAATATAAGATATATGCTTATGTCCCTGTCACTATCCCAGAAAATAGTTGAGGGAATACCTGGATATAAGCGTTGGATAATGTCCTTCGGAATAACCGATGAAACCTTTACAGTAGCTGCCATGCAAAAAAAGGACATCACATTTTCCTATATGACAGGACTTGAAGTACTACCCTATATCGGGTGGGCGGCAGGTACTGCAGCGGGTGCTATAGTGTGTACCATACTGCCCGAATCTTTACAAAATTCAATGGGTATTGCTTTATATGCAATGTTTATTGCGCTTGTAATCCCGGCAGCAAAGAAATCAAAAGCTGCTCTGATTGTGGCAGGTTGTGCTATATTTATAAGCTCTCTAATAAAATGGGTACCTGTCTTTTCAGCTGTATCAGGTGGATGGAGAATAATTATAGCCACATTTATTGCATGTACAATAGGTGCAAAGCTTTTTCCAATGGAGGATACGGCAAATGAATAATACTTTGATTGCAGTACTTCTTATGGCATTGGTTACATATTTTCCACGGGTTCTTCCCATGGCTGTTATAAAAAATAAAATAAAATCTAGGTTTATAACTGCATTTCTTGGATATGTGCCTTATGCAGTTCTTGGAGCTATGATATTTCCTGATATACTTACATCTACAGGACATCTTTTATCAGCTCTAATAGGACTTGGTATTGCAGTTATATTGGCTTACTTTGAAAAAAGCTTGCTAAAAGTAGCTGTGTGTGCAATTGCTGTTGCTTATATTTGTGAGATGATAATTTCCAGAGTGTAGTAATATGTTATAATATTGATAACGAAAATGAAAGTAGAGCGACTTTGTGATTACAAAGGGGACGGATTTATGCACAAGAGATTTATTTTATCACTTGATCAGGGAACTACCAGTTCCAGAGCAGTAATATTCGACAGCTTGAACGGCAATATAGCTGGAATAAAGAGCGTACCTTTGCAACAGTTTTATCCTCAGCCTGGATGGGTTGAACATGATGCTGAAGATATTTTTAGAGACCAGATGGCTGCTATAACCGGAGCAATAAAAATGGCAGGCATAAGCATTGACTCAATTGCCTGCATCGGTATCACAAACCAGAGAGAGACTGTAGTTGTATGGGACAAAAACACAGGAAAACCCGTACATAGAGCCATTGTTTGGCAGTGCAGAAGAAGTTCCGAAATATGCGACAGTTTAAAGATGGCTGGATTGAGAGATAAAATAAAGTGTAAAACAGGGTTGGTAATAGATGCATATTTTTCTGGAACCAAAATCAAATGGATTCTGGATAATGTTAAGGGAGCAAAGGAAAGAGCTCAAAGGGGAGAGTTACTTGCCGGGACCATAGATTCATGGCTCATATGGAATTTGACTGGAGGTCGGAAGCACATCACCGATTATTCAAATGCCTCCAGAACCATGCTATATAATATAAATGATTTAAAATGGGATGAAGAACTGCTGGAAGAACTGGGAATACCGGCTTGTATGTTGCCGGAGGTAGTTCCATCATCAGGAGTATGTGCATATTCCAACGAAAAAATTCTGGGCGCCCAAATACCCATTTCCGGAATAGCCGGGGACCAGCATGCCTCTCTTTTCGGACAAGCCTGCTTTAAACAGGGTGATGCAAAAAATACATATGGTACAGGCTGTTTCATTCTGATGAATACTGGAAAGAGGCTTGTAGCTTCAAAAAATAACCTTCTCACTACAATTGCATGGGGTATAGATAATCAGGTTGAGTATGCACTTGAAGGTAGTGTATTCAATGCCGGAGCAGCTATTCAATGGCTAAGAGATGAACTTGGCATAATAAAAACTGCAAATGAAAGTGATATAGAGGCAAAAAAAGTTCCTGACACCGGAGGGGTGTACGTTGTTCCTGCATTTACGGGATTAGGGGCACCGTACTGGGATATGTATGCACGGGGTACGATTCTTGGGATAACCCGAGGTACGAACAGGAGGCATATAATTAGAGCCACTCTTGAATCTATAGCATATCAAAGCCGGGATGTACTAGAAGCTATGGAACTGGATTCGGGGATAGAGCTAAATGCACTCAAAGTTGACGGAGGTGCAAGTGCAAGCGACTTTCTTATGCAGTTTCAGGCAGATATACTGAATATACCTGTTCAAAGGCCTGTAATAAGGGAAACAACAGCTTTAGGCTCTGCATTTTTGGCGGGATATGGTATTGGTATATGGACTTCCAAGGAAGAGATAGAAAAAGCGTGGAAGCTTGACAAGACATACATGCCAATAGAAAACATAGAATACTTTAACAGTTTATATAAGAAATGGAAGATAGCGGTTGAAAAATCAATGAAATGGGATATATAGGAGGTAAGAATGGACATAAGACAATTATGTGAAAATGCCGGTAATGCATCTGTAAAAATGGCGGAACTTAGCGGAGAAGTTAAGAACAATGCACTTTCGAAAATAGCTGATGCACTACTTGCAAACAGTAAAAGAATTATAGAGGCAAATCAGCATGACCTTTTAAGAAGCGAAAAGGAGAATTTGGCTTCACCGCTTCTTAAAAGGCTTAAATTTGATGAAAAGAAATTAAACGATGTAGTTGAAGGAATTAAAAGTCTCAAGGCTCTTGAAGAACCGGTAGGTAAAACCATAATTTCAAATATGCTGGACGATGGCCTTGAGCTGTTCAAAGTAACCTGCCCAATAGGGGTTATAGGTATTATATTTGAATCAAGGCCAGATGCACTTGTGCAGATATCAACTCTTTGTCTTAAAAGCGGAAACTGTGTACTTCTTAAAGGCGGTTCTGAGGCAAAAGAAACAAATCAGGTTCTGACAGAAGTTATAGAAGAAGCTACCGTAGCAGCCGGACTTCCTAAAGGATGGATAAGCCTTCTGGAGAGTAGGGACGATGTTAATGAAATGCTGAAAATGGACGAATATATTGACCTGCTAATTCCAAGAGGATCAAACGAGTTTGTTCGTTATATAATGGATAATTCAAGAATACCCGTAATGGGCCATGCAGATGGTATTTGCCATGTATATGTGGACTCTGGTGCAGACTTGGAAATGGCAAAGAAAATCACAGTAGATTCAAAAACTCAGTATGTTGCAGTGTGCAATGCAACAGAAACTCTTTTGGTTGACAGGGCAGTGGCAAAGGAGTTTCTACCGGCATTAAAGGCTGAATTTGATAAAAAGAATGTTGAAATATTCGGAGATGAAGAAACAGTCAAAATCATTGAAGTTAAGCCTGCCAGCGACCAAGACTGGGCGACAGAGTATCTAGATTATATTATATCAATAAAGATAGTTTCCGGTGTGGATGAAGCTATAAAACATATCAATACTTATGGCTCAGGACATACTGATAGCATAGTTACAAAGGATAAAACGACAGCAATTAAATTTATGAATCTTGTTGATTCTGGAAATGTTTTTTGGAATGCATCCACAAGGTTTAGCGATGGCTTTAAATATGGTTTTGGTGCCGAGGTAGGAATTAGCACAAGTAAACTTCATGCCAGGGGCCCTGTAGGTTTGGACGGTTTGTTAAGCTATAAATACATGCTGATTGGAAACGGACAGATTGTGGATGATTATGCTACAAACAAAAAGCAATTCAAACATGTAAGAATAAATAAACAGATTGAAGATATATAAAAATAAGGAGTGAATAAGATGAATTTGGAGATTGTTTCAACTGATAAGGCACCTGCCGCAATAGGCCCGTATTCACAAGCTGTTAAATGCGGAAACGTTATATACACCTCAGGAGCAATTCCTGTAGATCCGGTTAGCGGAAATGTTGTTGCTGGAGGAGCTGCTCAACAGGCAGAACAAGCAATTAAAAATCTTGCAGAAGTTCTGAAAGGAGCCGGTGCAGGTTTAGAGAATGTAGTAAAAACTACTGTTTTCATAAAAGATATGAATGATTTTGCAGTAATAAACGAAGTATATAAAAAGTTCTTTATGGACAATTATCCTGCAAGGTCATGCGTAGAGGTTGCAAGACTTCCAAAGGACGTATTAATAGAGATAGAATGTATTGCGGCATTATAGATGAGGATTAAGGAATAAAAAGTACCAAGGGTTGCTGCAGTTTTGCAACAACCCTTCTTTAGTTTATAAACTTATTAAAAATCTCTGTAGAAAATCAAATTTGCTTCCATATCCTCGTCTATTGGGCCATTCTTAAATAATTTAGCATACTTGTTTGTAAGTGATTTTGCCATTTTGGCTCTTGTGGTATTCATCTGTATACACAAGTCTGTAAATGCAGGCTGTTTTGCAAGATTTGCCCTTTGCTCTTTTGGGAGAGGACAATACCTGAACAAAATAGATCTTGCTATTTTATTGAGCCTGAGGATACCCTTTGATTCATAATTTATCCAGACATCATAATCACTTGTGAAAATATCCTTCATCATGTTCCTGTTTTTCTGAATTTGCACCTTTATTTTTTCCTTAGCTTCTTCGGAAAGATCATGGTTTTTCTTATAGAACTGAATATAGTCTGTGTACTCAGAAGTTAATGATTTTTCAGTTATATCGTTCCATGCCACCCCCATCATAGTTCTGCACAGTTCCCATCTGAATGTACCAATAAGTTTCAGAACCATATCATATATGTTTTCATCGGTAAAGGCAGGGAATATAAATCTGCCGGGGGTATTTCTACTTCTTCCTGTTATCTCCTGCCACATGGACGCACGGGAACCGAAGGTAGGCACTATTATAATGTCAGGAAGGATTTCTTTCATTATTGGTTCTTTTTCTATATTCTTCTGTTCATTTTTATACCAGATTTCTCTGTAGAATACTGAAAAATCTGTTTCAAGGATATTCATAATAGCATCTGTAATCTTAAGAGGAGTCACAACAGATTTCTCCAAGTCACGAGTTATTATATCCTTGTGCAAAATAGGAAAGTAGCTGCTCATGTGACCATGGCACACTTTCTGATTGGTTTTTAACATGTTGTTTATTTCAAAGCTTACCTTGGCATTAAAGTCTTTTTCATATGCAGGCCTATCAAGGTCTGTAACAATTTTTCTCTTCTTCATATCTCTGAAAACATCGTAGTAATCCTGTCCGAAGTCATTGATAGAAGGTTCCTTGCGGTTATTGTAAATTTCCTGAAGCCATTTAACAGAACTATATATAGTAAATTGGGTTTTTGGATATTCCTTATCACATAGTCTGTATAAAGCTATGGCCTGTTCTTTTGTTACAAGACGTTCATCCATATAACCAAAATTTAAGAACATGCTTATAACTTTTGGATACTGGCCACTTTCCTGAGCTTTTTTGAAAGCAGTTTCATAAACAGTAAAGAAATCAGCTGTAAGTGAAGAACGAAGCTCTCTTGCTTCAGAATCACTGGAGGATTTGTCCTTCAAGGCTCTGAAATGACAGAGTCTCTTATTAAAGCTGTCTTTGAAATCCAAAGGAAAGCCGCATATTGTTAAAATCTTTTCAAGACTGTTTTCAAGTTCTTTTGGTAGCTCATTTCCTGAGTATGTGCCATCACTATTTTGAGGGATACTACTTATAGATACCTTGGCCTTAACTGTATTAACTAATTCACTAATATTTGAAACATTTATGGAGTTAAAACAGTCAAACTCATTCTGAAGCCTGCCAATACAATTTGCAATTATAGCAGCCGATTGTTCCATAATACTATAAAGAGTCAGTACTGCTTCTTTATCATCCTTTGAGTCTACTGCTATTTTTGCATAGGAAGACATAAGATTCACCGGGGCAGTATAGAGACAGCTTATGTTATTGTATAATTGAGACAGCTTACTCTTGATTTCACCCACTAGTGATTCCATAAGATCAGAACCCTTATTAATATGGTATTCGCAAATATAGTTTTCACTGTTAAAAAAGCCTTTTCTTTGATCAAGAGGTACATTAAGTAGCTTTGAAAAATACTCAAAACCTGCATCATCTATTTCGTTTTCGGTTTCTCCACAATTTTCACATATATATTTATTTGATAAAGAATCCGTATCAACTGGAAAGAAACGCATTCCATTATCTCTCGCTTCCTGATAGACATTTTTGTAGTCTTCCAGGTTCTCTATTTCAGGAGAGTATTTAAAGTAGTATTTATCCTTTATAGCCCAATAATATATGGATAGATTCTTTACCAATATATCTAGACTTCTGCATATGGGAAGAAGCTTCTGATAGGAATCATAGCTCAAGTCAATGAGTGTTGCCAGTGAAGAGACAATATATGTTGAATAGTCTTTTTGAGTATTCATGATATCTCTTATTCCATTTGCAGATGAAGCAGGAAAGCAGTAAAGATTACAAGATTGTTGAGATCTTAAACTAAAGGAATTCTTTCCGCTTTTCAAAATGTCATTAACACTTAGAAAAGTATTTTGCTCCAAGGTAAAAAGACGGCAGCTGTTATCGGCTGTATAGTTTTTATCATTTTGTACTGTATCAAATGGCGACAGTAAAACATCCAGCTTTCCCTGGAGCATTAAAATAACGGAGGATACTCTGTCACCTTCATAAATAATCATTTCATTCTGACCGGACAAATATTGTCCTGCGTAGTCTGATTTTATGGCCATTTTAATCTCCTTTACCTGTGCGAAAATTGAACATTAACATTTTTGTAAAAATTTGAACATAACAAAAAAAGCTAGGTTAATTACCTAGCTCATTTATCGGCACATTGTGCTAAATTATTTACTTAATTCTAAGAAAAATAGGTAATATTACTTATTTTGCATGAATATATCCTTGGGACTTTAGGTACTCTGCCATGAGTACACCACCGCCTGCAGCTCCTCGAACAGTATTATGTGAGAGACAAACAAATTTGTAATCATATAAGGTGTCTTCACGAAGTCTTCCCACAGTTATACCCATTCCGTTTTCAGCATCTCTGTCTAATTTGGTTTGAGGTCTGTTGTCTTCTTCAAAATATCTTATAAACTGCTTTGGTGCACTTGGTAAATCCAGTAGTTGAGGTTCACCTTTGAAGTTTTTCCATAACTCAAGTATCTCTTCTTTTGAAGGCTTGTTTTCAAAGGAAACAAATACTGCAGCTAGATGACCGTCAGTTACAGGTACTCTTATACACTGTGTAGTTATAAGGGGAGAGGAAGCCTTTACGATTTCTCCGTTTTCAACTTTACCCCAGATTTTCAAAGGTTCCTGTTCACTTTTTTCTTCTTCTCCGCCGATATAAGGTATTACATTGTCAATCATCTCAGGCCAGTCAGTGAAATTCTTTCCTGCACCGGATATTGCCTGGTAAGTAGTAGCAACTACATTTTTAATACCGTATTTCAATAATGGAGAAAGAGCAGGAACATAGCTTTGAATTGAGCAATTTGGCTTAACGGCAATGAACCCATATTTTGTTCCTAGTCTTTTTCTCTGAGCATCTATTGCCTTTACATGATCTGCATTGATTTCAGGTATAAGCATAGGAACGTCAGGAGTCCACCTGTGTGCTGAGTTATTGGAAACTACAGGGGTTTCATTTTTGGCATATTCTTCCTCTAGCTTCTTAATCTCATCTTTTTTCATATCAACTGCAGAGAAAACAAAATCTACTTCATCACATATTTCTTTAACTTGTTCTGTTGCATTTTTTATTACAATATTCTTAACGCTTTCAGGCATAGGCGTAGACATCTTCCATCTATTACCTACTGCTTCTTCGTATTTTTTTCCGGCAGATTTTTCACTAGCAGCAATGGAAACAACTTCAAACCATGGATGGTTTTCAAGAAGTGAAATAAATCTTTGTCCGACCATTCCAGTACCGCCGATTATACCAACTTTTAGCTTAGACATCCTTTATGCCTCCTATTCCTAGATTTCATATTATTGAAGGGATATTGAATGGAATTTTTTAGTTAAATAAAATTAGTAGAGTGTCCACCATTCAATGACATTTGTATTCGTACTGTGTATTTTAACACAATGACTTATAAAATTCAACAATAAAAAATTTTTACTAGACCTGCTGCTTGAATAGGGGCTGAGTTATACCCCAGTTCTTTAACTCGGTCTGAGAACCTACCCAGACAGGTGCTTTCATAGGAACAAGAGGATACAGTTCTTCTACACAGTAATTAGACATTCTTATACAGCCGTGTGATATGTATTTTCCAATTGAATAAAAGGAATTTGTGCCGTGTATTCCATAGGAACCGTCGGTTCTGTTTATTCCAAGCCATCTGCTTCCAAGTGGGTTTTCAGGAGTTCCTCCTTTTACGGGGGCTGCAAATCCTCCTCCACCCCAATCAGGGTTTATCAGTTTACTGGTTACAATAAATTTGCCGGACTTCGTAAGGGAAGCGGGGTTACCCACTGCAACGGCATACTTTTTTAAGACCTTTGTACCTTCATATAATGTCAGAACTCTTGTGGTTTTGTTTACGGTAATCCACTTTCCTTTAGTGGGGGTTTTTGTAACCTTGTCGAGATAAACAAACTTTTTACTGGACAATCTTTGTACAAGCATATTTTTCGTTGCTGTGTCATATGTACCGGTTACACTCATATTATGGTTGCTCTGAAATAGAAGAAGCGCATTTCTAATATTCAGGGTTTCATCACTTTTAGAGGCTTTTTTATAGTAGCCAAGCTGCTTAATGTATTTTAAATATGTACTAGCTGTAATATCTTTTTGTAACTGGGCAACTTTTTTCTGTAACTTTTCTGCTTCTTCTTTTTTCTTTTGAGCTTCCTGCTGCTTTTTTTGAGTATCCAGTGTTTTATCCAGTATGGCTGTATCAATTTTTACTGCTGACTGTGATACTCCGGGATACTGGTTTTTATCTTTTGCGTTTACTGCAACGCAAAGGGCTGTACTTTCAAATAGTATGGCAATAATTAGTGTACCAAGCAATAAAAGTTTTTTAACCATTATACAATCCACCTCTGATTTCTTATTATTACTATATTATAACTGGAAAAATATAGTATTGCATTAGTCATTATATTAATTTTACTGTCTAAATGAAAATTTCATTACTGTTACATTTTTGAGTAAAAGGCGAATATCACTAATAGGGGCTTTTTAAGTGTGTCTTGTTGATTATCAACAAGAAAATATTTCCCTTAACCGTACCAGTTGGGTTATTATAGGCAAAATGTAGAAAAATGACGCATTGTGACAAAATATTTATGCATCATATTGAATTTTTATACATAATAATTTATAATTGTACACATCGATGTTTTATTATGTAGAAAAATAATAGGGGGATTTCAAAATGAAGAAAGGATTATTAAAGAGGATATTCTGCTTGCTTATTGTTGCAACTATCGGAATATCCATTGCAGGCTGTGGTGGCGGAGAAACAATGAAGAGAATAGAAAAGACTGGTAAACTTGTTGTAGGTACAAGTGGAGATTATGCACCGTATGAATATCATATGATGGTAGATGGAAAGGATACTATAGTAGGAATTGATATTTCTATTGCTGAGGAGATTGCAAAAGATTTGGGAGTACAGATGGAAATTGTTGATACTGATTTCAACGGATTGTTATCAGCACTTAACACTAAAAAGGTGGATATTGTAATAGCAGGTATGAATCCTGACGAAAAGAGAAAAAAATCAGTTGATTTTTCAAAGATTTATTATGAAGCAAAGCAAGGTGTAATGGTAAGAGCTGAAGACAAGGACAAATATAAAACCATTGCAGATTTAAAGGATAAAAAAGTTGGTGCACAGTTGGGAACTACACAGGAGAAAATAGTAAAAGAACAGATTGAAGGTGCAAATCTTGTATCTTTAGGCAAGATTCCTGATTTGGTGATGGAATTGAAGAATAAAAAGATAGATGCACTGGTAGTTGAACTTCCGGTAGCAAACGGTTATGTTAAAAACAACAACGATTTAGCATTAACTGATATACCTGTAGAGGATGATACAGGAGGAGCTGCTGTAGCAGTTAAAAAAGGTAATTCCAACTTAGTTGAGCAGATAAACAAAACTCTTGACAGACTTATGAAAGACGGATTAATAGACAAATTTGTACAGGAAGCTAACGAAAAGAATGTAACAGCAGAATAATTGACATTATAATAAAGCCAAAGCAAAGGGGATGTCTACGGGCACCCCCTGTGTTTTGTTTTCGGATATTTATATAATTAGGTAGGGAGGAATTGGCTTGGATTTCAGTTTTTTAAGTGAATATTGGTACTATTTTGTAAGCGGTACCGTAAATACAATTGTAATTGCAATTCTTACCGTAATACTTGGTGTTATTATAGGTACTGGTATTGCATTGATGAAGATATCCCATAACAAGATTTTAAAGGCGGTTGCGTCATCCTATATTGAGTTTATAAGGGGAACACCCCTTCTCGTTCAGATTACGCTGTTTTTCTATCTGATTTCGCTGCCAAAACTTCGTATATTGGGACTGGATTTGGATAGATTTATACCTGGTGTTATTGCCATGTCAGTAAACAGTGGTGCATATGTGGCTGAAATAATTCGTGCAGGAATTCAGGCAGTGGACAAAGGTCAGATGGAAGCAGCAAGGTCTATTGGTTTTACACAGGGACAGGCAATGAGATATATTGTATTACCCCAGGCACTTAGAAACATACTTCCTGCTTTGGGAAATGAATTTGTTGTTGTAATAAAGGAATCTTCTGTACTGTCCGTTATTAGTATAAGCGAACTTATGAGAAACACAAATATTATACAGGGTGCAATTTACAGACCTTTTGAACCGTTAGCCGTTACGGCCGTTATTTATTTTATATTAACCTTCGGCCTTACTAGGCTTCTGGGGTATGCTGAAAGGAGGATGAGGACAAGTGATTAATGTAAAGAATCTACACAAAAAATTCGGCAGTCTTCATGTTTTGCAGGGTATAGATGTAACCATTGAAAAGGGCGAAGTAGTAGTTGTAATAGGTCCCAGTGGTTCAGGCAAGAGTACTTTTCTCAGATGTTTAAATTTATTGGAACAGCCCACTGACGGTGAAATAATTTTTGAGGGAATAAATATTACTGATAAGAATAATGATATAAACAAACAAAGGCAGAAAATGGGAATGGTTTTTCAAAATTTCAATCTTTTCCCACATTTATCTATAATTGACAATATAACTCTTGGACCCATAAAACTAAAAAATCAAACTCCTGAGCAAGCAAAAGAGAACGCTATGTCTCTTTTAAAGCGTATAGGATTGGAGGAAAAAGCAAATAACTATCCTGCACAGCTTTCAGGTGGACAGAAACAACGTATAGCAATTGTCCGTGCTCTTGCAATGTCACCGGATGTAATGCTTTTTGACGAGCCTACTTCAGCCCTTGACCCGGAAATGGTAGGGGAAGTTCTGGAGGTAATGAAAGAGTTGGCATCAGATGGAATGACAATGGTGGTTGTTACACATGAAATGGGCTTTGCAAAAGAGGTTGGAACAAGAGTACTATTCATGGATGGGGGCAAAATCAAAGAAGATGCTCCACCCGATGAAATATTCACAAATCCTAAAGATGACAGAACAAAGGAATTTTTAAGTAAGATACTATAGGTAATAAATGTAATTTCTTATAAGGCATTGGAGGCAGGTATGTTCAAGCTGTTAAAGGATGCAACAGTATATTCGCCAGAATATCTGGGGAAAAAAGACATATTGTTTTGCTTTGACAAAGTGGCTTTAATTGAAAACAATATAGACCCTACAGGGTATAAAGGTGTTGAAATAGTCAACTGTGACGGTAAAATAGTGTTTCCGGGCTTTATAGACCTTCATGTTCATATTACCGGCGGCGGCGGTGAAGGTGGATTTACTACAAGAACTGAGGAAGCAAAGGCAGAAGACATTCTTAAGTACGGAATAACAACAGTTGTAGGAGTGCTTGGAGCAGACGGTGTCACAAGAAGTATGCCCAATCTTTATGCTAAAGCACGTCAACTGGAGCTAGAGGGCCTTTCTACCTATATATATACAGGCTCATATCAAGTCCCGGTTATAACTTTAACAGGAAGCATACAAAACGACATGGTTTTTGTTGATAAGGTTATCGGTGTAGGAGAGATTTGTCTTGCCGACAGCAGGGCATTTGAGCCGTCATTTGATGAAATAAGCAGAATTGCAGCCCAAACTAGAAACGGTGCCATTATTTCAGGAAAAGCCGGGCTGGTGCATTTTCATCTTGGGCAGGGGGAAAGTGCTATGGGGTACATGTTTAGGCTTTCCAATGAAACTTTAATACCAAAACAGCACATTCTCCCTACACATGTTAACCGTACCAAGGCACTTTTTAACAGGGCTTTAGAGTATTTAAAACAAGGTGGCAATATTGACTTGACAGCAGGCTTTATTCCATCAGATACAGACAAAGAATGTGTTGCTACCTATGATGCTTTAAAGACTATCATGGATAATAATCTTGATTTTACAGGGGTGACAATAAGCTCCGATGCCTACGGAAGCGTACCTACCTTTGACGAAAATGGAAACGTGGTTTCTTCTGAGACTGTATGCTGCAAGATACTTTTTGATGAAGTTCGTACTGCTATTAAGGACAGAGGAATTCCTGTGGAAATGGCAATAGGCACTATAACAAAAAATGCTGCCCAGCGTCTAAAGATTGATGATAAAAAGGGTACTCTTCAGGTAGGAAAAGACGCGGATTGTGTTATATGTGACAGCGGACTGAATGTAGTAAGTGTTATTGCCAAGGGAAAAATGTATAAATATAGCTGATTAATACATTAAATTGCGTGGTACAATCATATAATTAACAGGTGGACATATTCCTAATAGTTAATTGGAGGTTGAGTGCATTGACCAAGGATTTTAGCAAGGTAATAATAGTATTTATCAGCCTGTTTATAATATTTGTGGCAGCTGTGACAGTATCTGAAATAGTAAATTACAACCATATTATAAAAACATACCCTCAAAGCGGGCAAATAGCTGTGCCTGACACTGTTCGGGTAACAATGCCTACACAGGCGGCTTTTGATTTTCATAAAAGTAAGATAATCACATGGCTCATAAGACTTTTTCTCAGCTTTGCAGTTCCTGCTTTTTTTATATTTTCAAAACTGTCAATTCATATTAGAAACTGGGCGGCAGGGAGAGCACGCCGTTGGATTTCAATAATTATTCTCTATTTCATTGCGTATTCAGTTATTGAAACTCTGATTTATTTACCTTTGGATATATATACAGGCTTTTTTAGAATGCATCAATACGGTTTATCAAACCAAAATTTTTCTCAATGGATAATAGATACAATTAAAAATTTCATTGTAAATACAGTTTTAACCTGTGCAATTATATGGGTTCCGTTTTTAATAATCAAAAAGTCTCCCAAGCGCTGGTGGTTATACATAGCATTAATATCAATTCCATATTTATTTATAGTTTCGTATATACAACCTGTGGTAATTGACCCTATTTTCAATCAGTATAAACCAATTGAAGATAGCCATCTGTCTTTGAAAATTGAGGATTTGCTGAATAAAACATCAATAGGCGACTGTCAGGTTTATCAGGTGGACAAAAGTAAAGAAACAAACCAGATGAATGCCTATATGACAGGAGTGTTCAATACAAAGAGAATTGTTTTATGGGACACTACAATAAATTATCTGGACACAGATGAAATATTGGGGGTCACTGCTCATGAAATGGGGCACTACCTTATGGGGCATGTGTGGAAATCAATTGTTTTTGGAGGGATAGGGAGTATTGTTATCCTATATCTGATTTACAGAATGTTGGGGTATATCCTGAAAAAAACAAAAGGAAAGCTTGGTTTCAGCAAGGTTTCGGATATAGCAGCTTATCCTCTTATAATTCTTCTTATAAACCTGATGATGTTTTTTACAGCACCTATTACCAACGCATATTCTCGGAGCATGGAAACGGAGGCAGACCGCTTTGAACTTGAGCTCACAAAGAATAATTTTGCTACTGCAACAGCAACAGTAAAACTTCACCAGCAAAGCCTAACCATGCCTGAACCCGGTATTGTCTATATGCTTTGGACCTATGACCATCCTACCTTTAAATCCAGGGTAGACTTTGCAAATGAATATAGGCCTTGGGAAAAAGGGGAGCCGCTGAAATATCAGAAATTTATCAAAGAAGGAAAATAGTAGGTATTGGTAGAAATAATAAAAGGTTTTTGATTTTTACGTTTTGGAGGATAAATAATGGAGATTTTAAAGGGACTTGGTATTTTAAATTCATCTTTTTTGGTTCCGGTTATTGTAGTTATACTGGTCTTATTAATTATTGCAAAGGTGGCAAAAAAACTGCTGAAACTTGGCATACTTATTGCAGTTATAGCGATAGGAGCAGTAATCTATTTTAACCTTCCAAGCTTTACAGTAGATAACGGTACAGCTACATTGAAGCTTATGGGACAGGAACATACAATAAATGCTAAAACTGCAAAGGTTATTATCGAGGATAAGGATGGTAAGAAACAGACAGTGCTTGTTTCAGGTACAGAAAGGATTGTTCTTCCATTCAGTAAAGACTTTGCGGAAAAATTTATAATGGAAAAGCTTAAAAATAGTAAATAATTTGTACGTAGTCTTTCTAATAGAGGGGTTGTCGCAAAACAGAAATACTTACTGTTTTAACACTGATACTTCCGTATAAAATTATATCAATGTTTGCTTCCAAGATATTTGCAAGAGTTTGTAGCGGCTCATCTTAGGATATTTTACCGACAAACATCTGCAAATATCTTTAACCAAGCTTTTCATTGATAAATTTTTACTCACGTACAGGATGAATAAAGATAAGAATTAGTTTTGCAATAGCCCCTTTTTTCTTAAACCCACCGAAATTTCTTACTCTAACAATGATTTATTATATAAAAAGTACAATCACTTATGTTGTAGCCTGAAATATAAACCAGCCATCCTTAATAGAAAACTGGTATATCCCTCCATGTTTTTCCACAATATTAACCATGCTTTTTGTACCAAAACCATGTCCCTGTTCTTTTGATACAGGAAGACCATGGTGAAATATTGGTTCTTCTTGATAACTGTTACGAATGTCAATACACAGCTTATTATTTTTGGAATATACACGCAGCTTAATATAGCGTTGATTGCTGTTTGCTACTTTTTCACAGGCATGCAAAGCGTTTTCCAAAGCGTTTGACAATAGAGAGCATAGCTCGGTGTCGCTAAGAGTCAAGGAGTCAGGTAGTTTTGCATCTATAGTTAATAGAATTCCCGATTGTTTTGCTTTAGAGGCAAAAGAGGACAAAATCAGATTAACAGTTTCATTTTTACAAAAGCGCACGGGTGTGATGTTATTCAAGTCTGACTGGGCAGTCTGAAGATACTCTTGGATCTCCTCTATGCGTTCCTGGGAGGCCATCCCCTGTAAAAGAATGAAATGGTGGCGCATATCGTGCCGATAGGCTTCGGCATTTTGCTGCATTTGCCTCAGAGATGAAAATTCTGTTTGTGCCTGATGTAACTGCGTGTACAGCATATCGCGATCTCTTTGTATACTTGCTTGTTTTTGCGTTTCTGAGTAGTAAAGCAGCACAAACAAAAAATAAAATGCCGACATTATAAATGGCATGAATTGCACAACTACGTGGGAACCACTGAACATAAGATCGGTATGAACAGTGGAGACATAGTCAAACAGATAGTAAAATGCCGGGATGGTGCCAAACATCAGGCAGGATTTAACAGAACGCTCCATCATATGTCGAACAGACTCTACCACATATTTCTGCAAGAAATAGTACATCAAAAATACAGTTGCTACATAACTAGCATGATTTATTGTAGCACTATCAAAAAAGCCACCTACGAAACTGCCCATCCAGCGAGGAAACTGACAACACAGGAAAGAAGCAAACACGCTGGTTACTGAAAGAAGTAATGAGCACTTTAGGAATATAACAATAAAAACAGCTACTGGCAAATGTGAAAGGAGCGGATATATTTTTAAGGTGACGGCCATACCAAAAAGTTTCAAAGTTATAACTTGTATAATAAATAAAAAGGCGATAAAACACCCAAAAACCAGATAATTTTTCCGTGTACGATGCATTCCGACAAAACTAACTGCAACCGCCGCGCCGAACAGCAATGCGAAGAAATAGCGAGAGAATTCAATGACAGTTGCTATCATTTAATCATCCTCCATTTGATAAGCTAAATACTGCTGCTTAATTTCCCGCACCTTACTCTGTGCAATGGGGACAGATGAAAGGGTTTGCAAAGTTACCTGATTATTATTAATTGTATTTATATATTGCATATTTACAATATAGGAACGGTGTGTTTTAATAAAACATTTATACTTTAGCAACTTATCGCAGACTGCAGAGAAGGATTCAGTGCACTCAATCACCTTGCCAGACAAAAGATGATAGAATACATTTCTTCCAATTACCTCAGCAAAAACCAAATTTGAGATTAGTATTTTTTGAATTCCTTCATTACTCTTTACGATAATTGCATCATCATTTTCTTTCATCTTTACATGCTCCAGCATTTCATCAAAAGTGAAGAAAAGTTTTTCTTTTGATATGGGCTTCAATACGTAATTAATTGCCTTTACAGAATAGCTTTCCAAAGCAAACTCGGATGAAGACGTAAAGAATAAAATTGGTGCATTCTTATCAAATGAACGGATTTCGTTTGCAACATCAATGCCCGTATAGCCTGGCATGATGATATCCAAACAATATATATCAAACCGTTTTCCTTTTTCTAATGCAGAAACCAACTCAAATCCATTTGAAAAGGCAGCGTAATCTAAGTTTATATTTTTTGATAATCTGTATTGGTTTATAAGCTGTACCATATTGGACAGTTCGTCTATATTGTCATCACAGACCGCAATCTGTAGCATGGACATTCCTCCGTTTCTTCATACTCATTTTAACATAAAAATCACTTATTCGACACCGGATTTCATGCAGAAAAAGCTGTGCTTCATGCATTGGACGGTTTTTTGTGGGAATTTTTTTGTAGATTAAATATAACAGAATAGTTCAAATACCATCAACAGAAAAAGGAGGGTTAGATAAAAAAATTATTGGTGATTATTATGTCAATTGTTATGATACTGAGCCTTGCAGCTTGCGGAGAGGTAAATACAGTATAATGTTATTTTGGAAGCAATGCCTGATTTAATTGCCAAAGTTAGTAAACCTTATGTAAAATAATAATAGACATTTTATTCAAGTGAATACAATGTAAAGTGTAATTTTAACAAATAGCAAAAGCGAATGAGGGTATTCCGCATTTGCCTTTCAAAAAGGAGGAAAATGATATGATAATAGCTTTAATTGTAATCATCGCAATTGTTGCAGTAATTGCTCTATGGGTAATTTCTACCCAACGTAAACTGGTGGTACTTGATGAGAATATTAGCAATGCCATGAGTCAAATTGGAGTACAATTATCAAGCAGATTTGACGCTCTGACAGCCCTTTTGGATTTAACAAAAGGCTATGCCAAGCATGAAAGCGAAACACTGATTGAGACAATCAAATCCAGAAGAAGCATGATTACCGCAAAATCCACGCCAAATGATGTAGTCCGCCAGGAAGGAGTTATTTCCGAAACATTGGACAAGATTTCCATGGTAGCTGAGCAGTACCCTGAATTAAAGTCAAACCAAAATTATATTAAGACTATGGATGCAGTGGAAACTTTTGAAAACATGGTGCGTACTAGTCGCTTAATTTACAATGACAGTGTTACAAAGCTGAACCGAGAAATAAGAATGTTTCCGGTCTCCTTAATTGCTGAGAGGTTAGGTTTCTTTCAAAGAGAGTACCTTGAGGAACAGATGTCTAAGGCTGATATGCCAAACATGAAATGAGGTGCCCAATGCGAAAAAAAATAAGCTGCATTATTATATGTTTTGTCCTGCTGACTGTTTTCGCTCTCCCTTCTTTTGCAGCAAATCAGGTGAATACCATAAATATTCAAGCTGTCATCAACCAAGACGGCTCCATGAACATTACCCAGAACTGGGAAGGGAGCTTTGAGGATGGAACAGAAATATACATTCCTATGAATGCACCCGATTATTTGACTATCAGCGAGTTGAAAGTCTCTGACCAAAATGGTAGCTATAAAACAGTTGAGGATTGGGACATTGACTGGAGCTTTAAAGAGAAGGCTCAAAAATGTGGTATTCATAATACTGACAGCGGTTATGAAATCTGCTTTGGTATCAGCCAATATGGTCAAAACCACTATACAATTGAATATAAATTGGACAATGTAATAGGCAGTTATACCGATAGAGACGGTGTAAATTTTCGTTTCGTAAATAGAGGAATGAATACTACCCCTACTGATGTAATGCTTCAAATTCGCCTTGCGGACGGTACCCCTATCACTGATGAAATTGCCGATATTTGGGGGTTTGGATTTATAGGTAAGGTGGAATTTGAGAATGGAAGCATTGTTGCCAAAACAGATACCAAACTATCCTCAGACAATCATGTGACAGTAATGTTTGCCATAGATAAAGGGATTATTTCTCCATCACGGCAGGAAACAGGAAGTTTTGAAGAAGTGAAGGCAAGAGCATTTGAGGGCAGTGATTACGATAGCTCGGAAAATGAAGATGTATCAGCATTTGCTTTGATTATTTCAGTACTGATATTTATAGTACTTCCCATAGTGTTGGTTGTATGGATTAGTAGTGTGAAAAAGAAAAGGGCAGTGAAAAAACTTATAAGCTTCTCCGAAAGATTCGGGTATTTTAGGGAAATTCCCAACGAAGGCAACTTAAGTGCTACATATGCTTTAGGAAGGCTTTTCAATATATGTAATGAAGGCTCAATTCTTGCTACAGGGATGCTTCGGTTAATCCAACTGGGCTGTCTGTCAGCTCTGGAAACCCAGGAAGTTAGCTTTATGGGAAAGACCAAAGAAACAGTTAGCTTGCGACTTATGGGCCAAAAACATCACCTAATGAATGAATATGATGAATACCTATATACGATATTGGAGCGTGCGGCTGGTTCGGATGCCATATTACAGGCAAGAGAATTGGGGCGTTTTGCTAATCAGAATGATAAACTCCTTCGTGCCTATATTCAAAAGCACGACAGTGCAGGCAAAACTTATTTGAATCGAAAAAATTGCTTAAAACGGTGGAATACCACTGTTAAACTAACAGACCTGACACCTAATGGTGAAAAGGAGTTGGGTGAACTGATGGGATTAAAACGGTATCTGGAGGATTTTTCACTGATTGCCGAGCGTGGTGTCAAGGAAATACCGATTTGGAGGGAATTGTTGTCCTATGCTATGCTTTTTGGCATAGCCGACCAGGTAGCGGAGCAAATGAAAGAGTTATATCCAGAGATGTCTTCCGAATTGTCAGATTACAGCCAGAGTATGGTTACAGCCTATTCGTATCAGCATTTACTTTACAGTAATATGATAAAAGCCGAACAACAGCGTGAACTGGAAAGACGAAGTGACGGAGGAGGCGGTTTTGCATCCTTTGGCGGAGGCGGAGGCTCCATCGGTGGTGGTTCTGGCGGAGGAACGAGATAATTCTTTATTACATATCCGTCATTTATTAATTTAGCAATAAATAACATTGATAGAGGTAGAATTTTTAGGTCAGCTTAAATAACCTAAAGATTCTGCCTCTTTTCTTTAATTAAACTAGCTATGGTGTAAGATGTTTATATATTGCAAATATGGTACGCATTGACAATTAATTAGGTAATTGATAAACTCAGAAAGTACAGTGTTCAGATTATGATGTAAGAATCATAATGAAAGGAGGTCTATACTGTACTGCTGATAATCAGCTAAACGTACTGCTTTTAGAGATAATATTTGCAAAGTAAAAGGATTTCCGCAATAACTTCAAAATAGTCGGACGGCTAACTATACAACAAGGAGAGATTTTATATGAAATTTAGTAAAAAGAAATTGTTGTCATTACTCATGGTTGTTTCAATGTCTTTTGCTTTTATTTGTCCAATGAACGTAGTTGCAGCAGAAAAAACAGATTTAAAAATGCGTGTTGAGTATGCACCTAATAAAGAAATAAAGACACAAGAAGCAGTACAGGTTACTAATTTGATTTCTGCTAAAAATACAGTGAAGTCAAAAAAACTGGATAAGAAAGTTGATATTTCAAGTGTTAAAAAGGGACGTCTACAGAATGATACAGGAACAGCAAAGGTAGCGGCTGCCAAGTCAGAAGTAACGGCTCAATCAACAGTAGTTGCAGGAACAGTAAGTGGCTATTTAACTGCTACTGGTGATGCAAGGTTATATTCTTTAAATTTGCAACCGGGAATATACCTTCAGGCACAGCTGACAACACCTGCAAATCCTAATTTAGATTATGATTTATATTTGCTGGATTCGCAAGGATATATTCTGTGCGGCTCAGAATATTTTACGCAGATTAACGGGACTGGAGGGACATTGCCGGAAGCACTGGGATATATAACATCAGGCGATGCAACAGCTACATATTATTTATATGTTCATTCATCAAGCGGCGGAAGTGTAAGCGAAGCATTTAAATTAGATTATTCAGTAAGCGCTGCTTGTGATAGCTATGAAATCGACGAGCATGCAAGCCAGGCTCTGGCATTTACATACGGAACGAGCGGAGCATATGTTAACGCAAGAAATTTGAGTTCACCTATTGATAACGATTGGTATGTTATTACAGTACCCAGCAGCAGAATATATGATAAATTGCAGATTACTGCTACTACTTCGTCTACTAATACATGTTCAGTTCAGGTTTATAGGAATGTTTCATCATCAGGTTTTGCTATGCAGAGGATAACCCCAAGCGGAAATAATTTTTCTGTTGGCACAGGAACATATTATATAAGGGTCAGCAATGCAAAAACCATGGAAGAGTATAATGATACTGATATTCAGAATTATACATTGACAGTAACTCCAATATTAAGAGCAGACACTATAACAATTACTGATTTAAACGGAACAGAAGGTTTGAATCATGTGGTTAACTACCCTGGTTATGGAACTCATTTCAGGACTGGTACAGGAACATTAACAATTTCCGGGTATGCCACGGTAAAAGACCCAACTACAAATGTTACTTATGCAGTTGCAGGAGTGGGAGTTACAGGGATGTATTACAATCCCCATTGGGATAGTAATAACACACCGGATTATGCCGTCAGAACAGGTACTAACGTGACTGATTCTTCAGGCAAATTTAACATTTACATAAACTTACCGTCGGGATATGGTGCCTTTATGTACGTTTCAACTGCTACCTACCATTATTTCGATATATGCGGTGTTCAGGCATATTTGAGTGATAACCCAAATATAAAAGATGAGGAAACCATTTTCCATCTTGCATATACAGTGTATCATCCATTCTAATCTAAATTATATAAAAATATGTCTAGTGGTAGTAAAAATAGGAAATCCAGCAAATATTAAAAACAGTATACATAACGCTGAAACAGCTTTAAAAGCTTCATCCGCTTTGGATGGAGCTTTTTTTATGAGTGCGTGTTATAAATTCCCAGTAATTTTGTTGGTTTTCACTTCTTATTTTGGGTATAAATATATTAACACAATATAAAAAGAGGTGTTTACAATGGACGCTTGGAGATATTTCAAAACTGGCAACTGGTCCGAAGAAATAGATGTAAGGGATTTTATTATTAATAATTATACACCATATGAAGGAGATGATTCATTTTTAAAGGGCCCCACGGAAAGAACCAAAAAGCTCTGGAAAAAAGTCAGTGATAAACTGGATGAGGAAAGAAAGAACGGAGGAGTCCTTGATGTCGACACTAAAATAATATCAACAATGACTTCACATGAACCTGGATATATAGATAAAGAGTTGGAGAAAATTGTAGGTTTGCAAACTGATGAACCTTTGAAAAGGGGCATAATGCCATTTGGCGGTATCAGAATGGTGGTAAAGGGTGGTGAGGCCTACGGCAAAAAAATTGACGAAAGCGTTGTTAAGCTATTTACTGAATATCGAAAAACTCATAATGACGGCGTTTACGATGTATATACCCCTGAAATGATGAGGGCAAAAAAAGCAGGTATCATAACAGGGTTGCCTGATGCATACGGTAGAGGAAGAATAATAGGTGATTACAGAAGGGTTGCACTGTACGGAGTTGACAGGCTTATCAACGATAAACAGAAGCAGCTTACAAGTCTTGAAATGGATTATATGGACAGTGAGACTATCCAAGAGAGAGAAGAAACCAAAAGCCAGATAAAAGCTCTTGAGTACTTAAAACAAATGGCACAAATGTACGGCTTCGATATTTCAAGGCCTGCTGAAACCGCACAGGAAGCCTTCCAATGGCTGTATTTCGGTTTCTTGGGAGCAGTAAAGGAGCAGAACGGTGCTGCTATGAGTCTCGGAAGAGTTTCAACATTTCTTGATATTTATATAGAGAGGGATATGAAGGAAGGTACACTTACTGAGGAAGAGGCTCAGGAGCTTGTGGATCACTTTGTAATGAAACTGAGATTGGTAAGATTCCTGAGAACCCCAGAATACGAAAAACTGTTTTCAGGAGACCCTACATGGGTAACAGAGAGTATTGGAGGAATGGGTCTTGACGGACGTACATTGGTAACTAAGAATTCCTTTAGAATGCTCCATACATTGTTTAACTTAGGTCATGCACCTGAGCCTAATTTAACGGTATTGTGGTCGGTACATTTGCCTGTTGGCTTCAAAAAATATTGTTCATATGTTTCCATTAATACAAGCTCCATCCAATACGAGAACGATGACATAATGAGATACTATTGGGGAGATGATTATGGTATAGCGTGCTGTGTTTCCGCCATGAGAATAGGAAAACAGATGCAGTTCTTTGGAGCCCGTTGTAATATGGCTAAAGCCCTATTGTACGCAATTAACGGAGGACGTGACGAAAAAACAGGAGTTCAGGTAGGGCCTATTATGCAGGCTGTTGAGACCGAATATCTTGATTACGATGATGTAATGAAAAGGTTTGACGCAGTACTTACATGGGTTGCAAGACTTTACATTAACACTCTGAATATTATACACTATATGCACGACAAGTACGCTTATGAAAGACTGCAGATGTCTTTGCACGACAAAGATATATTAAGAACTATGGCCTGCGGAATAGCCGGATTGTCCGTAGTTGCAGATTCGCTGAGTGCTATCAAATATGCAAAGGTAAAGGTAATAAGAAATGAAGATGGACTTGCAGTTGACTATGATATAGAAGGTGATTATCCGAAATTTGGAAATAACGACGACCGTGTAGATAATATAGCAGTAATGTTAGTGAAAAATTTTATGGAAAAGTTGGAAAAACAGAGAACTTATAGACATTCTGTTCCTACTCTTTCAATACTTACTATTACATCAAATGTTGTATATGGTGAAAAGACAGGTAATACACCTGATGGAAGAAAAGCAGGAGAACCTTTTGGCCCAGGTGCAAACCCAATGCACGGAAGAGATTTGAACGGAGCACTTGCTGTTCTTCAATCTATTTCAAAACTGCCTTACCAATTTGCACAGGACGGTATATCATATACATTTTCCATAATTCCAAAAGCACTTGGAAGAGAGGAAGATGCAAGGATAAACAACCTTTTATCCCTCCTAGACTCCTACTTCAAGTCAGGTGGACATCATATTAATATAAATGTGTTTGAAAGGGAAATGTTGATGGATGCAATGGAGCATCCCGAAAAGTATCCTCAGCTTACAATCAGAGTATCAGGCTATGCGGTAAACTTTATAAAGTTGACAAGGGAACAGCAACTGGATGTAATAAACAGAACTATACACGAAAATATATAGGTAACAACCGGATGGATTTCGGGGTATATACTAATATAAATCCCGGAATCTATTCTGGATTTAATTTTATAAGGGTGTGCAAGTTAGAAGGAGGTAATTCTGGTGGAAATTAAAGGAAGAGTGCATTCGTTTGAAACCTTTGGGACTGTGGATGGTCCAGGTATTAGATTTATAGTATTTCTCAAAGGCTGTCCTCTGCGATGCAAATACTGCCATAATAGGGATGCATGGAGCTCTGAAGGGGCAAAACTGTACACACCACAGGAAGTGATGACTGAAATACTGAAGTACAAAAACTTTATAGAAGCCTCTCAAGGAGGAATAACAGTTAGCGGAGGAGAGCCGCTAATACAGCATGAATTTGTAAAGGAATTATTTAAATTGTGTCGTGAAGCGGGAATACATACTGCTGTTGATACTTCAGGCTACGTCAATGTTGAAGATGTAAAGGAAACACTTGAATATACAGACCTTGTACTTCTGGACTTAAAACAGGCAAATGCAAAGAAGCATTTGGACTTGACTGGTGTGGAAAATGAACGCATAAAGCTTTTTACAAGCTATTTGAGTGAAATTGGAAAACCAGTGTGGATTAGATATGTCCTTGTACCAGGTTATACAGACCACGAAGAGGATTTGCTGGCAGCATATAATTATTTAAAGGGATTCAAAAATATAGAGAAAATAGAGGTTCTTCCATACCATTCTATGGGGAAAGTTAAATGGGAGAAGCTAAACGTAGAATATCCTCTGGAGGGGGTGCCTTCCCCTTCTCAGGAAGAAGTGGACAGAGCTAAAAATATTCTGACCACAGGAAAACCGTAGCAATTTTACATTTGCTTTCTTACGGTTTTATATTCGTCATTAAATTGAAAGTAAGGGCAGTTGCTAAAAGATTTTGTAATAAATCTTAACATTTCATCTTCATCCAGATTTACCTGACAGTAATAAGAGCCGTATTCTTCATCATACAGGTAATTGATGCAGCAGTCGCAGTTTGATTTAGTTTTCATCAGAAAAACCTCCTACTAAAAAATTGTACTATAATAAAATGTCTCATGATTTTAAATCATAGGGGCATTTTTTTATACCATATATTAAAAAATGATGTATTGTCAAGAAGTAGTAAAGTGACTATAAAAATAAGTAAAGGTTAGAAGTATTTGATATAAAGAATGTGGTTGTAAATATGGGGAATTATGAGTGTAAGCTCCACAGCTAGAAATAAAATGGTTACATATGCAACAACAAATTGCTCTAAAAATCAACCAAGTTCAGGAAATTCAAGCCTTGCTCCATACTATGATTTTTCTCACATTAGTGGAGCATATGATTGTACTAATTTTATATCCCACTGTTTATTAGCGGGAGGTGCTGTAGAAAATCATAACGGTTGGTATTATGATGGGGATAAGGGACGCTCCGCTTCATGGACTGGTGTTGTGCAATTTTATAATTTTATAGTATCAAATACAGGAAAAGGACCCAAGGGTAAGGGGAATGGATTGAAATACGCTTGTCCTCCTTCAGAAGTAAATTGGCAAAAAGGGGATATTATACAGATAAAGTATACTGATGTATTTCGTCATTCTACAATAATTACCGGTACATATGCTCCAAACGCATACAGCACTATACCAAAAATAACTTCCAGAACAGCTGATAACAATTACAAAAAAAATGTAGCTCTTACTAGTGCATACCCGATTGGACAAGGGGTTAAGGAATATAGATTGATTAACATAACCAGTTTGACTTAAAAGTAAATTTTACATTAAATCTGTTTTATTTGTGAGGGCTATATGGACTATTGAGTATTGCAGTCGTCCCTCAAGACAAAGTATAAAGTATTTACTAACAAGTAAAAATTAAAATGCGAGTCCTAAAGAGGCTCGCGTTTTCTTTTTTTATAAAGTTTGAAACGAGAATGCCGATAAATATATGTAACAGTATTACAAACAATCCAAAAATTAGAATAAAGTTTATCTTAAACTTACTTACTAAAGGAACTAGTTCAATGAAAATTAAATGTTTTATTTGTATGATTGCAATATTATCAATTATTTTATGCGGTTGTAATGGACAGAAAGTGTCTGTTAATACTCAAGATGTCAGTCAAAGTGAAAATACTCCTGATGTTAAGGTTAATACGGAAGTAACCTTAGGCAGCTGCCCGTTAACCGATATGGGAAAAGCTGACTATATACTGGCACTACGAATGTACAAAGGTGAGTATCATGAACAGTATCTTCCGGGAAGTGATTCAGGGCCTAACTGGACAGGAAACTTCAAACTGTGCATTATTGATACACTACAGGATCGTGTTATTGAATCATACCCAATTAATGAAGAGCTAACCTTTAAAAAGCAAATAGGAATAACCTTAAAGGATTATAATAAGGATGGGAATTTTGATTTTCTGATAGGTCAATATGCATCATCTAATTTTAATATATATAAAATGTACTATATTACAAAAGACTTTAAAATAGGGTATTATAACAATATCGGCGAAATTTCCGTTAGCAGTAAAAGCTATTCTCCGGAATTAGAAGAGGATGATAAAGGTAATCTGGTATACGCCTTTTATGATAATTCCTCAGGTAAAACAATTACAAAAACAATAGATTTAAAAATGCTTAATATAAAAAAGTAAACTTTAATATGAATATGTATTTCACCAAATGGCTAAACAATGACTAAACATTCAATTTTAGGGAAACATAATTATTGAATGTTTAGTTTTTTTATTAAAAATTTTAAGATAAACGGTGATATACATATATGAATAATATATCAATTATCCTAATAATAATATTAATTGCTATTATTGCAGGTTTGATAGGACTTGTTCTTAGAAAGAAACCATCTTATGAGGTTCACATAGAAGATGTCGTCCTCAGTCCTGATGATTTATTGAGACATGCCGAGCAGTTGGCCAAGACACAGATTACAGAAAAGAGAAGCACAGGAATAAATAAGATTAGGGAAAGAATAGAAAGAAATTTTCAAAATGTTCTTGACACCTATCATAAATTCAATATAGATATTTCTGCGTCTTTCCCTATTCCTCCGGCGGCTGAATGGCTTTTAGATAATTTTTATATCATTGAAGAACAAAAGAGTATTCTTTTAAAGGAATTAGGAGAAGCAAAGCAGGCATTACCTGTAATAACCGAGGGTGCTTATGCAGGATATCCAAGGATATTTGCAATAGCGGTGGATTTAGTGTCTCATTGTGATGGCAATATCAATGAAAAGGTTATAAGAGATTTCATTACCGCCTATCAGAAGTACTCTTTCCTTTCAATACAGGAACTTTGGATGCTGTCAACAATGTTAAAGGTGGCTCTTTTAGAAAAACTATGGGCTGTGTGCGACAGGATGAAGGAAAACCGTCAGGATTGGTATAAGGCGGAAAATATAATTAATGGTATCAGGCATAATAATGAGAATTGCGATGATTTCAAAAGGCATATAGACCAGCTTGACAAAATAACACCTGCTTTTGCGGAACATCTTATTAAAAAACTTAGGAAAGATGGAGCAAAAACTCTATGGATGATTGAATGTCTGGACAGTATTCTTATTCAAAAAAGTACTTCAACAGATAATCTGATTTCAGAGGATCACTTTAATCAAGCAACACTTCAGGTATCCATAGGAAATGTTATTAATAGCTTCAGAGCATTATCAAGCTTTGACAATACTGTCCTGTTTGAAGAATTAAGTGAAGTTGAAAGAATTCTCAAACTTGACCCATGTGGAATATATTCTCAAATGGACTTTAATTCCAGAAACCATTATAGAGACATTGTAATGAAAATGGGAAGCAAATATAATACAACTGAAATAAACATAGCAAGATTATGCGTAGATTTGGCAAAGGAAAAGTACCAACAGAATCCTTCTATAACTGCTGAAACCCATGTAGGATACTATCTTACCGGAAATGGAATCGGCATTCTTACTGACAGACTCGGAAACAATAAGCCGACATTCTTTAAAAACCGCGAGAGATGGTATATTTCAGCCGTGGTGATTTTCTCTATTTTAATTGCACTTATACCTACAGTAAACAGTATAGCAAGAGAAAAGGGTGCAATGGTCTATTTTGCCTTACTGACTGGAATACTTTCAATTATTCCTGCAAGCGAGATAGTTGTGTCGGTACTCAACAGCAGTATAAGCAGAATTGCAAAGCCTGCAAGACTTCCAAAACTGGAACTCAAGGATGGCATACCTGAGGAATGGGCAACTATGGTGATTATTCCAACCCTTATACCTAATGTAAAGAGAACCATTGAACTAATTGATAATTTGGAAGTTTTTTATCTTGCCAACAAAGGCAGTAATATATACTTTTCCCTTGTGGGAGATTTCAAGGATGCGGATGAAGAAACCCTTTCAGATGATAATGAAATAATAGAAGCTGGAATAAAAAGGGTAAAAGACTTAAACAGCAAATACTCTAATGCCGATGGAAAGCCAATTTTCTATTTTTTCTGCAGGAAAAGAACCTATAACGAAAAGCAGAGTAAGTGGTTGGGTTGGGAGAGAAAAAGAGGAGCAATTGTAGAATTCAACAGACTTCTTGTGGGAGACAGAAATACAGGTTACGTGTTTAGCAGTGGTGATATTAATTCACTACCTAATATAAAGTATGTAATAACTTTGGATGCAGATACACAGTTACCTCTGGATACTGCAAAACAGATGGTAGGAGCTATGGCTCATCCCTTGAACAAGGCGTATTTTGATGTTGAAAAGGGTATTGTCACTAAAGGCTATGGTATTATGCAGCCTCGTGTTGACGTAAATATCGAAAGTGCAGGAATATCCCTATTTACCAGAGTATTTGCAGGGCAGGGAGGTATTGACCCGTATACAACAACTGTTTCTGATGTATATCAGGATACGTTTGGTGAAGGTATATTTACCGGGAAAGGCATATATGACGTTGATGTTTTTAGAATGGCTCTTGATACAACAATACCTGAGAACAGTGTGTTAAGCCATGACCTGTTGGAAGGTAGTTTTTTAAGAACTGCTCTAGTTACTGATATAGAATTGATTGACGGCTATCCGGCAAAGTACAATTCATTTATGATGAGACTTCATCGCTGGACAAGAGGAGATTGGCAACTGCTGCCGTGGATACTGGGGAAAAATCCTTTATCTTTGCTGTCGCGCTGGAAAATGATAGACAATTTAAGGAGAAGTCTGGTTCAGCCACTTCTAGCACTTATAGCATTATTGGCTGTATTGCTGTTTAGATATAGTAGCAGGGGATGGCTTATCCTAGCGCTAATTTCTCTGTGTTCCCCAGTTTTGAATTATTTTGTACAGCTTGTGCTTGTAGGTAACTATAAGATATATATTGCAAAGCGAAGAACTACTATTATAACTGGGCTAAAAGCAATACTTTTGCAATTAGGACTACTTCTGACATTTTTGCCGTATCAGGCTGAATTAATGGTAGATGCTGTATTTAAATCACTATACAGAGTATATATATCAAAACGGAACCTTCTGGAATGGGTTACGGCAGCGGATATGGAAATGTCCCTTAAAAATGGAGTGGACAGCTATTACAGACGAATGTGGTTCGCGCCTGTATATGGTACGGTTATTTTACTGATTTCAATTTTTTACAGGAAAGAGTTTATACCTGTGGCTGCGGCAGCATTTGTTTTGTGGGTTCTTTCTCCCTGGATAGCGTATGCTATCAGTATTCCCACATCAAAAAGTAAAGCGCTGCTTGATTCAAAAGAAATTGAAGAGGTCAGATTGCTGGCAAGAAGAACCTGGTGCTATTTTGATGAATTTGCAGGATTAGAAGAAAACTATTTGCCTGCAGATAATTACCAAGAAGAACCATATAAGGGAGCAGCACATAGAACATCTCCTACAAACATAGGTTTGCTTCTGGTATCAAATTTGGCTGCCAGAGATATGGGATATATAAATACACTGGACTTTTTAACAAGAATTGAAAACACAATAAATACCATTGAAAAAATGGATAAATGGAACGGGCATTTATATAATTGGTATAATACTACAACATTGGAGGTGCTTCGCCCTAAATTTATTTCAACTGTAGACAGCGGAAATTTCATAGGCTACTTGATGGTGCTTCAAGAAGGCCTTTCCGAGCTGATGAAAAGGCCAATATATGACTTCTCAACAATTGAGGGGTTATTTGACCTGCTTGCGATATGCAATTCGGAAATAGACAAAAGTTGTGCATATTTTGATATAGAACTACTGAAAAAGCTTATAAATAAGGATAATACAGGAGAAAGTCTTAAAAATCTTTTGTCTGCCGCATTAAAATTAGTTGACGAGCTGGACAAAAGTAAAAGGACAGGGTACTGGCTTAAAAAGCTGGATAGATATATTAACACAATTAATTCTGAATACGCAAAATACAAGGAAAATCTCTTTTCTCCCATTGAAAATATACCCCAGGAGATGGAGAGAATTCATAAGCTGCAAACCAAGATTCAGCAGCTTATTGATGCAATGGAATTCAAGCATTTATTTGACCCGGTCAGAAATCTCTTTACCATAGGCTTTGATGTTGAGGAAGGCCATGCAAGCAAATCATATTATGACCTTTTTGCTTCGGAAGCCAGACAGACCAGCCTTATTGCTGTAGCCAGAGGCGAAGCAGGGAGGCAGCACTGGTTCAAGCTGGGAAGGAAGCTGGTTAAAGTAAACGGTATGAAGGGGCTTGCCTCATGGACAGGAACAATGTTTGAATATCTTATGCCAAGACTGCTAATAAAGAGTTACTCAAACACTTTAATTGACAAAACCTACGAATTTGTTGTAAAGACACAGATAAAATATGGACTGTCAAACAAAGCACCTTGGGGAATTTCAGAATCTTGCTATTATGCATTTGATATTGGATTAAATTACCAATATAGAGCTTTCGGTGTACCTCAACTGGGATTGAAAAGAGGTCTTGCAAATGATTTTGTTGCTGCACCATATGCAACTGTAATGGCTCTGGACATAGCTCCACGGGAATGTATTGAAAATATACAAAGGTTCATGGCTATTGGTGCTGTTGGAAATTTTGGACTTTATGAAGCAGTTGATTTTACAAACTCAAGAATGGGCAAGGATCAGTTATATGCTGTTGTGAAATGCTATATGGTTCACCATCAGGGAATGAGCATGCTTGCATTTGTGAATTTCTTTAAAAACAACATAATGCAGGAGCGTTTCCATAGAAATCCTATTATAAAAGCTGTTGATTCTCTATTACAGGAAAAATTCCCTGCAGCTGCGGTAATAAGCAAGGAATTTAGAGAACAGCCTGTAGGAGGAATACGAAAGAACGTTACCCACGAGGATACAGTTATAAGGGAATATGAAAAGCTCTATGCATATCCAAACATGCATTTGTTGTCCAACGGAAGCTACTACCTGATGATAACGGACAAGGGCTCAGGATATGGCAAGTTACATTCAATGTCTGTGTACAGATGGATTAACGATTATATGCAGAGTAGCGGAGCATTTATATATATTAGAAATGTTAACTCAAATGAGTTTTGGTCCACTACGTATAATCCGACAAATACCAAGCCGGAGGTATACAAGGCTATATTCGCACCTCACAAGGCGGAGTTTGTCAGGAGAGAAGGGAATATTGAAACAAATACTGAGGTGATTATCAGCTCTGAGGACAACACCGAGGTAAGGCGAGTAAGCATACACAACCACAGCAACTCCAAAAGGATAATAGAGCTTACCAGCTATATGGAAGTTGTGCTGACACAGCCTGAAGCCGATACAGCTCACCCTGCATTCAGCAAGTTGTTTGTAAAGACTGAATATGTGGACGAATACAACGGACTTCTGGCAATGAGAAGGAAAAGGGATGATATAAAACAGACTACATGGGGATATCATATTGCCTCTACAAATGGAAAAGTACACGGACATGTGGAATATGAGACAGATAGGTCTCTTTTCATAGGCAGAAACAGAAATCTTTCAAACCCGCGTGCAATGGAACCGGACAGACCTCTTTCCAATTCTGTAGGTTCTGTACTTGACCCTGTTTTCAGTTTGAGAATAAGGGTTATAGTTGAGCCGGGAGAAAGTACTGTAGTCAATTTTTGCATGGGAGCATGCGACAGCAGGAAAACAGCTGTTGAAATGCTGGCAAAATACAGTGACCCCGCAGCGGCAGATAGAGTCATTGAAATGGCATGGACAAGAAGCATTGTAGAAGCAGGCTTTATAAACGTCAATGCCGATGACGAGAAAAATTACCTTAGACTTTTACCTCGAATGATATTTGGCATTGACAGAAGAGATCAGGCCGAATATATCCTGAGAAATTCTTTGAGTCAGCCTGATTTGTGGCCTTTTGGTATATCAGGGGATTTGCCTATTGTACTTGTTACGGTAAAAAGCAGAGACAGCTTTGAAGAGGTTGACTGGGCTTTGAAATTACATGATTTCTATAGAATCAAAGGGGTTGTATTTGATTTGGTAATTCTGCTTACGGATGAAGAATCCTATATACAGCCTATATTTGAAATGATACGGGATATGGCTGTTTCGGGAAGACCTTTTGATCTTATGGATAAAAGAGGCGGTATATTCATACGAAATTCAAGGCAGATGAATGAAGAACAAAAAAATCTGCTTTATGCATGTGCAAAAATAGTATTGGATGCTGATAAGGGTATTTCGTCATTGATGGACGTAATAGAAGGTATTGAAAAATCTCTGAATGTTGAAACTCATGGGATTTCCGAGGTTTCTCCGGAGGAGGTTATTACATCAACTCTGATAGACGAAAACATTAGGAAAAATGCTGTAATATCCGAAGAACTTTTGTTTTTTAACGGCTTTGGCGGTTTTGCTAAAGATGGTAAAGAATATGTTATCCAATTAGGTGCTGGAATGAGTACTCCTGCACCATGGGTAAATGTAATTGCCAATGAAAAATTTGGATTCATATGCACCGAGTCAGGAGGAGGCTATACATGGCATCTTAACAGTAGTCAGAATAAACTGACCTCCTGGATAAACGACCCCATTACCGATACTCCATCGGAGATAATATATATTTGTAACACTCAAAGCGGTAAAGTGTGGAGTTGTACTCCTTTGCCTGTAAGAGAAACAGAACCGTATACCATAAGACATGGCTTCGGATATACCTGCTTCAGGCATAACAGTAACGGAATCAATCAAACCCTTACACAGTTTGCAGCAACAGAAGCAGCTGTGAAATTAAGTATATTGAAATTGGAAAATACCACAACAAGAGAAATGACTCTGGAAACAGCATATTATTTTAGGCCTGTACTGGGTACAGATTTTTCCCAGACATCACCGTATATTGTTACTGGTTTTGATGATGCTGCAAATGCAATATTAATTGATAATGTTTACAATGCAGATTTCAGAGGATTAAGAGCTTTTCTGGCTTCTTCAGAGAGTGAAATATCCTACACCGGCAGCCGCTTGAAATTTTTTGGCCCGGATATGGATATGCAAAACCCGGCAGGTATGAGGGAAAAACTTGATTCTAATACAGGAGCAGGTATTGATGCATGTGCGGTAATAAAGTCAAGTATAAGGCTAAAACCCGGTGAGATAAAAGAAATAGTATTCCTGCTTGGGCAAGATAATTCTGAAAAGGTTTCGGAAGTCATTGGGGCGTTTAGAAATATCGGAAATGCCAAAAATGAATTAGAAAAAGTTAAAGACAGTTGGAATAGAAGACTGGGACACATACAGGTAAAAACTCCTGACGAATCAATGAACCTGCTTCTGAATGGATGGTTACAATATCAGGTACTTTCCTGCAGAATATGGGCAAGATCAGGCTTCTATCAAGCAGGAGGGGCATTTGGTTTCCGTGATCAGCTGCAGGATGTAATGGCAGTTGTTTATAGCTTGCCGGAGCTTACAAAAAACCAGATACTTTTGCATTGTAGACACCAGTTCCCAGAAGGGGATGTTCAGCACTGGTGGCATAATCAAAAAATGAATGGTATCAGAACCAGGTATTCTGATGATTTGCTGTGGCTGCCTTACGTAACATGCGATTATATAAATGCAACGGGAGATTTTGATATACTTAATATAGAGGAACGGTATATTACATCTCCTATCCTAAAGGAAAATGAACACGAAAGATATGAGATACCCGGTGATTCAGGTCTGAAGGGGACAGTTTACGAGCACTGTATCAGAGCTATAGACCATGGCCTGAAATTCGGAATCCATGGAATACCGCTAATGGGCGGCGGAGACTGGAACGACGGAATGAATCTTGTAGGTGTTAACGGAAAAGGTGAAAGTATCTGGCTGGGATGGTTCATGTATTGTGTACTGCTTAGAATGATTCCTATTTGTAATAAAATGGGAGATACTGAGAGGGCAGAAAACTACAAAATAAAGGCAGATGCTATTATACAAGCAATTGAAAAAGAAGCATGGGATGGAAGTTGGTATAGACGTGCATATTTTGATGATGGAACGCCTCTGGGGTCAATAGAAAATGATGAATGTAAGATAGACTCATTGTCACAATCATGGGCCGCAATAACTGGTGCAGCAAAAAACACCAGAGTAGAGGAAGCAATGAGTGCCGTAGAAAAATATCTGGTTGACAGGAAAAACGGACTTATCAAGCTGCTGACTCCGCCGTTCTATGACAGTGAACTAAACCCTGGTTATATTAAGGGCTATTTACCTGGAGTGCGAGAAAACGGAGGTCAGTATACTCATGCGGCTACTTGGGTTATTTACGCATTTTCCAAACTAGGAGATGGAGAACGTGCATGGGAGCTGTTTAATATGATTAATCCTATAAATCATGCCAGAACAAAGAATGAAAGTATGACCTACAAAGTGGAGCCTTACGTCATGGCTGCCGATGTATATGCAGTTTATCCAAATGAAGGAAGAGGTGGATGGACATGGTATACCGGAGCAGCTGGCTGGATGTACAGGATAGGTATAGATCATCTTTTAGGACTTAAAAAGCAGGGAAATTCCATTTTGCTGGACCCATGTATACCACAGAGTATGATGGAATACTCCGTCAGATATGTTTATGGCAGCTCAGTTTACAATATAACAGTAAAAAATCCGGGACACAAAAATAGAGCCATTCAAAGAATAACCATAGACGGTAAACGTTACGAGACCAACAGAATAGAGCTTGTTGACGATGGAAGTACGCATGAGGTGGAAGCGGTAATGTAGACGAAATGAGGCTTTCGTAAAATTAAATTTTATTTTTATTAACTTGTATTTAGAGTATAAATTATATCAATGGAAGCTTGGTAGCAACCATTGATATAATTTTATTCGGGAGTACGGTGCTAAAACAATAAAATTCTGTATTGCAGCAGCCCGATTTTTATACGGATTTTAGTATATCAGCTTGTTAAACAGTTTACATACATCCTTCTCATATGCTATATTAAAGTAGTGTGTGAAATCTGTAACAAACTGACTTTGTATAATAAACTCGGATTTTACTGGAGATAAAGTACAATCTGAGTAAAATAACTAAAAAGGAGTATATATATGGCAAAAATATCAATGAAAACTCCACTGGTTGAAATGGATGGAGACGAAATGACCAGAGTAATCTGGAAAATGATTAAGGACATTCTTTTAAATCCTTATATTGACCTCAAAACAGAATATTACGATCTTGGGCTTGAGTACAGAGAAAAGACAGGAGACCAAGTAACTACAGATTCTGCTATTGCTACTAAAAAATACGGTGTTGCAGTAAAATGTGCAACTATAACTCCAAATGCAGAAAGAGTAAAGGAATACAACCTTACACAGATGTGGAAAAGCCCTAACGGAACAATAAGAGCAATTCTTGATGGAACAGTTTTCCGTGCACCTATATTGGTTGACAGCATTAAACCCTTTGTTAAAACATGGACAAAGCCTATAACAATAGCAAGACATGCATACGGCGACGTTTATAAGAATGTAGAATACCGTGTTCCCGGAGCAGGAAAGGCAGAATTGGTATTTACAAACGAAAAAGGTGAAGAAACCAGAGAGACAATCCATGATTTCAAAGGCGCCGGTGTTATACAGGGAATGCACAACATTGACAAGTCAATAGAAAGTTTTGCAAGATCCTGCTTCAACTATGCACTGGATGTGAAACAGGATGTATGGTTTGCTACAAAGGATACCATTTCAAAGAAATATGACCATACATTTAAAGATATTTTCCAAGAGATATACGAAAAAGAATATGATGCAAAATTCAAGGAAGCTGGAATAGAATATTTCTATACCTTAATTGATGATGCAGTTGCACGTGTTGTAAGGTCTGAGGGTGGATTCATATGGGCCTGCAAGAACTACGACGGTGACGTAATGTCAGATATGGTAGCTACTGCTTTCGGAAGTCTTGCAATGATGACTTCTGTTCTTGTATCACCTGAAGGTTACTATGAATACGAAGCAGCTCATGGAACAGTTCAGCGTCACTACTATCAGCACTTGAAAGGACAGGAAACCTCCACTAACTCCATGGCTACATTGTTTGCATGGACAGGAGCACTCCGCAAGAGAGGGGAACTGGACGGAATAAATGAACTTGTGGAATTTGCGGACAAGCTTGAAAAGGCTTCAATAAAGACAATTGAAAACGGTATAATGACAAAGGATTTGGCTGCTCTTTCAGAATTGAAGGATATAAAGACTGTAAATACAGAGCAATTCCTTATTGAAGTAAAAAATACTCTTGATTCAATGATGTAATTAATGAGAACCTAAAAGCATAATAACCATAGGATTCGGTTATTATGCTTTTTTGTCTGCCAATGGCAATTTACTATATATTTTCCTGAAAGTGTGATAAAATGACACTAGCTGTTTTGCGACTTGCAAATTTTAGAGATTTATTATGTTTTGAATAATAATTTTTCAGGAGGGTAACATGAACAGTTTGATTAAGCCAAAAGGCTATAAACCAAGCCTTGACATACGTATGACAGAAGTAGCCATAAAAAAGACAAAAGATTATTTTGAAAATGAACTTGCAAAGGAATTGAATTTAACCAGGGTTTCTGCGCCATTATTCGTAAGACCTGAAACAGGCTTGAATGACAACCTCAACGGTACTGAAAGACCTGTGGCTTTTGATGTAAAAGGTATCGGAGGAGATACTGTAGAAGTTGTTCATTCACTTGCGAAATGGAAGAGAATGGCACTCAAAAGATACGGTTTTGCACCGGGAGAAGGCCTTTATACAGATATGAATGCAATCAGAAGAGATGAGGATATGGACAATCTTCATTCAGTATATGTTGACCAGTGGGACTGGGAGAGGATAATCCAAAAAAGTGAAAGAACCGAAGAAACCTTAAAATCAATTGTAAAAAAGATTTTCTCAGTATTCAAAAGAACTGAGGATTATTTGGCAGGACTGTATCCAAACTTGCAAAGATACCTTCCGGAAGATATATTCTTTGTAACCACTCAGGAACTTGAGGATATGTATCCTGAATTGACCCCAAAGGAAAGAGAAACTGCCCTTGCAAAAGAAAAGAAAGCTATATTCATTATGAAAATAGGAGATACTCTGAAGTCCGGTATTAAACACGACGGTAGAGCTCCAGACTATGATGATTGGTCACTGAATGGAGATATAGTTTTCTATTATCCTGTTCTGGATATAGCATATGAAGTTTCTTCAATGGGAATTAGAGTAGACGAGGATTCACTTTTGGCACAGCTTAAAAAAGCTGGCTGTGAAGACAGAAAGAATCTTAAATTCCACAAGGATCTTTTAAACAAAGAGCTTCCTTACACAATCGGCGGAGGAATCGGCCAATCAAGAATATGCATGTTCTTTTTGGGAAAGGCCCATATCGGAGAGGTTCAGGCTTCAATATGGAGCGATGATATGATAGAAGAATGTTCACAAAATAACATAGAATTACTATAATAACCTATATAAAATGTACAATGGGGTACTAAAATTTTATACAGGTACTTTTAATTTAATATATTTTGACATATTATAGACTAGAGTATGTTATGTAAAACAAATGTACAAAGGAGTACGGGTAAATGAGTTATACAGAGATAAAAAAATTATTCAGGTCACCGAATGAATATATTGGAAAGACCATAACAGTTCCTGGATGGGTAAAAACAGTCCGTGATTCAAAAACCTTTGGTTTCATTGAACTAAACGACGGTACTTTCTTTAAAAATCTTCAGATTGTATTTGAAGAAGGTAATCTTGAAAACTTTAAAGAGGTTGCAAAACTTTCTGTTGGTTCGTCCATAGAGGTTGAAGGTGAATTGGTGGAGACTCCAAACGCAAAACAGCCCTTTGAAGTAAAAGCAAAGAGGATATCCATTGAGAACCTATGTCCTGCGGACTACCAGCTCCAGAAGAAAAGACATTCCTTTGAATTTTTAAGGACTATCTCACATTTGAGACCAAGAACAAACACATTTTCTGCTGTTTTCAGAGTAAGATCTCTGGCTGCCTTCGCCATACACAAATTCTTTCAGGAGAGGGGTTTTGTCTATGTTCATACTCCCCTTATTACAGGAAGTGACTGTGAGGGCGCAGGACAGATGTTCAGGGTTACTACACTGGATATGAAAAATCCTCCAAGAACAGAAAACGGTGAGATAGATTTTTCACAGGACTTTTTTGAAAAGGAAACAAGCCTTACAGTAAGCGGTCAGCTTACGGGTGAAGCTTATGCTTTGGCATTTAAGAACATATACACCTTCGGACCTACTTTCAGAGCTGAAAACTCCAACACTGCTAGACATGCAGCGGAATTCTGGATGATTGAACCTGAAATTGCATTTTCAGATTTAAAAGATGACATGATGCTTGCAGAAGATATGCTTAAATATGTTATTAATTATGTTCTTGAAAATGCACCTGAAGAGATGCAGTTCTTTAATAGCTTCGTAGATAAAGGTCTTTTAGAAAGACTGGATAACGTTGTTAATTCTGATTTCGCACACATTACTTATACAGAAGCTATTGAGATATTGAAAAAGAATAAGGACAAGTTTGAATATCCTGTGGAGTGGGGTGCTGACCTTCAAACAGAGCATGAAAGATACATTACGGAACAGGTATACAAGAAACCAGTATTTGTTACCGATTACCCAAAAGAGATAAAAGCATTTTATATGAGGTTAAACGATGATAATAAGACGGTAGCAGCAATGGACCTTCTGGTACCTGGTGTAGGTGAAATAATAGGCGGAAGTCAGAGGGAAGAACGTCTTGATGTCCTTGAGAAGAAGATGGATGAAATGGGTCTTAACAAGGAAGATTATCAGTGGTACCTTGACCTTCGTAAATACGGAGGAACAAAGCATGCAGGCTTTGGTCTTGGTTTTGAGAGAGCGATTATGTATCTCACAGGAATAACAAATATTAGAGATGTAATTCCTTTTCCAAGAACTACAGGTAGTTGTGAATTCTAGTGAAATTAGGGAGCTTCACAAAAAATGTGAAAAGCTCCCTTTTGTTTTTATACTCTCAAATAAGTAGTACCGTCCATAGGGATGTATACTTGTAAACCGGGTTGAATACTTGGATTTCCGACAACATAGAAAGTCAAGTTTCTTCTGGGGAGAAGATTTACAGGTACAAGTAGAAGGTTGGTTGATGAGTTGGACGGTCTGACAAAAAAGTTGTATCTTCCTAGAGGGAAGCTTCTGTAATCAGAAACTTCTGTATATCCTATATCTGTAAATACTTCTGGGCCTCCTCTTAAAACGAGATCAAGGTTTCCAGAATTGGGAGAGAGATTTGCAAACCTGATGTTGACTCTTCCGGGAGCGAGAGTTTCATATTCATCTTCAACAGGCAGTATCCCTATTCTTGGAAGGATACCTATTACAGCCAGAGTGAATACCTGTTTTTCTGATACAGGGAAATTTATACGTAATATAAGAGCATTCTTCTGTCCAGCAGGATATACTTCAATATTGTACGTGCCTGTAGCTAAGGGCATATATTCAGTAAACTGCCCATAAGAAAGCCCCCTGGCAATAAGTCTGTCATTTGCATAAACATCAACAGCAGGAGTTCTCGGAGAAGCGTGAAACAGCCTGATATATGAAATACCGGGCATTTGTCTCAGACTGTCTGTTTTATTGATGTCAATAAAGTCATAATCCATAAAATTCACCACCATGTTTTTAATAAATTTTAGTAGTCATATATCAATATATGCTGTGGAATTAGGAAAAGTTAACATAAGTATTAAATAAAAAAGAATTATGCAAAAATTTTATGTTGTATGGAATTAAATAATTAGTGTATGATTAATATGTTTATGGTATAATATCATGAGATTTTATAAGAAAAGGAGTAGTTGTTATGTCGATATACGAACAGTGGAGAGAACTAGCGGATGCTGAAAGAACTCCACAAGAAAATGAGTCTTTCTGGAAAGATTATTTTTTAAAGGAAAAAGATAACTACGCATATATATTAGGTAATAATTTAAAGACCTTAAAAGGCGAACTCAAAGAACTTGCAAGCACATTCAATATGGACAATGTTATATTTACAGGTTTTTTGGATGGAATAAATACCAGTCTTGTACAAGAGATTGATTTGGAGTCATTAGAAGAAACAACAGTTCTGGATGTGGAAATAGATTACGAAAAGCTGTATTATAACATGTTAGATGCCAAAGCAGAATGGTTATACAATCTTCCTGAATGGGAAGGCATACTATCTGCTGAAAGAAGAAAAGAAATCACTACTGAATATAGAAAGGCAGGAATTGCTGTAAGCAATAAAGTTGGGAGAAATGACCCATGTCCTTGTGGAAGTGGCAAAAAGTATAAAAAATGCTGCGGAAAGTAAGATTTTCTGATCCTAGAGAATAATTATACACATAAATAAAAGGCTTGAGTTATACACGGATATTTCCCTGATTGACTCAAGCTTTTATTTTTTTTGATAAGTGCTGGGGGATAAAGGTTCTAAAAAAATGCATACTGATATTGATGAATTTTTAACAAATTAAACTTGCACTGAGAAATGAATTATTATACAATTAGAATAATTAGGAACTTTTTGTGAAAGAACTGATCTCTGATAATTCATTCTAGAACAAAATAAATTAGTTTATTTAGAAAAATAGTGGCACAGGTATAAATGTATTTATCCAATGCCGGAAATGGAGGAAGTATGGAAAAAAAGTTAAATGCTTATATTGATAAGATGATAAGTGTAGTTGATTGTATAAACAAAATTGACCCGGAATACTTTACAAAATACAGTGTAAAAAAAGGACTAAGAAATAGCGATGGTTCCGGCGTTTTGGTAGGATTGACCGAAATAGGTGAGGTTCACGGTTATGTTATGTACGAAGGCGAGAGAAAAGAGGATGAAGGTCGTCTTGTATATAGAGGTATAGATGTATACGAACTGGTAAGAGGATTTCAGCAGGAGAAAAGATTTGGCTTTGAAGAAGTATGTTATCTGCTGTTGTTTGGAAAGCTACCAAATAGCCAAGAATTGTCAGAATTTACTGAGTTGTTGGGAGGATTAAGAGCATTACCCAATGGCTTTACTGAGGATATGATATTAAAGGCACCCAGTTCAGACATTATGAACAAGCTGGCAAGAAGTGTACTTGCGTCATATTCATATGATGAAGATCCCGACGGTATAGACCCTAAAAATCTTTTAAGGCAGAGCATTGAGTTGATTGCAAGATTTCCAACAATGGCTGCTTACGGATTCCAGGCAAAGTCTCACTATTACGGAGGTCAAAGCCTTTACATACATAGTCCAGTTCCAGAATTGTCAACTGCTGAAAATATACTGTACATGATTAGGCCGGATAATAAATATACTCAGACTGAAGCGGAAATTCTTGACCTTGCACTGGTACTTCACGCAGAGCATGGAGGAGGAAACAATTCAACATTTGCAGCAAGAGTAGTTTCATCTACTGAAACAGATACATATTCCGCTATTGCGGCTGCAGTAGGCTCTCTGAAGGGACCGAAGCACGGTGGAGCAAACATTAAAGCAATGAATATGCTTGCAGATATAAAAGAACACGTTGAAGATTGGGCTGATGATGACGAAGTTAGAAATTATCTGGTAAAGATAATCAACAAGGAAGCCTTTGACAGAGCAGGCCTAATATATGGAATGGGTCATGCCGTATATACCTTGTCAGACCCAAGAACAATACTGCTAAAGGAAAAGGCACATCAGCTTGCAATTGAAAAGGGTAGAGAAAGAGAATTTCTCTTATATGATTCTGTTGAAAGGATTGCACCTGAAGTATTTGCACAGGCAAAAGGTACAACTAAAAATATATGTGCCAATGTTGACCTTTACTCAGGATTTGTATATGATGCACTAGGAATTCCAACCGAGCTGTTCACACCTTTATTTGCAGTTGCTAGAATAGTCGGATGGTGTGCCCACAGAATTGAAGAGGTAGTATCTATGCAAAAGATAATAAGACCTGCATACAAGAGTATTTCAAAGCCACAGAAATTCTTGCCACTGAGCGAAAGATAATATTCTTTTTAAATAAGAGATGGGGAAACGCATAAATTGCGTTATCCCCATACTCCTATCATACTCATAAAAACAATAAACAGTAGAACCGGTGCAATATACCTTACCAAAAAAGTATAAATCCTTATAAGTGTCTGATTTTTCAACTCTCCATAATTAGAAAGTTCTGTTTGAATATCTTTTTTATTTATAATATAACCTGCGAACAATGCAATTAGCAGTCCTCCAAGAGGCAACAATACATTTGAAGAAGCCTGGTCGAAGAAATCAAATAAGCTTAAGCCGAAAGGTTTTATTTTGCTTATAGGATTATCACTGTTCTGAGACATAGTAGCAAATGTTCCTATAATCATAACTATGGAGGAACATATTAATACTGCTTTTCTTCTTGACACCTTTTTTTCTTCTACAAAATAGGTAACTACAACTTCAAGCATTGAGAGCATTGCGGTTGTTGCTGCAATGGCCGACAATACAAAGAAAAGAACTATTAGTACTCTACCAAAGGGTACTTTTGAAAATACCAACGGAATAGTTTTAAATAGCAGCCCGGGGCCTTGTTGAGGAGTCATGCCAAAGGAGAAAACTGCCGGGAAAATTGCTAATCCCGCCAGAAGCGAAACAATAGTATCTGATACGGCAACCCTTCCGGCGGTAGCTATCATGTTGTCGTTAGAAGTAAAGTAGCTGCCGTAGGTAATTATTGTTCCCATTCCTAAAGACAATTTGAAAAAAGAAAGTCCTAATGCCATTAAAATAACTTCTTTTGTGATGCTGGAGAAATCTACTTTGAAAATGAAAGTTATTCCCTTCATAGAACCTGGCAATGTCAGTGCACGTATATCACAAATTATAATAAGAATCAGTAACACAGGCATCAAAACTTTGGTCATTCTTTCAATTCCTTTTTTTACACCCAGCACCAGAATAGACGCTACTACTGCAATAGCCACAAACTGCCATATAATAGGGGCAACAGGGGAAGAAGCCGTTTGATTGAATATGTTGTCCATGTCTTCATAAGAACTGTTGGCGAAAGTTCCTGATAAACTCTTAAAAATGTAGGAATAGACCCAGCCTGCCACAGAACTGTAGAAGAAAAGAATAAAAAAAGCCGACAATATACCCATATACCCTATTATTTTCCATGGCCCTCTGGGCTTAATAGCAGATATAGCGCCTATAGTATTTTTTCTGGTCCTTCTCCCGATATACAGTTCACTTATCATAACAGGCAGCGCTACAAGAACAACACATATAAAATATATAAGTAGAAAAGCCCCACCTCCGTAATTGCCTGTAAGATAAGGAAATTTCCAAATATTCCCGAGACCCACGGCAGAACTTAAAGTTGCAAAAAATGCTGCTAATCCTGTTGAAAATCTTTCTCTTTCCTGTGCTTGTTTTTCCATTAATTTAAAATACCTCCAATGCTTTAGTGATAATTATTTTTTGCAGTTTGATAATAATAATACGGATGTGATAATTTAAGAGATTAAATGTTTAAAACATGGGTATAACCAAAATAACAAAATAATTTTATGTGGACAAGGAGCAAAAAATAAAATATCATAAATTAGATGATTATGCAATAAAACAGTAATATTAATAACAATTTAAAACAAAATAAATGGTATATATGGAGGACGAATATGAGGAGAACAAAAATAATTTGCACATTGGGGCCTGCTTCTGATAGTGAAGACATATTAAGGAAAATGATGCTTGGCGGAATGAATCTGGCAAGATTGAATTTTTCCCATGGAACACATGAAGAACATAAAAAGAGGGCAGACTTAGTAAAGAAAATAAGAGAAGAACTTAATCTTCCTATACCTTTATTACTTGATACAAAAGGGCCTGAAATACGAACCGGCAAATTTAAGGACGGTCAGGTCATACTTGAAGAAAATAATGAGTTTATACTTGTTAACAAGGATATAATAGGTGATGAAACAAAATGTACAATTACCTATAAAGAACTTTATAAAGATGTTTCAAAAGGAAGCAAGATACTTATTAACGATGGTTTGGTTGAACTTGAAGTTACCGAAATAAAGAACAAGGATATTTACTGCAGGGTTCTTAACGGCGGAGCAGTAGGAAATCACAAGGGAATAAATGTACCAGGTGCGGAAATCAAACTGCCTGCATTGACGAAACAGGATATTGACGATATCAAATTTGGTATAGAAAATGACTTTGACATTATTGCAGCCTCATTCGTCAGAAAAGCTTCGGATGTTATAGAAATAAGAAAGGTTCTTGAAAAGAATGGTGGCAAGGACATATTGATAATATCAAAAATAGAGAATAGAGAGGGTATAAAAAACTTTAATGATATTCTTAAGGTTTCTGACGGAATAATGGTAGCAAGAGGAGACCTTGGTGTTGAAATACCCGTAGAAGAGGTTCCTATTGTTCAAAAGAACATTATAGAAAAGTGTTATCAGGCAGGTAAACCTGTAATAACTGCTACCCAAATGCTTGACTCTATGATTAGAAATCCAAGACCTACAAGAGCAGAAGCCAGTGACGTTGCAAATGCTATATTTGACGGAACAAGCTGTGTAATGCTTTCAGGAGAAACAGCAGCGGGAAAATACCCTCTTGAAACTATAGAAGTAATGTCAAGAATTGCTGAAAAGGCTGAAAGCTCAATGGATTACTGGAAGAGATTCACAACTACACGTACCGAATTAAATTCCAGTGTTACAAATGCTATCAGTCATGCAACCTGTACCACGGCATTGGACTTAAAGGCTTCTGCCATAATAACGGTTACGCAGTCGGGACACACAGCAAGAATGATAGCCAGATTTCGTCCTGCATGCCCGATTATTGCAACAACAGCAAATCCAAAGGTGCAAAGACAGTTGAACTTGTCCTGGGGAGTATCGCCATATTTAGTAGGAGTTGCTAATACAACAGATGAAATGTTTGATAACGGCGTTGAAAAAGCGTTGGAGTCTGGTCTTGTAAAGAATGGTGATTTGGCGGTAATAACAGCCGGAATGCCTGCCGGAATAAGCGGAACAACCAATACACTTAAAGTTCATATAGTAGGAAAAGTGTTGGTTCAGGGTGATGGAATTGGTACAGCTTGTGCAACAGGCGAATTATGCGTTGCACAGAACGGAAAAGAAGCTATGGATAAATTCAGCGACGGCAATATATTAGTTGTTCCATTTACAGATAACTCAATGCTCCCAATAATAAAGAGAGCCTCTGCCATAGTTGTGGAAGAACACGGACAGTCTTGCCATACTGCAACAGTTGGTTTGGCACTGGATATACCTGTAATAGTAGCGGCTGAAAATGCTACTAAGATATTGAAATCAGGTTCAGTAGTAACCGTTGATTCTGAAAGAGGCCTCGTAATCAGATGTAATTGATAAATACCTGAAAAAGGGATTTATCAGTTGAACTGGAAAGTCAATAAGGTTATAATAATTAATGCTAATTGGAATATTTTATGGAAAAATGAGAGGATAGACATGGCTGACAAAAGTGAAAAAAAACAGAAAAAACAATTACCGCTGCTTCCGCTCAGGGGACTAACGGTTTTCCCTTTTATGACCCTGTACTTTGATGTAGGAAGGGATAAATCCATAAAGGCACTCGAAGAGGCAATGATCAATGACCAACTGATTTTTCTTGTAGCACAAAAAGATGCTTCCACTGATTCTCCAGGTGCTGATGATATTTATTCAATCGGTACTGTATCAAAGGTTAAGCAGTTACTTAAACTACAGGGTGATACAATAAGAGTTCTTGTTGAAGGTATAAACAGAGCTGAAATAAAGAAAATTGTCCAAGATGATCCTTTTTTCATTGTAGAAGTGGTTGAAACAAGGGTAGAAGAAGAGGACTTTGAGGGAAATGAAGTAGAAGCTTTAAAAAGAAGGCTAATTTCGGCCTTTGAAGATTATGTAAAACTAAGCGGGAAGATTTCTCCTGATACAGCTCTTTCGGTTGTGGAGATTAGCAATATAAGTCAGGTTTCCGATATAATAGCAAATAATATACCTCTGAAGGTTGAGCAGAAGCAGGCCATACTTTCAGAATTTCACCCATTAAGAAGGGTTGAAAAACTACTGGAAATCTTATATCAGGAAATAGAAATACTTGAGATTGAAAAAGATATAAACGCAAAAGTAAGAAAGCAAATAGATAAGCTCCAGAAAGAATACTATCTTCGTGAACAGATGAAGGCAATTCAAACTGAACTTGGCGATAGAGATGGGATTGCCGGTGAGGTAGAGGAGTACAGAGAAAAATTAAAATCAGCCGGACTTCCGGAAGAGGTTGAAAAGAAGGTTAATAAGGAATTGGATAGGCTTTTGAAAATGCCGCAGGGCTCTGCCGAAGGCGGTGTGATTAGAACCTACCTTGATTGGATATTTGACTTGCCATGGAATAAATCAACACAAGAGCATATAGATTTGAAAAGTGCAGAAGAAATTCTGGAAAAGGACCACTACGGTCTTACGAAGGTAAAGGAAAGAATAATAGAATATTTAGCGGTCCAGAAGCTGAAAAACAGCCTGAAAGGCCCTATTCTTTGTCTTGTAGGACCACCGGGAGTGGGTAAGACATCCATTGCAAAGTCTATTGCAAAAGCACTGAACAGGAACTATGTACGTATCTCTCTTGGCGGTGTTAAGGATGAGTCAGAGATAAGAGGACACAGAAGAACATATGTGGGCTCAATGCCAGGAAGAATTATATCAGCCTTAAAACAGGCAGGCTCAAACAATCCTTTGATACTTCTGGATGAAATAGATAAAATGAGCTCTGATTTTAGAGGTGACCCTGCCTCAGCAATGCTGGAAGTGCTGGATTCAGAGCAAAACTTTGCTTTCAGAGACCACTATATTGAATTGCCTTTTAATCTGTCAAATGCAATGTTCCTTACTACTGCAAACACTTTGGATACAATACCAAGGCCACTGCTTGATAGAATGGAAGTAATTAATCTTTCCAGTTATACTGAGGAGGACAAGGCAAATATAGCTATGAAATATCTGCTTCCAAAGCAGATTAAGCTTCACGGACTTACATCAAAAAATATAAGAATAGATGAAAAAACCATAAGAGATATAATCAATTACTATACCCGTGAAGCAGGAGTAAGAAATCTTGAAAGAGAGATAGGCTCTGTTTGCAGAAAAGTTGCAAAGATTTTGGTATCTGAAAATAAAAAATCAGTTACAGTAAACAAGAACAACCTTGAAAAATTCCTTGGTGTTAAGAGATTCAGATTTGATTATGCAGGGGAAAAGGATGAAATTGGTATTGCCACAGGGCTTGCATGGACACCTGTTGGAGGTGACACACTTTCCATAGAAGTAAACCTTATGCAGGGGAACGGTAAGTTGGAACTCACAGGGCATTTGGGCGATGTTATGAAAGAATCCGCCAAGGCTGCTATGAGTTTCATAAGATCAAGATGCACAGAATTGAAAATAGATGAGAAGTTTTATGAAAAAAATGACATACACATTCATGTTCCCGAAGGTGCAATTCCTAAAGACGGACCATCAGCCGGAATTACACTTGCAACGGCAATGGTATCTGCCTTGTCAGGAGTGCCGGTAAACAGAAAGGTAGCTATGACAGGGGAAATTACCTTAAGAGGCAGAGTTCTTCCAATCGGTGGATTGAAAGAAAAGGTGCTGGCAGCACATAGAGCTGGAATTGAGACTATAATTCTTCCGGTGGACAATAAAAAAGATATAGAAGAAATACCTGAGAATGTAAGACAGTCTTTAAATTTCATATGTGCTTCTGATATGCATACCGTATTGGAAAATGCGTTGGTATATAAAAAGGACAGTTTAAAATAACTTAAACCAACAAAATATTACTGAAAACAGCTGTGAGGGTTTTATCCTTTGGAGCTGTTTTTTAGTTTCAAGAGTATGATAAAGTATTATATTGCCATATTATTAAATAAATGTTAAAATAAAATGCAAGAAGGATATGACGGCAGTGGCAATTACAGTGACAAAATTCGGGAAAATCACATAAAGTATAATCAAAAAGATAGCATATAAAGATTATGGTACTCATACTATAAAGAACTCTGCTATTGTAAACTGAAGAGAAATTAATGGAAATTTAGGTATTATCATTAAAATTCTAAAGTTTATAAATGCTTAGGCCTTCGTATTTAGGAGGTCTTTTTCATGTTTGAGAAAAGAATTGATAAAATAACATTAGGCTTTAACAGAGCTATTTTTAAAAAAATTAAAATCAAGAAGGAATTTTGTCGATTTATGACGAATATAATATTTTTAGTACAATTATGTATACTAATGATAATTAGAGAGTTATATCCGGAGGACCATATGACAAATAGTATAATGGCAACTGCGACTATACTAATTACAACTTTGATGGCTTTTTACTATTTATATAAATCAAGAGAGCTTGATTTGGGTACTTTATTGTCGATTTCATTAGGATCGGTTATTCTAGGTATTACTTTCAATCCGGCTTATAATACTATATTTGGATATATAGATAGTTTTTGGAATATTAATCCTAAGATTGAATTTTTATTTTTTGTAATTATAGCTTCTATTTTCTTTTTAATCTTGGCTTTTACCATAAGCATAATTGTTTCTGTTTGTCTTCCTGACAGGCTAAGTTCAATAAATTGCAGTTTGGTAATAGAAAGGTTTTTTGTAAGGACAAAGAGTTATTTTAAACCCGAAATATCAGAAAATAAGACACCTGAAATCCCCGAGAACAATGAAACCTTTGAGGAGGATTTATCAGAGGATTTATCAGTTGAGGAAAATAGTGAATTTGACTCAACTGTTGAAGAAGCTGCTGCTTGTGTTGAAGCTTTAGAAGATACCCCCAAACAAGAAATTGCGGAACCTACTTATGAACCTGTCAATGAATCAGAAATATTGGTATTGAAAGCTTTTGACTGCAAAGTAAAAGGTCAGAAAGAGCTGGCTGTACAGCACTATACAAAGGCTTTGAACTATGGCAGTCTCAGTAATGATATGGTTTTTTGGGTAGTATTGGACATTTGTACTCTGTATAAGGAATTGGGACTTAATGAATTGGCTTGCAGCATCTTGAATAGTGTTGCACAAAGGTACGGTAATGAATTAAAACCGGAAATTAGAAGAGAAATTTTAAAAAACTTACAATAGAGGAAGTTTTTGTTTTACATTTTTCAAGGAGGAACATCTTTAATGAAAAAAACTGAAGAGATAATAGGTTTACCTATAATTAGCATCTGCGATGGTGAAGAAGTTGGTAAGGTAAAGGGAGTTATAGTTAATGCTGCAAAAGGCGCAGTTGACTATGTGGTAGTAGAAAACGGAATACAGATTCTAAATGCAAAAGTAATTTCTGCAAAGGATGTAATAGGAATCGGTGAATATGCACTTACCATTGAAAATGAAGCCGTAATAAGTGATATTAGTAAAATACCCGCTGCCATAGACCATCTCCAGAAAAATATACCTGTTAAAGGTACAAGAGTTATGACTAAAAAGGGAAGCCTAATAGGTGAGATAGGGGATATCTATATAGATGAGGATAACAACTGTTTAATATTTGCATTAGAGTTTATTTCAGTTAAAGACCAAAATAATATAAGATTAATTCCAAGAGAAAGCGTTATAACATTTGGTAAAAATCTAATTGTTGTACAGGAAAATGTTGAAGCTACTCTTGCAGATGATATTTCAAAGTTAGAATCAGGAGTAGAAAACCATAGTTCAGATTCAATCCAAACAAACAATGAAATCATTGGCGAAAATATTGAATCGGGTTCAATGAGTGAGCTTATGGAAAAGAAACACCGAGAGTTTCTCAATGGTAAAAGAGTATCCAAAACTATATATGACGATGAGGGAAAAGTATTGATAGAAGAGGACACTCTTATTGATGATGATGTATTTGACCTGGCAAAAGCTTATGACAAGGTAATTGATTTGGTAATGAATAACAAATAGAATAAAAACGGCTGCATCCCATGCAGCCGTTTTTAGCGGTTAGTTAAAAGTAAACGTTTAAAGTTTCTAAAGCGTTTTCCCGGATAATTTTCTCTCCGTATTCATTAAGATAGCCTTCGAAAAAGTTAGCATTTCCCACATGTACAGAGTACTCATCCATGATTATGTCCAGCTTGGGAGAGGATGAAGAACCGGCAAGCAGAAGATAGTAGCTATTTTTAAGCCGGTAAACAGAACTGTCACCATTGTACAAAGTGTAAATCCGTTTTGCCAATTGGCATAAGTCTTCAATTGAATCAAAACAGTATATGTTCAAAGTGGAGCAAACCTTGCTTTTTTTCTTTTTCTGTCTCAAATCAGAATTCTTGTATTTGCTTTTAATATATTTATGAATGGATTCAAATTCACCGTCTGAGTCAATCTTTGTAATAGTTACTACAAATCCGTCTTCGCTTTCAGGAGAAGCTTCAAACACCAATTGAGAATCCCCGGATGCGAAACCATACTCTTCTTCGGCACGTTCCATCATATCCCAGAATAATTCCTGGGCGGCAGGTGAATTATAATTCAGAGAAGAAATATCTATATTTCTTTCTTCCAGGTCATTTAATGTGATTGTGACCTTCAGTACATTTTCATTAACTTTTTCTATTCTCATTCAATCACCAACTTACTTTAATTAATTTAATTTGGATCTGGAAAACCTGCTGAACATTATTTTTAATAGTTTATTATATTATACTTCGAAAATAAATACTTGAGAAGTAATATTTATCAATAATATATTTTAAAAAGACATGTAATATCTATAAATACATCCATATAATACATTACTAATATTATACTGCAATGTAAATAATACATAAAAGGTTAATTACCAAGCTACAATACATTTGAAATAATACCTATAAAAATATATAATATTTAAAAAAATATCCAATTTGTAAGAGGAAATAATAAATGAGAAGTATAGTTTTGGCATCATCGTCACCCAGAAGAAAAGATTTACTGCAGCAAATAAAATTACCCTTTGAAATTATTCCAAGCGAAATTGATGAGAATATAAACGAGCTGACAGGTACTCCGGCTCAAAAAGCAGAACAGCTTGCATATAACAAAGCTAAAGATGTTTCCAACAGAATAAAGAAAGGTTTGGTTTTAGGTGCAGATACCATTGTTGTCATTGATAATGAGATTTTAGGAAAGCCTAAAGATTCTGAAGATGCATTTCAGATGCTCAAAAAACTTAGTGGCAAGGAACATGAGGTTATTACAGGAATATGCTTACTAGACCTGGATAATAATATTGAGCTTATAGAACATGAAACAACCATTGTTCAATTTATAGAGTTGGATGATGAAAAAATCAGAGCTTATATTAAAACAGGTGAGGCATTTGATAAGGCAGGCTCTTATGCAGTACAGGGCTTAGGCTCGGTATTAGTAAAGGGAATAAATGGTTGTTATTCAAATGTTGTGGGGCTTCCATTAACTAGATTGAGTTATATGTTGGAAAAGCTTAAGGAAAGTGTCATTAAATAAAAGCTTTATGATAGCAAGTTCTTAAAATTGCGACTTCAAAACACATAATGACGATGTAATTGAAATAAAAACATGGTATAATGAAAGATATGTGAGTTGAATAGATTGTTCAAAAAATAACGAGGTTAACCATGGATAGGTTAAAAATAAAAGAACTTCCCGTATGTGAGAGGCCTTATGAAAAAATGTCGGAAGTGGGGGCAGAGCGCCTGTCAAACGCCGAATTGCTTGCTATAGTAATTAAGACAGGAACAAAATCTTACACAGCTGTGGAGCTTGCACAGATGGTTTTAAAGCTTTCCCATGACGGAAGACTTTCCTCACTTAACAACCTCTCTATTGAGCAGCTTATGAGAGTTAAGGGAATTGGTCGTGTAAAAGCCATTCAGATAAAAGCTGTGCTTGAGTTTTCAAAAAGAATAGCAACCAGCAACGGAGTTGTACGTCATTTTATCAAAAGTGCCGGTGATGTAAGTAACCTTATGATGGAAGAAATGCGATACCTTAAAAAGGAAATGTTCAAAGCTATTTTGCTGGATACAAAAAATAAAGTGATGAAAATAGAGAGTATTTCAACAGGCAGTTTGAATGCTTCTATTGTTCATCCCAGAGAAGTTTTCAGCGAAGCTGTAAAATGCGGTTGTAACAGTATTATTTTTGTACATAATCATCCCAGCGGAGATCCTACACCTAGTAGCGAAGATATACGTACTACTGAAAGACTTGTAAATGCTGGAGACATATTGGGAATAAAGGTATTGGATCATATTGTACTGGGTGATGGAAGATATGTGAGTTTAAAAGAACAAGGATATATTTAGCTAAAATACACAGGAGGTACTACTTAATGAGTTTTTTTGCAAGAGATATAGGTATAGATTTAGGAACAGCGAATACACTGGTACATGTTAAAGGAAAAGGAATTGTTGTCAGAGAGCCGTCTGTTGTGGCAGTTAACATTAAGAATAACGAAGTATTGGCGGTAGGAGAAGCCGCAAAGGAAATGATTGGGCGTACCCCGGGCAATATTGTAGCAATTAGACCTATGAAAGATGGAGTTATAGCTGATTTTGACATAACTCAGAATATGATAAAGTACTTTATAAAAAAGGCTATGTCTCAAGGCAGATTTAGCAAGCCAAGAGTTGTAATATGTGTTCCGTCAGGTGTAACAGAGGTTGAAAAGAGAGCTGTTGAAGATGCAACTTTACAGGCAGGAGCAAAAGAGGCTTATCTTATTGAAGAGCCCATGGCAGCAGCAATTGGTGCAGAATTACCTGTAGAAGAACCTTCTGGTAGTATGGTTGTTGATATAGGGGGAGGTACTTCAGAAGTTGCGGTAATATCTCTTGGAGGTATTGTTACAAGTAAGTCCCTTAGAATTGCCGGTGATGAATTGGACGAATCAATTGCTCACTACATTAAAAAGGAATACAGTCTTATGATAGGTGAGCGTTCTGCTGAGGAAATTAAAGTTACAATAGGCAGTGCTTTTCCTAAGGCAAAAGAAGAAAAAATGATGATAAGGGGAAGAGACCTTATTACAGGTTTACCAAAAAACATAGAGATAACTTCCACTGAAATAAATGAGGCATTGAAGGAGCCTGTTAATGCCATAATAGATTCCATCAAATTTACTCTTGAAAAAACTCCCCCTGAGTTGGCTGCGGATATTATGGATAGAGGAATAATGTTAACAGGAGGAGGAGCACTTCTTGATGGCTTGGATAAGCTGATAAAGCAGGAGACGGGTATGCCTGTATCAATAGCAGAAAATCCTCTTGATTGTGTTGCTTTGGGAACAGGCAAAGTTCTTGAGGAAATAGAAACATTAAAGAAGGTTCTTTTAGCACCACAGAGGTTAAAATAAGTAAAAGCTTTAAATAGGTGGGTTAAGAGAGGAGAAGTATTCCTTGAAGTATTTTAAAAGCAGGGCATTGATAGTAACAATAATAATTTTAATTCTTATTGTTTGTATAGGCTTGACCGTAAATCCGGCAAGCAATATAAATTGGATTGGAAACTTGATTTCAGTACCATTTACATCTGTTGAAAAGGCATTTTCCTACACTGGGCAGAAGGTTGAGGAAGGTATCAACCTTTTTGATAATGTCCAAAGACTGCAGGCTGAAAACAAGGAATTAAGAGAAAAAATTGATAAGTTAAATAACGAAAGAACTGAGTATTTAAGGCTGAAAAGGGAAAATGAAGACTTGCGTAAAGTTTTTGATTTGAAAGATCAGCTAGCAGACTCTGATTTTGTTGGTGCCAATATAATAGCCAGGGATAGCGGAAATCTCTTTAATATCTTTTTAACGGATAAAGGGTCTGCTAACGGAATTGATTATAACATGCCGGTTATTACCAGTAAGGGACTTGTGGGAAAAGTAGTGTCTGCACAGCCTTTTTCCTCCAAAATCATAAGCATTATTGAAGACGGCAGTTCTGTAAGTGCCATTGTTGCCAAAAGTGGTGACTATGTGGTTGTAAAGGGAGATATTAAGCTGGAAAAAGAGGGCTTGTGTAAATTGGAATATATTCCTGCAGAACTTGACCTGATTCAGGGGGATGTAATTGAAACCTCTGGAATAGGGGGAATTTATCCAAAAGGTATTATCATTGGGACAGTCAAGGAAATTAGATCCGGGGAAAGTGATCTTGACAGATATGCAATTATTCAGCCGGCTGCGGATTTAAAAAGACTAAATCAAGTGGTAATACTAAGAAACAAAGAAGCACAATCAAAGTCAGAAATGGAAAATTCAGACAAATGAGAAACAAAGTAATTTTATATGCTATACTTATATTCATATTTGTAACTGCACAGGTTACATTTTTGAATAACTTTGCAATTTTTGGAGTATCTCCGAATCTTGTGATTATTTTAATAGTAAGCATTTCACTGCTGAAAGGCAAGACCGACGGCGCCGCTGTGGGTTTTGCTGCAGGATTGTGCATGGATGCCGTAATAGGTGTTGCCTTAGGATATCATGCACTTGTAGGAATGCTCCTAGGACTTACACTGGGTAATATAAATAAAAGGCTATTCAAGGAAAATATGCTTGTAATGGCTTTTTGTACTTTTTTATCTACATACGTTTTTGAGTCAGCAATTATATTTATATCCTATTTGCTGGGTCTAAAAATTGAGTTTATTACAACACTAAAAACTGTGATTTTACCGGAATCACTAGTAAACTGTGTTTTGGGTATTCTTATATTTTTAATTATCATATTGCTGGATAGGAAATTTTTAGAGGTTGAAGAAAAAAACAGGTACTAAATGAGGTTTAGAGGTTAAATGAAACAGTTTTTTAAAGACAGATATACCATTGTGGGAATAGCTTTAGTTTTAATTTTCTCCGTAATTGTTTACCAGCTGGCAAATATGCAGTTGGTTCAGGGCGAAAACTACTATACACAGTCCCAAAGTAAAATAAGGAGATCCACTACCATTTTGGCTGAACGTGGGAATATACTTGATAGATATGGTGTTCCTATAGCTATAAATTCTACTAGCTATTCTATTTTCTTGATGGATACTGGGCTTGGGTCGAAAAAGCTAAATGAAATGATGTATAAGCTTTTAAGAGTTCTTGAGAAGAACGGTGACTCACACGTAAATACTTTCTCAAAGTATATGACATACCCGATTGGTTTTGGCTCTATGTTAAAAAATAATGAAAATAGAAGAAAAACTCTAAAAATAATGACAGGCTATGAATTTAAGGGTTTTGATCAAGAGTCTACACCTGAAGAAATATATGAATATTTCAAGGATATGGTGTTCAAGGTTGATGATAAGTACTCTGATAAGGATGCTTACGATATTATGGCACTCAGATTTCAAGGAATTTCAATGGACCCTGTTCTTGCAGATTCAATCAGTACAAAGACAATTGCAGAATTGGAAGAACGGAGTGATGAATTTCCGGGAATAATAATAGAGAGTGTTCCTAGCAGGAAATATGTTGATGCACATTATGCAGGACAGTTAATTGGTCATGTAGGACCTATAGATGCTGAAGAACTGGCAAAAAACAGCGATGCAGGCTATAAAATGACAGATATTATAGGAAAGTCAGGAGTAGAACTGACTACCGAAGGGTATCTGAGAGGTACTAACGGTTACAGACGTGTTGAGATAGATGATAACGGAAAGCCCAGAATAGTTAGTGAAGAAGCGGTAAAGCCCGGTAGTGACGTTGTTTTAACTATTGATATGGGACTTCAAAAGGTAGCCATGGATTCCCTGGCAAAAAATATAAAGCTTATCCGGGAGTCCAACAACAAAAAAAATCATCATGATGCTTTTGCAGGAGCAGCGGTTGCTATAGATGTTAATACTGGGGAAGTACTTGCACTGGCAAATTATCCAAGTTATGACCCATCCATATTTATAGCAGACCCTGACGATAAGGCTGCAAAAAAAGCTAAAGCAGCCTTGGCAGATCCTAAAAATAAAACTACTTCGGAGTATAACAGAGCCATTGCAGGAATATATACACCTGGCTCAACCTTTAAGCCATTGGTTGGAATTGCTGCATTAGAGGAAGGAAAGACAACTCCATATGAAACATATTTTGATAAAGGATACGAGCAATATGACGGTTTGATGCTAAAGTCAATTGAGTATAACCAATATCGTGCAGGTTTAGGAACAGTTAATCTTATAACTGCAATACAGAAGTCATCAAACCCATACTTTTACAACCTTGGTAATAGGGTTGGGATTGATAATATAGTAAAATGGGCCAAAAGGTTTGGACTGGGTCAAAAGACGGGAATTGACCTCTTAGGTGAAAGTAAGGGAATTATTTCCTCAAGAGAATATAAAAAGACCGTAGAGCCATATCCCTGGACTGCTGCGGACACTGCACAGTCATCAATAGGCCAGATGTATAACAGCTTTACCCCAATACAGCTTGCAAATTATGCAGCTACTATTGCTAATGGAGGTAAGCATTTAAAACCTCATATAATAAAGAGAGTTGTAAAGTATGATGGCTCTATTGTAACTGAAACAAAGCCAGAATATGAAATAATTCCGGTTAAGAAAGAAAATATGAAAGCAATTCAGCAGGGAATGATTGCGGTTGCCAATGCAACAGATGGAACAGCTGCAGATAAATTCAAGGATTTGCCTGTAAAAGTTGCCGGAAAAACAGGTACAGCTGAAACAGGAATGGAAGCAACTCAGTCATCAAATGCATTATTTATATGCTACGCTCCGGCTGATAAGCCTCAGATAGCAGTAGCTGTAGTAGTTGAAAGAGGTGTATTTGGTGCTTACACAGCACCTATTGCAAAGGATATACTTAAATATTACTTTGATTCAAACGGAACAGGCAATAAGGATTATACTGTTAAAGCAGATATAGTTCAATTGACCAAGTAAAGTATTTATGCCGCAGGGTTAGGCAGGTGGAGGGTAAAATTATGGATGAAAGTTCAGTAACTTTTAAAGGGACTGTAAACGGTTTGACAATTATTTTAAAGGACGAGCCTGCATTTAGTGAAATTCTACAATGTATGAGGGACAAAGTAAACTCCGCAGGTAAATTCTTCAGAGGTGCGAAGCTGGCAGTAAAGTATAGAGGCAGACTCCTTAACGAAGAAGAGAAGTCTCAGCTGTTGGAAATACTTGTAAAAGAAAGCGGAGCAAGGATAGAGTCATTTGAAGAAGATAAAGAACAGGTGCAGGCAGTAGCAAGTAATGTATCACAGGACAAGGCTGTTGAAAGAAAGAATCAGATAAAAAAATATATGTTCTTTAAGGGAATAGAAGAGGGACAGACAAAGTTTTACAGAGGCACTGTCCGGTCAGGACAATTGGTGAATTTTGACGGAAATCTAGTAATACTTGGGGATGTTAATCCCGGTGCAGTAGTTGAAGCTACCGGAAATATAGTTGTAATGGGCTTGCTAAGAGGAGTAGTTCATGCAGGCAGTGATGGAAATAAGGAAGCAATTGTAGCAGCTTTGGGGTTGAATCCCACACAACTTAGAATAGCAGACATTATAACACGTCCTCCTGATGAAAAAGGAGTAGTTGGGAATCCTATACCTGAACTGGCATATGTAAAGGATGATACCCTTTATGTAGAACGGTTTTTACCTGCCAGATAGCCCTATTCAAAAAGGCTGCAATATTGACAAATTGAAAAAACAAATATATAGTTTAATGTATATGAACTTGAAATAATTCTCTTTTTTATATATTTTCTTCTTAGAATTGGAGGCAATGCTGTATGGGCGAGGTAATTGTAATTACATCCGGAAAGGGTGGAGTAGGTAAGACTACAACAACTGCCAACATTGGTACAGGTCTGGCACTGGCTGGTAAAAAGGTTGTGCTTGTGGATACTGATATAGGACTAAGAAATCTGGATGTTGTAATGGGCTTAGAAAACAGAATCGTGTACGATTTGGTTGACGTTATTGAAGGAGTTTGCAGAGTGAAGCAGGCTCTGATAAAAGATAAAAGGTACGAAGGATTGTATTTGCTGCCCGCAGCACAGACAAGAGACAAGTCTGCGGTAGTACCTGAGCAGATGATAAATCTTGTTAATGAATTGAAAAGTGAATTTGATTACATAATAATAGATTGTCCGGCAGGAATCGAGCAAGGCTTTAAAAACGCTATTGCCGGAGCAAACAGAGCAATAGTAGTAACAACACCAGAGGTTTCAGCGGTAAGAGATGCTGACCGTATTGTAGGATTGCTTGAAGCAAATGAACTAAGAAATCCCAAACTTTTAATAAACAGAGTAAGAATTGATATGGTTAAGCGTGGAGACATGATGACCATAGATGATATTATTGATATACTGGCTATAGACTTGATAGGTGTGGTACCTGACGATGAAAAAATTGTTGTGTCTACAAACAAAGGTGAGCCTGCGGTAACTGATGAAAAATCTCTTGCAGGACAAGCATACAGGAATGTAACCAGAAGAATACAAGGTGAAGATGTACCTATTATGAATCTTGAAAATGATGAAGGATTTTTGAACAAGTTTAAAAAATTATTGGGATTTAAAAATACGTAAGGAGGGTTAGTAGTATGCTGATAGATTTCTCTAAAATCTTTGGCAGATCCAAGCCGTCTAAGGATGTAGCCAAAGAAAGGCTTCAATTGGTGCTTATTCATGACAGAGCTAACGTTTCTCCTGAATTTTTAGAAATGGTTAAGGGCGAAATAATAAAAGTAATACAACATTATATGGAAATTGATGAGGGTGCACTCGATATACAGTTAACTAGAACCAAAAGTGAAGAAGGTGACAGAGTAGTTCCGGCTCTTATTGCAAATATTCCTATAAAAAACGTAAAAAATGCAGGCAAATAAACTCAAAGGCAAGTGATTGGTTAGATGAATATAGCATTTATAGCTCATGATAACAAAAAAGAATTAATGACAAGCTTTTGCATAGCATACAAGTCAATTCTTCAAGATCATCATATAATAGCGACACGATCTACAGGTATTATGATCAACAAAGCCACAGGGTTGAATGTCAATCTTCTTGCATACGGCAGTCTGGGTGCACAGCAATTGTCAGCCAGAATTGCTTGCGATGAAATTGATTTACTTATTTATTTCAGGGATGCAAATAGTGAAGAAGACCACAATAATTACCTGTTATTCAAGCATTGTGATGTGAACAATATTCCTTTTGCTACCAATATAGCATCTGCCGAGGTTCTTATAAAGGGTCTTGAACGTGGAGACCTTGCGTGGAGAGAACTGCTAAGGCAGGATTAAATTATTTAAACAGAGTATTATTTTAAAAGATATCCTACATATACTAGGGTATCTTTTTTGTTAACAATAAAATCTTCTAAATGGAATATTCTTTCAAATAAATAAATATAATTTATATAATTAATCAGCCAAAGAAAGGGTGTAAGTCATGGATGAAATTATTGAAAGACCAAAATATTCCCGACCTACCGGTACTCCCCGGAGAAACAGAAGAAATACAAACAATGATCTTATTTCAACAATTGCAGCTGCAAAAATGCTGATTGTAGTGGTCTTTTTATCTTCAATAGCATTGTGCAAGGCAGCAAATACACCTGCAACAGATGCATTTATATCAAAGGTTAAGGTAATTACAACTGTAAACTATGACGTAAATAAATATATTATGAGTGCGGCAACTGCATTAGGCGTAAAACTTCCAAAAGGGGATGGCAAACTTCAAAATTTAGCAGAGGGTGAAAGCAGTAAAGAAGGTAATGATATTCAGACTTCATCAGTTTTAGATAAAATAGATTCAGATGATGGGGTTAATGCGGCAGCGGGTACAACCAGCAGTTCTGTATCAGGAAGTAATATGCAGGTACTGGACGAAATTGAAATAAAGAGTATTGCAGATAAATACTCATTTATTGTTCCTATAAAAGGAGAAATAATTTCACCCTTTGGTACAAGGACAGACCCTTTAAGTGGAAATCCTCAGTTCCATTCTGGTATTGATATAGAGGCGAATATGGGAACATCCATAAAGGCAGCATTAGCAGGAGAAGTTACTGAGGTGGGATCGAACCCTGAATATGATAATTATGTAAAAATAAAGCATAATGATGGGATATCGACTCTATACGGACACTGCTCAATTTTGGTTGCAAAAGTAGGGCAAAAGGTTAATCAAGGTGATGTGATTGCAAAGGTGGGTAACTCAGAGGATGAGTCAAGCTCAAATCTTCATTTTGAAGTATGGAAGGATAACAAGTTAGTTAACCCGGGAAAGCTTTTTGACCTTATTAACGGAGGTAACTAAAGCATTGCCAAATTTGGATTTCCGGCTCAAAGGGACAAGGATTCAGATAGATTTATTAATTCTTCCTGTATTTTTGTTGGCAATGATAGGAAGACTTCTTGTAGAATATTCTATGACTTTGGGTTTTATTATTTGTCATGAACTTGGCCACATTGTTGCCGGAGCAGTGTGCGGGGCTGAGCTCAGAAGTTTAAGGCTTTTGCCTGTAGGCATTAATGCAGCTATTGAGGATTTTCAATGTTCCAAGTCTCAAAAACTTCTGATTTACATTTCAGGTCCTTTGGTAAATGTTGTTTTTACAATAATTATATACTGTGTATGCATGTGGAGGACTCCTTCAGGAGGACTAACTGTAAATCTTATGCTGGCCGTAACAATAAATTTATGGCTAGCTATTTTTAATTTGATTCCAATACCTCCTCTTGACGGTGGCAGAATTGTAATAGAACTTCTGGCGGATAAAGTGGGTTTATTCCGTGCAAACAGATTTATGAATAGATTTTCATGGTTTTTTTCAATTATGATTATATGTATTGGAATCATTGTATTAATAAAAAGTAGGTACAATGGGAGTTTTATCTTAATAGGAGTTTACATTATTCTTCTTTTAAGGAAAAGTAAAAAGGAGGCCGCCATCTTGAATATGAAGAATTTCATTTTAAAACGTTCGGCTATTATCAAAAAAGGTATTTTCCCCGTAAGAGAAATTGCCGTATTGGAAGATGTTAAGATACTGGATGTAGTAAAATCCATGGATTATTCCAATGTATTTCATATAATAAAGGTATTGGATCGTGATTTGCATGTTATAAAAACCATAACTGAGCAAGATGTTTTGAATACACTTATGAAAGGTGTTACAGATATTAAAATAGGTGAAATAATAGCAAAAAATACATAAAATTCAAAAGAATGGAATTACCGATAAATGGTATAGTTTAATCAAATTGTTTGTGTTGACTTTTAGTACATGATAATTATAAAATTAAAATTAGAATTTCTCATAGAGCGTTATAAAACCATAATATCAATTGGGGGGGAAAAATAGGATGTTTAAAATAGTAAAAAAACAAGTGTTGAATCCTCAAGTAGTTTTAATGTCTATAGACGCACCATTAATAGCAAAGAAGGCGGAGCCAGGACAATTTATCATTTTGAGGATATCTGAGGGGGGAGAAAGAATACCTCTTACTATTGCTGATTATGACAGGGAAAACGGTACTGTTACTATTATATATCAGATAGTAGGTAAGACCACAAGTGAGCTGGCTGAAATGAATGAAGGAGATACTCTTCTGGATTTTGTAGGCCCCTTGGGAATCGCTTCTCATCTTGAAGGCTATAAGAAGGTTGCTGTTATAGGAGGAGGCCTTGGAAGTGCTATAGCCTATCCACAAGCCAAGAAACTTCATAGCCTGGGTGCAGAAGTTCATGCTATTACAGGATTTAGAAATAAAGACCTTATTATTCTTGAAGAAGAAATGAAAAAAGTCAGCAGTAAGCTAGTTGTAGCAACTGATGACGGTTCAAACGGAAATAAAGGTTTTGTTACTAATGTGTTAAAGCAGCTCATAGATGAAGGCAATAAGTATGATTTGGTTATTGCTATAGGGCCCCTCGTAATGATGAAGGCTGTTAGCAACCTGACCAAAGAATATGGCATTAAGACATTGGTAAGCATGAATCCGGTAATGATTGACGGAACAGGAATGTGTGGAGGATGCAGGCTTACAGTGGGAGGAAAGACGAAATTTGCTTGTGTAGACGGACCTGACTTTGATGGACATGAAGTAGATTTTGACGAAGCAATGAGAAGACAGAACATGTACAAAAAGCAGGAGAAAGAATCCAATGATATACATGTATGCAGACTTGGGGGTGTAAAAAATAATGCCTAATATGTCATTAACTAAAGTAAAAATGCCTGAGCAAGAGCCGGATATAAGAAATAAGAATTTTAAAGAAGTTGCACTGGGTTATGATGAGAAAATGGCTATTGAAGAAGCACAGAGATGCCTTAATTGCAAACACAAGCCATGTGTTTCCGGCTGCCCTGTTAACGTAAAGATACCTGAGTTTATCCAGCTTGTAGCTGAAGGAAAATTTGAGGATGCTTATTATAAAATAAGAGAAACTAACAGTCTGCCTGCTGTATGCGGAAGAGTTTGTCCCCAAGAATCCCAATGTGAAATGTTATGTGTAAGAGCAAAAAAAGGTGAGTCTGTTGGAATAGGTAGACTTGAAAGGTTTGTAGCAGATTGGTACATGCAAAACGTAAAGATTTCTGTTAACAAGCCCGAAAGTAATGGTATAAAAGTAGCAGTTGTAGGTTCAGGTCCTGCCGGACTTACTTGTGCAGGAGACCTTGCAAAAATGGGATACGAAGTAACTATTTTTGAAGCATTCCACGTTCCTGGAGGGGTTCTTATGTACGGAATTCCTGAGTTCCGTCTGCCAAAGGCTTTGGTTCAGCGGGAAATCCAGACTGTGAAGGACCTGGGAGTTGATATACAGACAAATATGGTAATAGGTAGGGTACTATCAGTTGAAGAGCTGAAAGCAGAAGGATACAAGGCAGTATTTATAGGTTCTGGTGCCGGTCTGCCAAGTTTTATGGGTATTCCAGGAGAAAACTACAACGGAGTGTACTCTGCAAATGAGTTTTTAACAAGAATAAATCTTATGGGTGCATATAAATTCCCAAATACTGATACCCCTGTGTTTGTAGGGAAAAATGTTGCAGTTGTAGGGGGCGGTAATGTTGCTATGGATGCAGCCAGAAGCGCAAAACGCCTTGGTGCCGAAAATGTATACATTATATACAGACGTTCCGAAGCAGAAATGCCTGCTAGACTTGAAGAAATTCACCATGCAAAAGAAGAGGGAATTATTTTCAAGGTTCTTACCAATCCAAAACAGATTCTTGGAACAGAGGACGGATGGGTAAAAGGAATAGAATGTGTGGAAATGGAGCTTGGTGAGCCTGACAAGTCAGGAAGAAGACGTCCTATAGAAAAGAAAGGTTCTGAGCATGTAGTGGACCTTGAAACAGTCATAATTGCAATAGGACAGTCTCCAAATCCCCTTATATCTTCTACTACTCCTGGACTTGACATACAATCTTGGGGCGGTATAATAGTTGAAGAAGAGACTGGTGCAACAAGTAAGAGTGGGGTTTATGCCGGTGGAGATGCTGTTACCGGCGCGGCTACTGTTATATTGGCAATGGGTGCCGGAAAGAAAGCAGCAGAGGCCATAGACAAATATATCCGGCAGAACCAATAAGTCTTTTACAAACTTAACAATATTTGTAGAGGAGATTGCAATGAAGACATGGGTTTTGTATTACAGTAAAGGTGGAAATACCAAGAAGATTGCGGATGCAATTGCAGATGAGTTGGATGATGTATTGAAATCAGAACAGATTCCCCCTGCATATCCGCCTGAAAACGTTGCCTTATTGTTTCTCGGTACAGGTGAATACGCAGGTAAGCCTGATCCAAAAACACTGGAGTTTGTTAGAACTTTAAACAAAGACAGAGTTAAAAATGTAGCTGTTTTTGGAACTAACGGAAAGGGCGTAGCAGGTCAGGCAATTAATACAATTAAATCTCTTTTAAAAGAAAAGGGTATAAATGTTGTTGATGAATCATTCTGTTGCAAAGGAAAGTTCTTTATATTTGCAAACAGAAAGAATCCTGATGCAAATGACATAAAAGCTGCAAAAGAATACGCAAAAAGAGTTTATAATAGCATTAAATCATAGAAATAAAAGGGCATAACAACTGTTAATTACGGCTGTTATGCCTTTTCTTTTTTCATTTTTTCCAGGCACTTATTAACATCAATGTTTACAGGAACCCAGGCACCGTCTTTTTGTATAAGTGTGTTTATAAGAAAATCTGTACCATTGGTTAATTTTGCAAACTTAAACATGTATTTGTCGCCATTTACTCCGTCAACGACAATTTCCTTAGTGAAATCATTTTGCTGAGGAGTATACTGTTTTTTAATTAAACCGCACCAATTACCATATACTATTTCCACATATGATTCTGCGTTTTGAGACCAGCCATGGTAAGCAGCACAGAAAAAGTCCTCTGGAGAAAGCAAGAGCGAATCAATATAATACCTGTTATTTGCATTTACAAGTGAAATTTCAGCAAAATAGTAGTTGAAAGATGTTCCACCGGTATTTGTACCTTCAAGAATTTCCAATTCCAAAAAATATTTGATTTCATTGGAATTTTCAGTTATTACTGGTATTACTTTTATGAGGTTTATATGTCCTATGCCTTGAAAGGAATCAAGATATTCATTGTAGGACATTGATTTCTTATTACTTTCGGAAAGAAACTGATATGCTATAGGATATGGCTCTTTGGCATAACCCACAGTGCCGCAGCCTCCAGTTTTTTCAGCTGTAAGATTTTCAGCCTGTTGGAGCACACTGAAATAATTGACTATTGTTTTAACTGGAGTATCCATTAACTCAGCTGGAACCGTTCCTCCTTTAAAAGTTTCTGAAAAGGTGTTAAAGTCAATAAAATTGTTATTTAGAGACTTTAATGAGGATGGCCTGAAATAAGTTTCATTGAAATTATTCCGTTTTTCTTTCATAATGGAAATTGTCTGTCTGGATAATACCTCATCAGTTTCTTTAATCTGTGTTAATTCTTTGACAGAGCCTCCGATTATATTTGATTTGTGATTCTGATTGTCTACTCTTATACAGATTGTAGTTATAGCAAGAACAATAAAGAAGAAAGATACTATAATTCCCGATTTATATATGTATTTCATAAAAACCCCCAACCTATTATTACTATAAATATATTCATAATAAGCTTATACATTCTTTAAAATTTAAGTTGCTACATCTTAATCAAATTTTGCTAATAATATTTGTGTATACAAAGCCTGTTTCCTATTAGTGGGGCAGAGTTTATTATACTTGAAAATATGTATTATATATGTAAAAATTACTATTAATATATTTAGATAGCAGTATTGTTTTCGAAAATAAAGGTAATTATTTTAATAAATATGTGAACTGAGAGGAGAAAAAATGAGACTTATACTAGCAGGTTTTGTGCTTCTTACATATGCTTTTCTGAATTATTATATCGGATTAAGAGGACTAAAATCTATAAATATAAAGGTTCCTGTAAATAAGTATGCATACTGGGCTATAATTGCCGTACTTGCATCCACCTATTTTATAGGAATGATAGGTGGTAAATATCTACCGGACAGACTTGAACGCATAGTTAACAGGGTGGGAGGCTACTGGCTGGCAGCATTTGTTTACTTAATAGGAATTGTTGTTATACTGGATGTATTTAGAATCCTCGGAAAAAAGCTGAATATTCTTCCGGATTTCTTAAGAGAAAGAACCTGGGTGGTGGCAGCGGCGGTAGTATTATTCGTGGGAATTATACTTGCTGTGGGAACATACAATGCCTTTATTCCAAGGGTAGTTGCATACGATGTAAATGTAAATAAAAAAGCTGGAGATATGGATAAGTTAAAGTGTGCCATGATTTCTGACGTACATCTTGGAGATACTATAGGTAGAGACAGACTTCGCAGGGCTGTGGAGAAGATTAATTCCCTAAATCCGGATATTGCTGTTATTACAGGGGACTTAATTGACAGAGAAATAGAACCAGTCAAAAAAGCAAATATGCTGGAGGAACTAAAAGGGCTTAAAACAAGATTCGGTGCTTATGTCATTATGGGAAATCACGAATACTATTCAAATGATGTTGAAGAGATAACCAGAATGTATGAAGAAAGCGGACTTGTTGTGCTAAGAGATAAATGCGTTAAGATTAACAACAGCTTTTACCTGGTAGGACGTGAGGATTATATGGCTGATGACAGCGGCTATCGTAGAGAAAAACTTAGTAACCTTTTGGAAGGTATAGATAAAAGCTTACCGGTTATTGTGCTTGACCATCAGCCTAAAGACTTGTCGGAATCAAGGACGGAAGGTGTGGATTTGCAGCTTTCAGGCCATACACATGGGGGGCAGTTTTTTCCCATTAGTCTTGTAACCGATAGTATTTTTGAAGAAGATAACGGCTACCTTAAAGACGGTAATTTTAACCTAATAGTATCCTGCGGATACGGAACATGGGGTCCCACGGTCCGTATCGGAAGCAGGTCAGAAGTTCTGGATATAAATATTAATTTTACTTTTTCTTCTTGAAACTGAACTTTGGTGTTTTTTTAGGCTTTTCAGGTTCATCTGGTATATCCAGATTAAGTGTTTCTGCATATTTTGGGTAGTACATTTCAATTATATTTTTAATTGTAATTTTGATTGCAGAATACAGAGGGATAACTATTATCAAACCTATGAATCCCAATATAGGTATAATACCCATTAAGAGCAGAATTACTGTTAGTGGGTGGATATCCATACTCTTTTTCATTACCTGAGGTGAAATGAAATTATTATCTATTTGCTGAACAATTGTCATTACTAGAAATATCTTTACTGCCATAAATGGGTTATCTGCTAATGACAGAAGTATGGCAGGAACAATTCCTATCCATGGACCGAAGAATGGGATAATACAAGTAATCATTGCGAATATTGCCAGTAATAAGGAATATTTCAAGCCTATAATCAGGTAGCCGATATACATAAGAAGCCCTATAAAGAAAGCTACAAGAAGCTGGCCTGCAATGTAATTTGACAGTACAAAATCTATATCAGTTAAGATTTTTCTTATGTTATCTTTTTGGGAAGCAGGGAAAAATCTTACTACACTTGGCATAAACTTATGTCCGTCTTTTAAAAAATAAAACAAAATGACCGGCAAAATAATAATTACTGAACCGATATTTGTAATAGCGCCTATAAGGTTAATTGTATTTTTTCCTATACTCTTGGCAGCACTTTGCAGAAAATTGGAAACTTTATCAGCTATGTCTAAGCTCTGAAAATTTGAATCATTAAAATAACTTAGCAAATTGCTTGAAAGAAGATTATTTATAGTATTTTCAGCCTTTTCATACAAGAACGGTAGACTCTTTGCGAAGTCGTTAAACTGGGATTTAATAATTGAGCCGGTATATGAGCTTAACAAGATTAATGCAGAAAGAACAATAACAAAAGCAAGGACTATAGCCCATATATGTGGAATCTTACCCTTTTCCAGCGTTAAAACAATTGGCCGCAGGATATAATATAACAACCCTCCGAAGAGTATAGGGAAGATTATTGAGTATACAAAACTCTGAAAGGGTGAGATAAAGAATTTTATCTTCCCGAACATATATATTATAATCAGAGCAAGAAGCAGGTAACAACCGTATCTGAAAAGCTTGCTTTTTAATAAACTGTTGTTGCTTGAATCCATAAATTATACCTCTTCTAATATAGTTTTATAGCTTGTTACAGCTACATAAATTATAAAATTAAATATATTATTATTCAACCTAATATTTGGATTTCTTGACATCAGAAAATATCAAATTAACGAATTATTACCAGTGTATAATCAAATATATTATAAAACAATAACAATAAGAAGTAATTACTTTTGGAGGTTGCTAAATGGCGTTCTCAGGTAGGACTGCAAGATATCTGAAATACATCCTGATAGGCATAGCTGCGGGAGTAGCAAACGGGCTTTTTGGCTCGGGAGGTGGAACCATAGCTGTTCCTGCAATGGTATTCCTCCTTGATGCAGAGGAACACAAGGCACACGCTACTGCATTGCTTATTATTCTGCCATTGACAATTGTGAGTGTTTATTTCTATTTGACTAATAATTATGTTGATTGGAATATAACATGGAAGGCAATGGTCGGAGGAGTTGTGGGAGGGGCTATAGGGGCTTTTCTTTTGAATAAATGTCCTTCAAAAATTCTTCGAAAAATATTTGGAATATTTATGATACTTGCAGCAATAAGAATGATTTTTTAGGAATAAAACTTAAATGGGAGGGGAATTTTGCTATGACAGTTATTTTAATAGGTCTGGCAGCAGGAATAATAAGTGGTATGGGAATAGGCGGGGGAGCTATACTTATACCTGCTCTTGTAATTTTCGTTAAACCAGAGCAGCACATAGCACAAAGTGTAAACCTTCTCTTTTTTATTCCTACGGCTATTGTTGCACTTGTAATACATATAAAAAATAAAAATGTCAACTTCAGAATGGGTATACCAATAGTAATTTCAGGACTTGTGGGAGCTGTGTTGGGCTCTAAGCTAGCACTTTCAATGAACGGGACAGCCTTAAAATGTATTTTTGGAGTATTCCTTCTTTTAATGGGGCTGTATGAGATATTTGGAAAAGGAAGAAAGAAAAAGGTAAACAATGTCTGATAATGTGTAACCGCTTTATAAGATGTGGTATAATTATGTGAAAATCTAGAAAAGGTGGTTAAATATATGGAGCTTGGAGATATTGGACTAATAGCAAATAAAATAAAAGAAAATGTTTCAAAAGTAATTGTTGGTAAAGAAGACATAATAGATTTGTCGTTAATTTGCATAATTACTGGAGGTCATATGCTTTTAGAGGATGTTCCAGGAACAGGTAAAACGGTTTTTGCTAGAGCATTGGCCGCTTCCCTTGATTGCAGCTTCAGACGCATACAATTCACACCTGATTTGCTGCCCTCTGATGTTACGGGTATAAATTTCTATAGCCAGAAGGAAAGTAATTTCACTTTCAGACCTGGCCCGGTATTCTCCAATATTGTTCTTGCTGATGAGATAAACCGTGCTACTCCACGTACTCAGTCCTCAATGCTGGAATGTATGGAGGAAAAACAGGTGACAATTGACGGCGAGACCCGATTACTTGCTGCTCCATTTTTCGTTATAGCTACGCAGAATCCCGTGGAAATTCAAGGAACATTTCCGCTGCCTGAAGCCCAGCTGGATAGGTTTTTGATTAAAACTTCAATGGGGTATCCCGATAGTAAGTCTTCAATAGATATTCTCAAAAGGTTTAAGGAAAACAATCCTCTTACGGAGCTAAAGTCAGTTGTTTCCGCTGCTGAAATATGTGAGGCATCGGAGATATACGCAAAAGTGAAAGTTTCAGAGGATATAATGGAATACATAGTAAACATTGCAGAAGCAACAAGAAAACATTCGGGGGTTCATCTGGGAGTCAGCCCAAGAGGTACATTATCTCTTATGAAAGCCTCACAGGTTCATGCTCTCCTTAAAAACCGTACATATGTTACACCTGATGATATTAAAGCAATGTCTGTTCCTGTTCTGGCACACAGAATAATACCAAAAGGACTTTCAGCTGATATGAGTAATCCTGGTGAGAAAATTATAAATAATATTTTAGAGCAGACAGCGGTTCCGCTTGAATAGGAGGAAGTATGTTATTTTTGCAGATTGCACTTGCTCTGCCGCTGCTGATTCTCATTGAAACTATTCTTTTTAAGCGGCTTTTGCTTAAAGGAGTTGTTTACCGCAGAACTATTTCTGAAACCTCAGTTTTTGAGGGTGATAAAATATCAATGATTGAGGACATAGAAAACAATAGTTTTCTGCCCATTCCATGGATGAAAGCAGAATCTCGGATAAGTCCGAACCTAGAGTTTAGTGCTATTAAAAATATGCAGGTTTCTCAGGGAGGCTATCATAGAAGCGTTTTTTCAATAATGCCTTTTTATCGGTTGAAAAGAACCCATACTGTCACCTGTCTTAAAAGAGGTGAATATAACGTGGGGAATGTGACGCTAACAGCAGGGGACATATTGGGCTTTGTTACTAAGATATCATCATATGAAAATGAGGTCAGACTTCTTGTCTATCCAAGTCCTCTTTCCGAAAACAGAATGGTTCAGTGTTACCAATCTCTCCAAGGTGATGCAGTTGTAAGAAGATTTATAAACCCAGACCCGTTTCTTGTAGCAGGAGTGAGAGAGTATCAGGCAGGAGACCCTATTTCGTCCATTAGCTGGAAGTCAACGGCAAGAACCAATTCACTTCAGGTATATAAGTATGACTATTCGGCAGATACAAAACTCTTGATTCTGTTTAATATTGATTCCAGCAGTAGTCAGGATAATTACCCTAATGAGAAAGAATGTGAAAAAATAGAGTTGGGAATACATTTCTGTGCTTCAATAGTTGACAAAGCAATTAAACAGGGGATAGCTACAGGGTTTTGCTGTAACGGACACTTCAGAGACCAAAATGAAATTGTAAATATACCCTCACGCTGCAGTCAGATTCAGCTTTTTACTATTTTTGAAGCCATGGCAAAATTGCAGCTTAATAGAGTGTTATCCTTTTATACAATGATAAAAAACATAAAAAGCACTATTCCGAAGGATACAGATATACTTATTATTTCTCTTTACAATGATGAAAAAATCCAGGAACAGATTTATGAACTGAAACAATCCGGTCATGATGTTGAGACTTGGATTATTTCTGAAAGTGAGGTGGAATAATGTCAAAAATGTTTTTGCTCTCTAATGTATTGCAAAGTTTAGCCTTGATACCATTGAATTTTTTTATTATGCAGTTTGTACTTCCAGCGGATAATGCTCTTATTTTATCAGTTATCATAGTGGTTATTACTTTTCTGTCGTCATGGGTGTGTAGCTTAAATATAAAAGCCTATTTGCATAATCCTGTCTCTTTGGCTGTATCAATTTTTATTGGAGTTGCAAGTACCAATACTGTCCTTGGGAGACTTATTGTAACCGTAATGTTTATGGTAGTTCTTATTAGTATCCGGTACAGTTTGAAAAAAGAAAATGATTTGTCTATGCAGACTGCAGTATCTGCACTTATTATAAATGTCATCTGCGGGGTAATAAACAATGTGGGCGATATGAGCGACAGTGTACCATATGGAAATGCAGCAATTTGTATTTCTGTGATTTCTGCTGTTATACTATTGATAGTAAGGCAGGTAGATGATTCCAGAAGCTTTGGGAAAGCTGCCATGGACATAAGCAGAACCCAACGAAAGAATAATAGGATATTCGGTGGAGTAATACTTTTAGTGCTTATAATAATGGGCACTTTTGGAAGAGTATCAGAAATTTATAAGTTTGTATTGAGATTAATAGGAAGAATATTCCAGTTTTTAGTTATGTTGCTAAGTCCCGAAGCAACTCACTCAGAGGAAAATCAAATACCTGCACAACAATTTCAGGGAGCTAAAGCATCCTCAAGTCTCTTTGATGAAATACTGAAGGTAATTCTTGATATATTTGCAGTAATATTAATAGCAGCTTTTACAGTATACATTTTGTACACAATAGCAAAATTGATAATCAAACTTGTACGCGGTATCATCAGGTGGCTTGCCAATAGAGAATCGGCAGCCATAATAGTAAACGAAAACGGACTCATTGATGAAAAGCAAAGCCTTTACGGTAAAAATATAAAAAAAATCACCGACAGATTTATTAGCAGGACAAAGGGACTATTCAGAAGAGAAGTTCCTTATAGCAAATTACCTGATAGGAAAGCTAAAATAAGAAGATTGTTTAGAAACTTTGTTGATAAATCTAGGCAAATAGGAGTTAATATAAAAAAATCTTCAACTGCAGATGAAATATCAAGAGGTGCTTCTGAGGCAGTACCTTCTGAAACAGAAATCAACAGTTTAATGTCTGAAAGCTACAATGCTGTACGTTATGGCGATATAGAGCCATCTCCAGGGGACCTAGAGATTCTGGAAAAGAAGTTTAATATAGGAGGTATCCGTTGACAAAAAACTAGAAATATTATATAGTGGTTTTATATAGAACCACTATTTTTATGAAGAGAGATGTTGCAGGTGGATATTATTGATGCTCTGATGCAGGCGGGTTTTACCAGACATGAGTCTGTTTTGTATATTACTCTCTGCAGGGAAGGCGAACTAACAGGATACGAAGCGTCCAAGCTCACAGGGATTCCAAGATCAAACGCGTATCTTGGTCTTGCCGGTTTGTGCGACAAGGGCGGTGCTTACAAAATAAGCGGTGAAACAGCCCAATATGGTGCGGTGCCTGTTAATGAGCTTGTTGAAAACCTGAAAAGAAAGTTTTCACAGACCATAAAGGTAATTGAAGAGATTCCAAAGGTTAATATACCCAAGGATACTTTTGTAACCATAAATGGAGCTAAGCAGATAGTTAATAAAATGAAAAACCTGATAAATGAGGCTCAATACAGGATATATATTTCAATAGCCAGAAATCAGTTGGAACTTGTTCTAGAAGAACTTATCCGTGCAAAGGAAAGAGGACTCAAAGTAGTTCTGATAACCTCTGATTGTATCGACATGGATGGTTTTATATGTTATAAATCCCAAAAAAAGCCCGGAAGCGTCAGACTTATTACAGATTCTTCTAATGTTCTGACAGGACATTTAAGTGAATTTGATGCTACAGGATTATTTTCAATGAATAAGAATATGGTTGATGTTATAAAAGATTCTTTGACTAATGAAATCAAACTTATAAAAATTGAAAATAATCAGAAATGAAGTAGCACCTATATGCAGAAAGAGGTTTATAATATTACAAATTAAATAAAGAAAGGTGTATATTATGACAGAATACTATTCAACAAAAACAAACTTTTTCGGTAATTCAAATCCGGAAAAGCTAATAAATGAATATGGGAGCCCATTATATGTCTACAATGAAAAAATATTGAGACAAAAGTGTAGAGATATGAAGAATCTTGTGGATTACAAAAATTTTATCCCAAACTACTCCATAAAAGCAAATTCAAACCTTACTATTCTGAAGATTGTGAAAGAAGAAGGACTGCGAGCTGATGCTATGTCTGCCGGAGAAATACAGCTTTTGCTTTATGCGGGTTTTAAGCCTGAAAATTTGTTTTTTGTGCCAAACAACGTATCGGAATCAGAACTAAAGTATGCGGTTGATAACGGTGTATTGGTAAGTGTGGATTCACTTTCACAGCTTGAAATGTTGGGCAAAATCAATCCAGGAGGAAAGGCCGCTGTAAGGTTTAATCCTGGAGTAGGAGCAGGTCACCATGAGAAGGTTGTAACAGCCGGAAAAAAAACAAAGTTTGGAGTAAACATTGACTGTGTGGATGAGGTTAAGGCAATTGCCAAAAAGTATAATATGAAAATCTGCGGAGTAAACCAGCACATAGGTTCACTGTTTATGGAAGGTGATTCATACATTGAAGGAGTAAAATCCTTACTAGCCGTAGCAGAACAGTTTGAAGACATAGATTTCGTTGATATGGGCGGAGGGTTCGGAATTCCTTATAAAAAGCAGGAAGGCCAAGCACCTCTTGATTTGGCAAGCTTTAAGGAAAAGCTTACACAGGTTCTTGAGCAATGGACTGACAAGTATGGAAAGAAGATTTTGTTTAAAACCGAGCCCGGCCGTTATATTGTTGCAGAAAGCGGAGTGCTTTTGGGTAATGTTTATGCCACAAAATCAAATTATGGTAACAAGTATGTTGGTACTGATATTGGATTCAATGTGCTGGCAAGACCTGTTATGTACGATTCACACCACGATATAGAAGTATACAGAAACGGAAATCCTTTAAATGACAGTGAAGAAGAAGAGGTAACAGTTGTAGGTAATATCTGCGAAAGTGGTGATATTATTGCAAAAAACAGAAAACTACCTGTCATAAAAGAAGGAGATATTCTTGGAATAATGGATGCAGGGGCCTATGGTTTTGCAATGAGTTCAAACTACAATATGAGACTAAGACCTGCAGAAGTACTTATAAAGGAAGACGGTGAGCCTGTGTTGATAAGACGCAGGGACACATTTGAGGACCTAATAGCAGGCTTCAATATTTAATAAAATCAAATTATAATGGAAAAGAGGATTAATGATGAACAAGATAAGAATAGGTATCGTAGGATATGGGAATATAGGTAAGGGAGTTGAAGCGGCAATAAGACAGAATAGTGATACAGAGCTGGTTGCCGTATTTACCAGAAGAAATCCTGAAAGTGTGGTTTTAAAGACTACTGGAGTCAAGGTAGTGGATATAAAAGACGCTGAAAAATATAAAAATGATATAGATGTAATGATTCTATGCGGGGGTTCTGCAACAGACCTTCCTGAACAAGGGCCTAAATTTGCAGCTATGTTCAATATTGTTGACAGCTTTGATACACATGCAAAAATTCCTGAGTATTTTGCAAAAGTAAATAATGCTGCCGAGGCAGCAAAGAAAACTGCAGTTATATCCGTTGGATGGGATCCTGGATTGTTCTCAATGATAAGAATGTTGTCAGGCGCTATTCTGCCAGAAGGAAACGATTATACATTCTGGGGTAAAGGAGTAAGTCAGGGACATTCTGATGCAATCAGAAGAGTAACGGGAGTAAAGAATGCAATTCAGTATACTATTCCTATAGATGATGCCGTTGAAAGTGTAAGAAACGGTAAAAATCCTGAATTGTCCACAAGACAGAAGCATTTGAGAGAGTGTTTTGTAGTAGCAGAAGAAGGTGCAGACAAGGCAAAAATAGAAGCGGACATAAAGAATATGCCAAACTATTTTGCAGACTATGACACAGTAGTACATTTTGTAAGTGAAGAGGAACTGAAAAGTAACCATTCCAAAATGCCCCATGGAGGATTTGTTTTCAGAAGCGGTAAGACGGGTATAGATACAGTTAACAACCATATTATAGAATTTTCACTCAAACTGGACAGCAACCCTGAGTTTACTGCAAATGTATTGGTTGCATATGCAAGAGCTGCCGTACGCATGAACAAAGAAAGCAGCTACGGAGCCAAAACAGTATTTGACGTACCATTGTCATATTTGTCAGCAAAGAGCCATGCTGAACTTATAAAGGGACTTTTATAAGTGGAATTAGAACCAAAACTCATTATCCGCCATAGTATGTATTATTATTTTATGGATGCAGCTATGCGGGTAGGAGGTAGTAATGAGGAGTTCAGCATTAAACAATGTTACTTGGAAAGGCAACAGCAGAAAAATGTTTAAAGCAGTAATGTCTGCAGTTCCTCCAATTTTCAGATCCATGATAAGACGTGAGATAGAGAGCTGGATTTTGGAGCACAAAGTTAAAGTTGTTACTGAAGAGTTGCTTTTGAGAATGTTTTATGAAAAAGCTCCAAAGGCATATAAACAAAAGCTTGGCCCGAAACTTGAAGCAATGAAAACAACTCGGGGAGAAACGCGGGGAGAATCAGAAGAAGGAAATAATGAATCTGAAGATTCTAAAGATGAAGAATAATTTTATCTAATTAAATAGCAGATACAGCACACTCATGAGTGTGCTGTATCTGCTATTTTTGTCCCTCTGCTTGTCTTAAAGCAACCCCGGTTGTAAATAGTACCTTCATTTTACCTTCTTTTTTAGAAAGTTAAAAATGGACATTGCTTATATGGGGGGTAAGTCTAATGAGGGAATTTTTCATTGATTACTGGTTTGTTATATTAATTGCCATAGGGTTTGCAGGATACGTTATTTACCTGATAACAAAACACCGTTGGACAAAGTTAAGGGAAATGGCATATAAAATGATTATACAGGCAGAGCAGGTTATTACGGGAAGTAAAAAAGGACAGGAAAGGTTTAATGCTGTACTTAACCAGCTTTATAATGCTATGCCTTTGTGGATTAGATTGTTTATTTCAAAAAACCTTCTTGAGAAAAAACTTCAGGAATGGTATGAGCTTATAAAGGATTCACTGGATGACGGAAAAATAAACCACTCTACAGTACATGAAAAAAATAATAATATAGATAACTTATAGTTATATGGGGACTTATTGATTAACTTGAAAAACCTTGATATTATACCATTACATTACAAATATAAAAAGGAGATGGTAGGATAATGAAAATCAAGGGATTGATAGTTACTTTTACACTGCTTTTGGCAGTGGTATTCAATTCAGGTATTTCTTTGACTGTCGGAACGGCTTCAGGAAATTCGCTAATCTATGGCGACTACAATGGTGACGGGAACATTAATGCATTGGACTTGGCAGGGTTTAAACAATACCTTATGGATTCAGAACGTACATACAATAGTAGTATGGATCTCAATTTGGATAATGCCGCAGATTCAGTGGATTATGCTATTTTGAAACAGTATTTGCTGGGAATAGTAACTACACTGCCTATAAATGCTCCTGTAAGCAATATTAAGACAGGTGTTAATTACAAGATAATCAATCGTAACAGCGGTAAACTTCTAGATGTATCAGGTGCATCTGTTGCTGATGGAGGAAATGTTATTCAGTGGGGCCTCACTGGTGGAACAAATCAGCAATGGAGCTTTGCAGATGCAGGTGGAGGATACTACAAAATAGTTAACCGCAATAGTGGAAAGCTTCTGGAAATACTTAACTCCTCAACTGAAAATGGCGGTGACGCTATTCAGGGAACAGATAGTGGGAGTGATTCTCAAAAATGGAGATTGATAGATATTGGCGGGGGATACTATAAAATAGTTAACATGAGAAGCGGAAAGTTGCTGGATGTGTTAAGTGTATCTACAGCCAACGGAGGTGATGTAGCCCAATGGACTGACAATGGAGGCAAAAATCAGCAGTGGTATCTTGTTCCTCAAACAACAGGCAACATTACATATACACTGGTTAGAGAGCAAAATCCCACAGCCGACCAAGCCGATGCATATGCAAAAATAAAAGCCGCTATGGATTCTGCAGTTCTATACTATAATAATCTCACTAATATCAGCAAGCAGTTAACTGTATATTACAACCCATCAGTTTCTACAGCAGATGGAAGTATAAACGGAACTATAAGATTTGGAGCATCAAGAAGTTATATGGACACCTGCACCGCTATGCATGAAATTGCTCATACTGTGGGTGTAGGACAGAGCTCAGCTTGGTATTCTTTGGTAAAAAATGGCATATATACAGGAATATACGGTACAGAAGAATTAAGAAATATTACTGGTGTTTCAACGGATGTTGTACATGGGGACAGTCAGCATTTTTGGCCCTATGGACTGAACTATTCCAGTGAGGTAAAGACTGATGCAGACTATGTAAATCATTGCAGAATTGTAAACCAGTTTAAAAAGGACGGGGTATAAAGCTCAACTAAAGGAGAATGCAAGAATGGGTAAAACAAGTTTTTTTTCTATAAACAAGTTTTGCATAATGATAGCTTTAACTGCTTTTTTTTCCTTATGCTTTCAGGTAAATATAAATGCATATGATCCTGGGAATGATGCCACGTTGAGTACGGCGTCAACTATAAAAGGGGTTAAAATAGCAGACTTGGGAACCCCAGCAGGGTCATTAGAGGGCTCTATTACCCCGGGAAAAGTGTTGCTAAATGGTATTCAAGCAGCGGACACATCTAATGCAGGGGCGTTTATTACACTATTTGCTCAAAATGCTCCTGGGGCAAAGGTAAAGGCAGTCAAATATAAATATGGGGCATGGACACGATATTTTGAAACGGATGCTGCATATGCAAATGAACCTATATCAGATAATGATTTTTTTATAGTAAAGGTAACATCATCATACAATACACAAATAAGATACTATAAAATAATAGTGACTGTTGATGCAAATGCACCTTTTTTAGGATACTATCCCATAGAGGGACAGATGCAGGCGACGGGAACAAAGAAAGCAGAGATTATTGTAAAAGCAGACGATTCTGGAATGATACACTACATAGTTAGTAAAAATACTCCAAAACCTACTGCTAGGCAAATAATGGAAAGAAAAGATGGATATGATGATCCGGCTTATGCCTCAGGTAGTACAGATATAACTGCCAATAGAGAAAAGAGCATTATAATAGAGAATCTACCGGAATATTCCACAACATATGATGTATGGTTAGTGGCTGTGGATTCAATTGGTAATATTTCAGATATATACAGAATTGATATAAGAACCCCTGGAGAAACTGCCAGCAGCGAAGCAAAGTTGGACTACATGTCTACAATAAAGGGAAAAACAATTGGCTATTACAATACGGGAACTCCTGCTTCCACAATAGCAGGGGTAACAGCTGGAATGACAGAACTGACAATGGCTCAGGCAATTAATGAAAGTAATAGTTGGCCTTATATCACATCTTTAAGAGCAACCTATGCAGAGGCTGATGTTAAGGTGGTCAAGTACGCAATAGGAGAGTCTACGGAAAATTTTGAAACAGACTCGGAATATGCAAATGAGCCTGTAACCAACAATGACTTTTTCATAATAAAAGTGACTTCAGAGGACAAATCAACAATAAGCTATTATAAAATCATAGTAAAATCACCTTACTTGTCTTACAAACTGCCACAGGTGAAAAATGTAACATTAGATGAGACTGGGACAGCGAGATGGGATGATCTTACAAATGAATCTGGGTATGTGGTGCAACTATATAGTGATTCCGGGGAAGTAGGCTCACCAATAAATTTGCCAGCAGGAACAACCTCCTACAACTTTTTAGCTGCTATGAGAGCAGCAGGAGAAGGCAGCTATAACGTAACTGTAATGGGAAAAGGAGACGGTATATTGTATTTAGACGGTCCCTGGTCTCTTCACTCAGCTGAGCAGACAGTAATTTGTCTTTCAACAGTAACTGAAGGTCTCAATTGGGATGGGGATGTGGCAAAGTGGTGCCAGGTACCATATGCTGTAAGCTATGAGGTACAGGCATATAGAGACGGAAAGGAATGGGTAATGCCTGTAACTGTGCCTGCTGAAAAGGCATCAGAGGGTTTTGATTTCGGGCCATCAATTGCTAGAGCTGGAGCGGGTAAATACACTTATAAAGTAATGGCAAAGGGAAACGATACACTTATTCTGGATGCACCAGCTCCATCACCATTATCAAATGAAAACATAAAGTTATCACAAATCAGCAGTACACTATTATGTACAACATCAACAATAAAAGGTACTGCCATCAACGATATGGGAATTCCCAATGCAGACCCAAATCTTGTAGTACCGGGAAGTGTAACGATAAGTGCAACCAGAGCTGCTGATACTTCCAATGCAGGATTATATATAACCTTATTTACGCCAAATGATGCAAAATCAAAGGTAAGAGTAGTTAAATATGCCAATGGAGCCTCAACAGCAAACTTTGAAAAGGATTTAGCATATTCAAACCAGACTATAAAAAATAATGACTTCTTTCTTATTAAAGTAACAGCAGAGGATAATGTAACAATAAATTACTACAAAATTATCGTAAATGTTGTGGGTACAATACCTGCGGTGTACGACCGTTATGGCGGGCCTATACAGGCAGCAGGCACAAAGAAAGTTGAGTTGGTCGTAAAAGTCAATCAAACAGGAAGGGTATATTATGTAGTTACAGAAGAAGTTGGTTATTACGATCCAACTCCAACAAAGGAGCAGGTATTGACAGGTAAAAACGGAAAGGGCGGAACCGGATTAGCTTCAGGAAATGTGTCCATAACAGCCAATGTAGAGGAGAGAATTATAATAGATAATCTTCCTGGGTATTCGACCACATACAACGTATGGATAGTTGCAGTTAATGAAGAAGGGAATATGTCGGCACCATGCAGACTAGAGGTAACAACACCGGGATTGAGAGCAGGCAGTGAGGCAAAATTAGACCACATGTCAACAATAAAAGGTAATGCCATAGGGTATTATAATATTGGTATACCGGCAAAAACAATAGACGGTGTTACAGCCGGGACAACAGTGCTGACTGGTGCGGCTGCAGCAGATAAAACAAATGCCGGATCATATATTACATTGTTCAGGGCAACTTATGCAGAAGCTGAAATAAAAGCAGTCAAGTATGCAGAAGGAGCTTCCACAATAAACTTTGAAACAGATGAATTGTATGCAAACACTCCTATATCCAATAATGACTTTTTTATATTAAAAGTGACTTCGGAGGACAAAAAATCACTTAACTACTATAAAATCATAGTAAAAGTAAATCCTTGATTATTTTTTGCAAAGGGGCTGTCACAAAATTTTTCTACTTTAGCACCTGTACTCATGTATAGGGTAAAAAGATAGAAAATAATTTTATGACAGCCCCAAAAATTTTATTCCTGTACTGTTTTCTTTTTATTTTTTAGAAGCAGGGCTGCAACCAACCCTATAATTGCAATAACACCTGCGGCTATAAACATATTTCTGTAGCCTGTGCTTATTGCAGTCTGAAATGTGTTTTCAATAGTTGCTCTAGCACCTTCAATTTTATTAAGATAATCCAGCTTCCAATCACTGAAAATTTTATCTAGATTGATTTGTGAAGCAACACCTTTTGGAGCGGCTGACATTGCTTCAAGTACTTTATCCTTGATAGTTGGTATTACTTTATCAAGCATATTTGAAGTGAAGTCTTTCAGAACATCTACCACAGTAGTAACATCAGCAGACTGAAGTTTTTCTATTGAACTACTTGAAACACTACCTCCACTTGTCATTTTTGACATATCAAAGTAACCGGATACATACTGGGAACCCGGGAACGTAGGTGTTGGTGGTTCAGGCATTACTGCCATTATTTTACCCTGAACACTCTTACCGGCTTCAGCTATAAAGTTAATCATTATATTAGGAGAAACAGCTATTCCTATTGACCTTACCAAAGACAAGGTAGATAATGCTGAAGCTGATTCACTTTCACTTACAAATGACAGCATAAGGTAATTCAGCGGAGTACCCATTGTGAAGCCCATACCGAAACCTACAAAAACTAGTCCTATCATTATTGAAAGGAAGCTTGGGTGGGCTGTTGTATAAAATGCCAGGAAGAAAGTACCTAAAGCGGTACAAATCATACCTAGAACTGTTACAAGTTTAGCAGAATACTTATCAATAAGCTTTCCTCCAAGAGGTGAACCCAGACCTGCGAATACAGACATTAACGTAACAAGATATCCACCGTTTCCAGTCTTAATCTTTAGAATGTTTTCAGCAAATTGAGGTATGAAAACAACTGCCATAAGACCGACACCAGTGATAAAACCAAGTATAAGAGTTAAAAGTATCTGACGCTCTTTAAAATATCTCAGGCTTAAAATTGGATCTTCTGCTTTAGATTCCACAATAACAAACAAAGGCAAACTGATTACAAAAACAATTAGGAAAGGATACACATGCAAATCCTTAATACTTTCAATAAAATTGAAGTAGTTCAGGTTGGTAAGGGCATACATAAGGCTTAAAATCATAATACTTAGTACGAGACTGCCCTTTAAATCCATTTTACTGTTATTGTCCCCAAGGTTTTCAGTGAGATTGTAGCTTAATGCAATAATTAATAAACTTATAGGAACGTTTATGAAAAATATCCATCCCCAGTGCTCAACTCCTGCAATATCCAGAATTGATGAACCCATGGTAGGCCCAAGAATTGTGGCTATACCATAAACTCCTCCTACAAAACCAAGTGCGGTTCCTCGTTTTTCAGGAGGAAAACTGTTTCCTATAAATGCATTTGCTATAGGCATGATTCCTCCACCGCCGATGGCTTGAATAACTCTGGATATAAGGAAAAATGTGAAATTGCCGTAAAAGTTTGATATACCGCATAAAAATGAACCAATTGCAAAAACAATTATGCTGGTCAGATAAACTTTCTTACGACCAAACTTATCTGAAAGTTTACTTACTATAGGCATAGCTACTGCATATGCCAAAGTGTAAATGGTAACCATCCATACACTTAATGATTCGCTGATACCAAAGCTGTTCTTAATTACAGTTCTTGCCGGGGATACAATACCGCTGTCTATAGCCCCCATAAAAATACCCAACAAAAAAATTGTCAGTACAACAATTCTTTTCTTATTGTCGTTTTTAGTATTCATTTTTTCACCTTTCTGAACATTGTTCACTTAATAATAAAATAATAAAAAATTTTTAAATATTCATATGACAATATAATTCGTCAAATGATATATACTTGGTTTTACTCAAATACACTAGGTTAGATACAATAAAATGGGACAAACAGTGGGGTGTTAGCATAGACTTAATTGCTCCGTTTGCTTTTTCAATATTTAAAATATCTTCAACCATGGTATAGAGTTCTTTCATATCATCGTCTCTTTCAGGACTATAGCCTTTAAGCATTGAAATTTCGTAGAAAATAGAAAGATACTTATCTACAAAGCCATCCAGATAAATGTATATTTTTTGGATTTTATCCTTCAGGGGCTCTTTTGAAGATTTAAGGCTTTCAGAGAGCCCTATAATCTTTCTCCAGTCGTCCATAAATATTTCGTGGACAAACTTTTCTTTGTTTTCAAAGTAATTGTAAAAGGTACCTATACCGATACCGCAAGTTTTTGCAATATCACGTATGTTCAGTTCCTTGTAGCTCTTTTCTATAAGAGTTTTTCTCCCTTCCAATATTAAGTTTTCCTTTATATTTTCAATTATCTTTGGCACATAATCACCTTTTATATGAACGATGTTCATATTATAACACCCTGTAAATAAAAATAAAAGTTTAAATTTGCACAAAAATAATGTTAATTAACCAAGTATAACCTTATACTATGCAGGAAATTTATTTTAATACATAGAATAATGTTTACGTAGAAAGGGGTTGAGAAAATAAGTGGAGCAAATAAACGAAACCTATCCGGAAAGGCCCTGGGAACTTAAACCTTGTAAATTTGAAGAACTTGAGAATAAAACAAGGAAAATGATGGGCAATGATTACTGGGAGAAAAACAAAGAGCAATTAATAGAAAAGTGGAAGCAATCTGTAAACATAGAAAACAAAAGAATACAGCTGCTAAGTTTTCTCTCCGAAAAGGGTAAGGCTACCTTAGATGAAATTTATGGGGTTATTGGAGAAAAAGAGAAAAATGAAGTTCTTAAAATATTAGCAGTAATGAAATTTCAAAAACTTATAGAAGGTATTGATAATCGGTTAATTATAATTAGTGACCTTGGAAAAGAATATTTGAAAAACTCATAGAAAGAGCTAAGACTCTTTCTTTTTTTGCGGTTAACGATAAATTTAGAATACGTAGCTGAATTACTTGATTTTAGTTTAAAAATCATTTACAATATACATTAAATGACAAATAATACATTAGTTTGTTAAATATATAATTAATTAAAAAAATGCATAAAAATGTAATAAAAAATTGAATAAAAACTTTTTTGCTATATTCTAAGTACACGGAAACAGCTGTATTTTAGGCATACCTTATAAGCATAACTAGTACAAGCTCGTATATAGAAGTAAAAATTTTGTCAGATAAGATTATTTAAATGCCTTATGTTCACAGTTTTTTTGAGTGATTGTGATGGTACACTTTATATTTTGTTGCAATATGATGTATTAAAAATATATAAAGTTTTACAAGAACACCAAGGATAGGAGGTTTGGAATAATCTATTTTTTATATTAGGGTTTTAGATACAGTATTTTTAACTTAATTGAGGGGGCGTGTACTAAAAATGAAAATAAAATCAAAAATTTATATTATATTTTCGGTATTAATTATATCTTATTTGGGAGGACAATTTTTATTTCTTAGCGTAGCAAACGATATACTATATAACAATTTTAATAATCTCACATCAACTTTAAGTAAATCTGCAAATCAAAAGGTAAAGGGTCAATTAGAAAACATATCAAATCAAATAAGCGTGAGTATAGAATCAATAGAAAATCAGGTTGATCTATCAATGCTCAATGCGGCATACGCATTACAAGAAATAGATTCTCAGAAAACTCTTACTGACAGCGATCTTGAAGCAATCCGCAATAAGATGGGAATGAGTGATTTATATCTTACAGACGAAAATGGCGTATTTATAGCTTCAACGGAAAAAGCGGCAAAAGGTTTATCACTGTTTTCCATATGGGAGGGCTATAAAGACCTTGTCACAGGAAAAGCCCAAGTATTACCGTCTACTTTAAAAATTAAGGAAGAAACAGGACAAATATTCAAATTTACTGCAATACCAAGAAAAGGAAATAAGGGCGTTATTGAAACTGCATGCGAATCCGGCGTTGTAGAAAAGGCACTAAGCATGTATGTTGACAATAACAATAGCAACGGAATTAACTCAATTCAGATAGTTGACAGTGAGGGCATTGCCCTGACACAGAACCTCAAGCAGGGAGTTAAGGCTCAATGGCCTAAAGGTAAAAAAGTTGAAAACAATTATGTAAAGCAAGTATTCAAAGACGGAAAAGCAGTAATTAACATTAATGACAAAAATGGTGATGTTTTTGCTCCAGTCAAGTTTGGAAACGAAATCAGATATGTAATGCATGTAAACATAGATACTTCAACTTACTATAGCGAGGCAACAGTAACGAAAAAGAATCTGGATTCTGTTCTAAAGAATCTGAGTATAAATCTTATCCTGTATGCTTTACTTTCATTCGTTATACTTTTGGTATTGCTTTTTATACTTCTGATGTATCTGAATTTTGTATTGAAATCTTTGAAGAGATTTGCAAATGTACTCAAATCCATGGGTAAAAATAAAAATAATAATAATAATCTGGAAACTGTTAATGTAAAAGAGGCTGAACTCAATGAAATTCAGGATGGTATAAATGTTGTTACAAAAAGCTATGAAGAAATTATAAAAACCATTAAGACCAGTATTGCTAATGTATCGGCTTTGCAGCTAGAGTACAGTAAAAATATGAACAATGCTTTTGAGACTATAAAGCAGATTTCTTTGGCATCTGGAGAAATGGCAGCAAACAACGAGAAAGAAATGCAGCATGTAGATGAGATAACTAAGGTTATGGGAAACATGATCCATACGTTGAATGATGTAAACAGTGCCACCCATTCCCTTAAGGACATGTCCGACAAGACTCATGAATATGTAAAAACAAGTGATGAGGGTCTGAATAAAATTACAAATGCCATGGAAAGAGTTGAGATGGAAGTTGCAAACAGTCATGAAAGTATAAAACAGTTGATTAACAGTTCAAACGAAATAAGTGGAATAGTTGAGTTTATAAACAGTGTGACTTCACAAACAAATTTGCTGGCTCTTAATGCGGCCATAGAGGCAGCTAGAGCAGGGGAAGCAGGAAGGGGCTTTGCAGTAGTTGCTGAGCAGATAAGAAAACTGGCAAATGACAGCTCCGAAGCAACCAGCAGGATAGTCGAAATATTAGGTAATATTAAAAAGGACATTCAATCTACTACCGAAGGTAATGAAAAACAGATTATTGTCATAAATGATAGTAAGTCTGAAATTGACTCGGCAAAGGTTGCTTTAAAAGGACTTATTGATTTCACTATCAAGTCAAGAGAGCAGGTTGAAGAGGTTGCAAACAATGTAGAACTTCTCAGAGAAAATGAGAAAACAGTGGAAGATGTTGTAGCAGTAGTTAACCAGGCTATTGAGTCTAATGCTGCAAGCAGTGAAGAACTACAAGCTACAATAGAAAATCTTCTTGCTTCCATGGAATACCTGTCAGAGTCTCAAAACAGCATAACAAACGAGTTGCAAACATTGGATAAACTGTAAAATATTATAACGTATAATAGAATTCTTTAAGGCTGTGAGTGAACTTGTGTTCATGCATAGCCTTTTTTCTAATCTTTTAGCTGCCGGATATATTTTAAATAAATAAGGTTTGATGTAAAATATATATGAAATGCGAATTTAAAATTGAGGAGGATATTCATTTTGGATAAATCTATATTAGCAGATTATCTGGATTCGCTGGAAGCAAAAGGTATACCCGGTTGTGACTGCGTTATTTTTCACAATCATAAACAGGTTTTCCGCCATACTACCGGATTCTCAGATGCAAAAAAAACAAAGCCCTTGACTTCTGCAAATACATACTGGTTATTCTCGGCAACAAAGCTTATAACATGTACTGCTGTTATACAGCTTATTGAAAAAGGAAAAATATCATTGGATGCCCCTGTAGCTGATTACCTCCCAGAATACAAACATTTGAATGTTAAGTGCGGTTCTGAAGTGGTGCCTGCTAAAAATACACTTACAATCAGACATCTTCTTTCCATGCAAAGCGGGTTAAACTATAACCTTCAGGCCCCATCCATACTTAAGGTGCTTAAGGACACTAATAATGAAGCTACTACCAGAGAGATTATACGAGAATTGGCAAAGGAACCTTTAGAATTTGAACCAGGTACTCATTTTCTTTACAGCCTTAGCCATGATGTACTTGGGGCAGTTATAGAAGAAGCTGCCGGTCAAAAGTTCGGAGAATATCTGGATGAACATATACTAAAACCAATTGGAATGAAAAATACAGGCTTTGAGCTAACAGCTGACAGAGAGGCAAATATGTCAGAACAGTTTGAATTTGATATGGATACTATGACATCAAAACCCATATCCTTAGAAAACTGCTATAAGCTTTCCAATAAATATGAAAGCGGAGGGGCAGGTTTGATATCTACAGCAGATGATTATATCCTGTTTTTAGATGCAATGTGTAATGACGGGGTGAGCGCAAACGGATATAGAGTACTTACAAGAGAATCTATTGATTTGATGCGTAAGGATCAGATGAACGACATATCTAAAAAGGATTTTGATGAATTTGGCAGAATAGGATACAGTTACGGACTTGGCGTACGTACTCTTATTGAAAAGGAAAAATCCGGCTCTAAAAGCCCCTGTGGGGAATTTGGCTGGGATGGTGCTGCAGGAGCCTATGCAGTCATTGACGTTGATAACCATCTTGCGATTTTTTATGTACAGCATGTGCGTAACTGCGGTTATGCTTACTCAGATATTCATCCTAAAATCAGAGACCTTACTTACGAAATGCTAGGACTATAGAATAAAGTTCAAGGATAAGCATATTGACCATAAAAACTACCCAAAAGTTTAGTGGTTAATATGCTTATTATTTATCAATTCCAACTAATCCCTTTACTGACATTAAATAATGTTATTGATTAATTTTGTAGAATTAGACACAAGTTAATATTATGTTAATGTTTAAGGAAGTTTTAACTAATATTATCAAAAATGGTAAACATAATTATGTTAGCTTTTTCTATTATAGGTGTGGTAATATAAATATAATGCAATATGAGTTTTTGATTATGATTAAAAACTGAATATGGGGGGATATATACATGAGATTACAACCAGTAGAAGAAATACTAACGTCATGGAGAAGATGTATTAATTCTGGTTTGACTAATTCAGTTTCTGCTGAGAGTACGTATATTAGTAAAGATGCGTTACAAACAGCATTAAGTGAAAGCAAGCAGGTAATATCGCTATTTGATGGAATAGGGATTGAGTTGGAAAACCTTACGGTAAACAAAAACTTAGCCTTTTTATTAATTAATCCCGAAGGAGTCCTTTTAAAAAAAAGTGCTGTAAAGAATTGAACAAGAAAATTGAAAAAATCGGGATTAAAATTGGAATGTCTTTTGCAGAAAGGTCAATAGGTACCAATGCAATAGCCTTGTCTATAAGAATAAAAAAACCGGTTTACACTACACCACTGCACAATTATTGTGACCTACTCAGAGAACTCTATTTTTATTCAGTACCGCTAGAAGTTAATAAAAATGATATAGGTTATTTAGCTATATGTAGTCTAAATGAGCCTGTTAAGGTTGAATTTGAAGTTATCGCTAATCTTACTGCCTACAAATTAATCAATGAGTTTAAATCCAATAAAATTAGTACAATTCTGCCTGACAAGATGGATTGTGTGTTAAACAAGAAGCAGCTGAATATTCTAAGGTTAATTGCTATGGGAGTCCCCGACAAGACTATAGCACTCGAAGAAGGTATAACCATAAATACTGTTAAGTACCACAAAAAAAGTATTTATAAAAAACTTGGAGTAGAATGTTCAGCACAAGCCGTAATTAAATGTTTAAAGCTTAATCTTATGTCTATAGACGATATTGATTGTTGAAAATAAAAAGGGACAGACTACCTTTTAAGGTAGTCTGTCCCTTTTTATTTATTTTACTACACTAAGAAACAATGGCAAATTCAGAAAATGTTATATAAAATGACAATTAATACATCATATTGGAATTATTTTCTGTTTTTAATTTAATTGTTAGTATTGTTAGTACGGTTCTAATTAGTTTCTTTTTGTATTTTGTAGAAAAAAACGAGAGAAGGGTGCCCAAAATGCCATTTATTGAAGTAAACAATCTTGTAAAGGATTACAAACTCAATGTAAGAAAAAAAGGGTTATTAGGTTCGCTTCAAAGTCTGCTTGTTCCTGAGTACCAAATGAAGCGTGCTGTTGATAATATCAGTTTTTCCATTAACAAAGGTGAAATGGTTGGTTTTATAGGCCCAAACGGTGCCGGTAAATCTACAACTGTAAAAATGTTAACCGGGATACTGGTGCCAACCTCAGGATCTATAGTAATTGACGGTCTATGCCCATATAAAGAAAGAAAAAGAAATGCTATGCGTTTAGGAGTAGTTTTTGGCCAAAGAACTCAACTTTGGTGGGACTTACCCGTAATAGATACTTTTGAAATTCTGAAATATATTTACAAAATACCTGCAGACAGATACAAAAAAAATATGGAATTATTTAATGAATTATTAGAAATTAATTCATTCATGAGTCAACCGGTAAGACAGCTTAGCCTTGGGCAAAGAATGAGGGCAGATATTGCAGCTGCATTGCTGCATGACCCTGAAATCATATTCTTTGATGAACCGACCATAGGACTTGACGTTATTGCAAAAGAAAAGATAAGAGAGTTTATCAGGTACATAAACAAAGAAAAAGGTACAACAATGCTCTTTACCACTCATGACATGCAAGATATTGAAAAGACCTGCCAGAGAATGATAATTATTGACCATGGTATAACAATATATGATGGCACGGTAGAAGAAATAAAAGAAAAGTACGGTACTAACAGAACTCTACAGGTAGATTTTTCTGAAAACGTAGAAAAAATTGATATACCCGGAATACAGGTAATTGAGGAAAAGGGAAACAAAAAGAGATTTACATTCCGAAAGGATGAAATCCAAATATCCAGTCTTATAAATGAATTAACCCAAAAATACTCTATTGTGGATTTTACAGTTCAAGAACCTGAAATTGAGGGGATTATCAGAGAAATCTATCAAGGGGGGATCAAGTTCGATGAGAGCCTATGTGGAGTTCGCTAAAAAGGCATTCCAGAATAACATTGCATATAGGGCAGATTGTGTAGCAGGTATTATAAATGCCATAATCATGATTTTTGTCAACATATGTGTTTGGAAGGCAATCTATGAGGATGAACAGGCTGTAGACGGTGTACAGTTTAAAATGCTCATAACCTATGTGGTTCTTGCATTTCTTATGCAGTGTATTTATGCCATGGATGAGTACCACATTGAAAATAAGGTACGTTCAGGCTCGATAGGATTGGATTTACTCAAGCCTATTAATTTCAGTGGCTATATTTTTTCATATAATTTAGGTATCTTGATTTTCAGAGTTGTCATGCAGCTCACACCTGCACTTATCATTTCCATAATCCTTTTCAAGATGCTTCCGCCTTTTTCATTAACAATGTTTGCGCTTTTTTTACTCAGTATGATATTAGGCTATCTTGTATTATACTGCTTAAATTTCATAGTATGGATAAGTTCATTTTGGTTTTATTGGACATTCAGCCTTGTAACTATCAAGGACGCAGCTGTAATGATATTGTCGGGTGCATTACTTCCGCTGTGGTTTATGCCTCAGGCAATGGTAGATTTTATAAAACTTACACCCTTTGCTTCCATATATTATGTCCCCATAACTATTTACTTGGGGCAAGTACCCATGGAAGAAATAGCTTTTGCACTTTTAAAACAACTCATATGGGTTCTTGGCCTTTTTATAGTTGGCAGACTCTTATGGAGATCAGCATTAAAAAAATTGGTTGTTCAGGGGGGATAGTCAGTGAAAAAGAAACCTTTATACAGTCCCATTGAAATGATTATTTTGATAATGAAGTATGCAAAACTCAGTATAAAATCAATTCTGGAATATAAATTTGATAGAGTCTTTATTACAATAGCGATTTTTTGCAGAGAAATGATTTCCGTCGTAGTTATGTTTCTCATACTTACAAGATTTGTACGGATAAAGGGCTGGGAGTATAATCAGATGTTTTTCCTGTATAGCTTTCTGTTTTTATCTTATAGCGTATTTGTATTGTTTTTTGCCGGTATGAGAGACTTTGACAATATGATTTATTCAGGAGAATTTGACAGGTTTCTGACTAGGCCTCTTGGGCTTATGTATCAGATAGTTGCCTCAAGAATAGATTTGAGTGCGGCTCTGGGTCACGGAATAGTAGGAATAATACTATTTGTAAACACTGCATTTTCAGTAGGAATAGTCTGGAATGCAAAAAATATTATTTACTATATAGTGATTCTGTTGTCAGGGGCAGTTATACAGGCGTCAATATTCTTGTTTTCCGCTTGCTTCAGCTTCTGGACATACAAGGTTGATAATCTTAGAAATATGATATTCTTTAATGCCAGAAGAATTTCCGGCTATCCCTTGAGCTTTTATCCGGGTATTATACAAAAACTGCTGATGTTTGTAGTACCTTTCGCTTTTGTAAACTTTTTTCCTGCACAATACTTCTTACGAAAAAGTGAAATGTCTTCTTATTGGAACGGTTTTTTCTATATGACACCGGTGGTTGCAGTAATAATGTTTTTGTTGGTATATGCTTTTTGGAAAAAAGGTGTAAGCCGTTATTCCAGTACAGGTACAGCAATGTAATGATACAGACTAAAGGGGGACTATTGTTTTGAAAAGCTATAAAAATCTGATTGTTATAGGAGTGCTTGTATTCGGTATAGCAGCATTTCTTACGGTAAAGTATGTTAACTTTAATGATTTGCTTAAGAACATAGGCTATTATGATGAAAAAGTAAGTGTTGTAAGTACTGCAGATATACACGGGCATATTATCTTCGATGAGGAGGCTGGGGGATATTACTCTCTGGATGACGTAAGTGTGATGATGGGTATGCCCCTAATGAAACATTTAATAGATGACATAAAGGAGAAAAATAAGAATACATTGGTTCTGGATTCAGGAGATATGTTTCACGGAACCAACGAAGCCAACATAAATAAGGGGGAAGGAGTTGTACAAGTAGCCAATTTAATGGGTTACGATGCAATGACACCCGGTAACCATGATTTTAACTTTGGTTATGACAGACTTGTAGAAATTAAAGATGAACTCAAATTTCCAATTCTTTCAGCTAATATTTATAAAGATGGAAAGCCTGCTTTTCAAGAGTATAAGATTGTAGAAGTTGGAGGAAAAAAAATAGGTCTGTTCGGAATGACGGAGCAAAATGCCCTTATAAATACAAATTCCCGGGATAATGAAGGTGTAACCATTGAAGATCCTATAAAAATTGCAGAGAAAATGGTAACGACGCTAAAGGATAAGGTGGACGCAATAGTACTTATATCTCATCTTGGGGATGACATAGACAGAAAAGTAGTAAATAAAGTAGACGGTATAGACTTAATTCTGTGCGGACATCACCACTTTTTATATGAAAAGGCTGAAAAGATCAACAATACATATCTGGTTGAGGCTGGAGGATATAGTACCCACGTAGGACTTGCAGATATGTACTTTAAAGACGGGAAACTGGCAAAGGTAGTATGGAGTGTTAAAAAGACAAAAGACAAAGAAAAAGCCGATCCTGCTGTAAATAAGGTAGCAGAAAAGTATCACTCAATTGCTCTTGAAGCTACCAAAGAAGTTGTAGGAAAAACTAAGGAAAAGCTTGACGGCTTTAGAAATAACGTAAGAAGCAGAGAAACAACTTTAGCCAATCTGCTTTGTGATGCAATGCGTGAAACTGCCGGAGCAGATTTGACTCTTATGAATGGAGGAGGAATACGAGAAAGTATTCCGGCGGGAAACATCAATCTGTACATGATTGGAAAATCTCTACCATTTGTCAATTCTCTTGTCACAATAGAGGTGAAGGGAGAAAACATATACACTGCAGTAGAAAGAGGTATAAGACTGTATCCTGACGGAGGATCCAATGGAGGTTTCCTGCAGGTGTCAGGTATAAATTATACATTTGATGCATCAAAACCTGCCGGTAAAAGGCTGGTAAGCATTACAATGAACGGTAAACCGCTGGATAGAGAACAGTATTACAAGGTTGCTACAAATGATTATCTGTATAACGGCGGTGATGGCTACGATGAATTGAAAGAAGGAAAGCTGCTAAGCAAGGGCGAGCTTCTTAAAGATGTTCTTGCTAAATACATAAAAGAAAAGGGTGATATTTCAGCAAAGGTTGAAGGCAGAATAAAGGTAGTAAATGAGAGGTACAAGTAAAATATTTTAAAGGAGTGTAAAACTTATGCAGAGACAAGAAATAGAAAGCAAGGTATGTGAAGTTGTAAGCAGAGTTGCACAATTTAATAATGACAATGTGGTGACAGACAGTGATTTAAGAGATAACTACGGAGTTGACTCAATAGTTCTTGTGGAACTTCTGGTTGAAATCGAAGATATTTTTGGAATAACTTTTGATAGTAGTTCTTTAACCTATGAAACATTTTCAACAGTGGATTCTATAACCGATTATGTTGACAATATATTGAATTCTTAAATACGTAGTGATAGGACAGGTGACTATGATAAAACAAATGAGCGATGTACCCAGGTATTTTGAACCGTACGTAAATGATTGTTTTCATAATGCTTATTCTGCCGTACTTTTACATATGGGAATGAATCCTAACATTATTCTTGCTGATTATCTATCATTTATGTATGACTGTAAAAACCGACATATTGGGGTTAACTATTTTTACAGGCCGAATACGACGGTTGAGTTTACAGAAGATGAATTGAATACATCCCTTGAATTTGTCTATCTGCCGCAAACTACCTTATACAGTAAAGCGGTAGCAAAAAAGGCTGATATCAGGTACAAAGACAGGGTTCAAATCAACATGTTCATTGAGGATAACCCTGATGTGGCATATCAAAGATTAAAGGAAATGCTGGATAACGGCATACCCGTAGTTGCAGCTGTTGATTTGTTTTATATGAAGTATCACAGGGCGTACGGAAAGGAACATGGTTTACATTGTGTGGTATTTACCGGATATAACGAAGAAGAAGGACTTTTTCACTTGTTTGATAAGTATAAGCTTTCAAGCAGTGATTTTGACGGGATACTGCCTATAGACGAAGTTAACTTGGGAAGGACATCGGATAATCCCTTGCCGGGAGGAAATGAGACACAAAAAAGACCAGTTCGTAATCTTTGGATGGAGATAAGCTCAGATAAGGATTTTAAAGTTACAGAAGAAAAATTGCTTAATGTTATAAGAGAAAGCTGCCTGAGAATGAGAGGACAAAAGGAAGTTCTTGGACATAAGTGCGGCTTAGAAGCAATTGAGCTATTTACAAAAAGTTTATTGGAAATGAAAAATGAAAAGATTGATGATGAAAAAGTCTACTGGTTCAGAGTGTATCTGAACGGCACCTTAAAAAATATTTCAAGAAGCAGGAAACGTTTTGCGGTATTTATTAATGAAATCAGTTCTATATTGCCACAACAAACTGTATCGGACTTGTGTGTTTCATTGAATGAATCCTCAAAACACTGGGATATTTGCTCCAGTATTGCTTTAAAGCTTGGAATAAGAAAGTCGTTGGATATGATTGATGATTTGGTAAATCAACTTGATATTATCCGTGAATTGGAGAACAGTATTGCAGAAAGGCTGGAAGACTGTCTGTAAGTCACAAACCTAAATATATAGAAGGGAAGCGACGCAAGTGAAAGAATTTGAATACTCACCATGGAACCTTTTTAACGAGAGCTGCGAGAAGTACAGAGATAATATACTACTTATATACAATGATAATAAATTTACATATGGACAGATATATGAAAAGGTTTTGGAGTTTTGCAAACTAATAGAAGACTGGGATTTTAAAATAGGTGGAATTTATCTTCCGAATTGTACAGAATTCATTACAAGCATGTTGGGTTTAAATCGACAGAAGAAGGTTTTTGTATCACTTTCGTATCAATTCAAGGGAGATACTCTTACAGATCTTATAAACTACACAGATGTTGAACTTCTAATAACAGATTCAAAAGGGTATAGTGCTATTCTTAATAGTATTGAAAAGATGAATATAAGGATAGTACTTGTTTTACAGGAAAACGGTACATTTGCAAAATACGAGTTCAAAAAGGAAAAGCGTGAGCTTACAGATATAAAAGAAGATACTTTTGGTATTTGCTTTACATCAGGCTCCACTTCCAGACCAAAGGGGATAGTATTGTCAAATCATGCAATTGTAGGAAATGCATTGGCGGTTGCAGAACATTTGGGTTTCACCAGCGATGAACGAACTATCCTGCCAAGGTCACTTGCACAGGCAAGTCCTATATCAGGAGACGTGCTGATGGCAATAAGTCGAGGAGGAGGAATTATCCTTCTGAATAATGTGTTCCATCCGGCAATTTTCTTAAAAGCAGTTCAGGAGTATAAGGCAACTAATTTTTATATAGTAAGAACCATGCTTTTGCAAATTCTTGAGTATTCTCAATTGAAAAATTATGATATTAGTTCGGTTAAAAGAGTCCTTATCGGCGGAATGGTAAATCCTATGACAATTTACCAACGGGCAGCTGAAGCATTTCCGGGGGCAAGGGTTTTCAATGCTTATGGCACATCAGAGGCATCAGCCAGAGTAACCTTTGGTGAACATGAAGATGTAACAACACTGCCTTGTGTAATCGGAAAACCTATGAGAGGCTGCGGTATAAAAATCTATAGAGAAGATGGAAGTGAAGCCCCAGTAGGCGAAATAGGAGAATTATACATAACCAGCGATTACATGATGGACGGCTACTATAATTCACCTGAACTTACAAAAGAAGTTCTTAGTGAAAAAGGCTTTCGTGTAAGAGACTTGGGTTATAAGGATGAAGAAGGACGTTTCTTTGTACTTAGCAGGAACGATGACATGATTATGCAGGGTGGAAGCAGAGCTTATCCAATAGATATAGAGGAAGTTATGCTTAAAAATCCGGTAGTCAAGGAATGTGCAGTAATAGGTGTTGATGACGAGAAACTGGGACAGAGAATTGTAGCCATGGTAGTTCTAAAAGAAGGTTGTCAGGCAGAAGTAAAGGATATATACAAATGGTGCAATATACAGCTTGAAGACAGAAAAGTGCCAAAGGAAATATATATAATATCGGAAATACCGAGAAATGCAATCGGAAAAATTAGTAAAAGCGATGTTAAAGAATTATACCAAAGCTTAAAAAAATGACAGGGGGAAATGAGAATGAAAAGAGAAGAAATATCAAAGGAAAGACAGCTTGTATTGCTAACTGCAGTGGAAATGAATGATTCACAGGGTGATGAACTGAAGAAGATGCTGGATGGCGGTGTGGACTGGTCTGAAGCAATATACCAGATGATTACTCATAGAACCTTGCCTATGTTCCGGTACAATCTCAAGAAGTTTAATCTTTACGATTCAATGGAAAAAGAACTACAAAGACTTATGGATACTCAGTGGGCAGTGTTTGGCGAAAGAAATACCTGCTATCTTGAGAAGCTTTCAGAAATACTCAAGGAGTTTGAAAAGTACAATCTTGTAGTTCCTGTTCTAAAAGGTAACCTTCTTGCAAGTATAGTATATCCTTCAATAGAATCAAGAATATTCAATGACTTGGATATGCTTATGAACCTTGATGATGTAGGAACTGTAGTAAAGGCTCTTGAGGATCTTGGTTATATACAGGGTAATTACGATGAGGAGAATGATGTAATAGTAGAAGTGCCAAGAAAGCAAAAAGTTCTGCACCAAATGGCAACTCATGAAATACACCAGTTCCTTAAACTCAGCGATAACAAGTTCGCAAAACTTGTTGAAGTTGATGTAAACCACGACATTCTCTGGAAAGGCAATTGCCCTTACAAAGTAGTGACAAAAGACCTTATACAGAGAGCTATTCCTGTTGAAATAAATAATACAAAGGGGTATATGTTGGACTACATAGATAATATTATCCAACTTAGCTGCCATTTGTACAAAGAAGCATGTCTCATGATATGGATAGCAAGTCTTAAAGACTTGAAAATTTACAAGTTTGCAGACTTATTTATGTACATACGCAAATTCTATGACAAGATTGACTGGAATCTGCTTGTTGAGAGAGTTAAAGAGTATAAACTGGAGAAAATCCTTTACTATAACTTCTACTACATAGAGCTTATGTTTGGGGAGATAGTGCCTCAATTTGTAAAGGACAGTTTTAAACCGGAAGATCTTTCTTATCTAGATGAGTACGCAATTGAAAACAAAGAACCATCAAAATGGCCATATGATTTCTTTACAAGGCTTTTTGATGTTAACAGAATTCTGAATATAGACCAGAGCAAAGCTACAGGTATGAACAGGTTCCTTGATGCAAAATTTGGTGAAGGCCAGTCTTAAAATATTTAAAGACATATAACTATAAGCCAAGGAGTTGAATCCTATGGGAAAAAGAACAGTAACAATACTCTGCTCAGGCTTTGGACTTGGGCTGTATATTCCGGGACTTCTTATAGACCGCAGATTACGGGAAAAAGGAGTTTATACTGAAATAGAAGTATTCGAAAATCTTATATCACAAGATAAGAGGGATAACATACAAAAGAGCCGGAAGGCATATCACAGTAATTTTGCTGTTGCATTAATGTCTGCACGAATGCCTATGGATATTCGTCAGAGTATTGACAACGAGCTTGCAGATGCGATGATGAAGAGCTGGGCTAAAGAGAACAGAAGGGATTTTATATTACTGTCTGGGCACTGGCTGCACATAATCGATGAATACAGAACAAGGATAGCTCCTGAAACTGTTAATGCAGAAATACTGTATGTTGACTGTGATTTGCCTCCGTCATGGAAAAGCCTTCAACAGTATAAGCCAGACTATAATCAAAGCTATAAAGAAGTTTGGCTGTATGATTTCGAAAACACTAAAATTCAGTATCAGATTCCAATTGTAAATGAAGAGCCAATCCCCATACTTGAAAGACCAGAGAGATTCATTATCCATGGAGGAGGCTGGGGTATGGGAACATATCAGGGGAAAATACCCGAGCTGCAGGAAAAAGGTTTTGAATTGGATATTGTATTGTATGAAATTCAGGAAGCTTCAAGAAAAAGGATAGGGGACAGGTGTTTTATGGTTGACCCTTCATGGAGGGCATGGAATAAAAATGAAAGAGGCAGTTATGAGTTTCCGCCCTTAGCTCAGATAATACCTGATGAAGAACCTATATTTGAAAATAAAGAAGAATATCATGAGCTTTTTGATATTACAAAGAATACAAGAGCAATCATTGGAAAGCCGGGTGCTGGGACCCTTATGGATTCATTATCATCTGCAACACCAATGATAATGCTGGAACCCTTTGGGGAGCATGAAAAAAAGAACACCCGGTTGTGGGAAAAACTTGGTTACGGAATTAGTTATGATACTTGGAAAGAAAAGGGTTTCTCTATGGAAATATTGCGAGAACTCCACGAAAACCTTGTAAAAGGCAGAAAAGCTGCTCTTGACTACACAGAGGGCTATAAGTACAGAAATAGCTTGTAGAATGGCAGAAATGCGTTACATTAGGTTCTTCACTTAAAGCAATATTATTAGTTTACATAAATAAAATTATGGATGTGAAGGCTTATGCAACAAGAAAAAAATACATCAAGCGTGAACGGCATGTTGATAGTATTTGAGGGAATAAGTGGTTGTGGGAAAAGCGAGAGCGTAAGGGCTCTGAGAAAGTATCTTACCGATAATGGATATAAAACCAGTGTGTGGGAATGGAATTCAAATAAGGTAATAAGAAACATAATTAAAGTATTTGACTCCAGAGGATTACTGACACCTAGTATATACAGCTTTTTTCAATGGATTAGTTTTCTTATAGATTACCTTTTTAAAGTAGTTCCGCTTTTAAAGAAAAATTATATTTTAATTGCAGACAGATACATATATACTGGTTTGACCCGTGATGATGTAAACGGAGCGGGAGGAGCAATGGGAAGACTATTGCACAGGGTTGTTATAAAACCGACCGTGGTGTTCTTTCTGGATGTAAGTCCTGAAGTTTGTGATAGAAGAATCAAAAAAAGAGGAAAAGAGTTATTCCACACAAATAAGCTCATAAGAAAAAACAAGCTTTTGAAAAACAAAGAACTTTATTACCTGACTAAGCTGAGGAGCAAATATTTGTGTTTGTTTAACGATAAAAAAATCCAAAATGAAACCAATATTATTACAGTTAATGAAGATACTGATGCCGTGTTAAAATATGTCGATGATTATATTTCAGGCAGAAGGGAGACTTATGAATACTTTAAGCCGATCAATTGACGGAGTACCGCGATACTTCGCTCCTTACGTAAATGACTGTTTTCAAAATGCCTACGGAGCAATTGCAGCACACTTTGGGTTGAAACCGGAGTTGATTTTGGCCGACTATCTGTCTTTTATGTATGATCAAGATACAGGATATATAGGGCTAAATTATTTACATAAGCCCTCACGCTCTTTTGAGTTTTCTGAGGAACAGCTGAATACTTCCCTTGAATACGTTTACTTTCCGGCAGTTACACATTATAGCAGACGTGACAGAAATGAAGTACAAAAATTACCTGACAATAAAATAAAAATTTCCTTATATATTGAAGACAACCCCCAGATAGCTCATGAGAGGCTTATTGAACTGATAAACTTGGGAATTCCTGTGATAACAGTTGTAGACATGTATCATATGAGTTATCACAGTGCCTACCATAATGCTCATGGGGCACATGCTGTTGTTGTAACTGGATACAACCTGGAAGAAGGGTACGTGGAAATTTTTGATAAGTATGGACTATCCAAAAGTGATTTTGACGGAAGGATGTCTATAGAAGAGTTTATATGCTCAAGAAATTCAGATAATGATCAGGGTTCATATAAGAAGCCCATAAGAAATATGTGGATGGAAGTCAGTAAAAATGAATGTTTCACACCGGATTATGCCAGCTGTAAAAATATTATTGTTGAAAGCCTAAGCAGGATGAAGGGTGAAAAGGACATTTTGGGATTTAAATGCGGATTACCTGCATTGGAGAGTTTTATAAAGGATTTAGTATATAAAAGAGACACTATGCCGGATGATGATTTATTTTATCTTTTGAGGTATTACAACACGGCCTTTAAAATTGTGTCAAGGAGCAGGACAAGGTTTATGGTATTTCTCAAGGAAATATCAGCAATGGTTGATGATATAGAAGAAATCTGCGATTGCTTTAATAATTCTTCAGCCAAATGGGAAATAGCATCTAATTTGGCCCTTCGTTTAGCCTTAACAAAAAACAAGAATGTTATGAGCAATATATGCAGGCAACTGGAACTCATAAAAGAAACTGAAAGCCGTGCAGTTGAAAAGCTTCTTAAATTAAGCTTTAAACGGGAGGCATAAGATGAAAGAAATTAAGCTGTTTTGTTTACCGTATGCAGGAGGTTCAGCGGATGTATATGCAAGATGGAGAACTTTTTTGAACAATTCCATAAAGCTTTATCCCATTGAACTCCCGGGAAGGTCTAAAAGAGCAAAAGACCCATTTTATAAAAGTATGGAGGAGGCTGTGGAGGATATAGCAAATCTTGTTGAGAGGGAAACACAAGACAGTGATTATGCTGTTTTTGGCCACAGCATGGGCAGTATAATAACCTATGAATTGGTATGCAGTCTTTACCAAAAAGGTTTGAAATTACCAAGGCATGTATTCTTTTCAGGAAGATACCCTCCTTATATTGAAAAGCAGGGAAAGAATATGCATTTATTGTCTGATGATGAGTTGATACAAGAAGCAGTGGCAATGGGAGGAATACCTGAAAAGCTTTTAAAGTATAAACGATTGGTGGAAAACGCAGTTAATACTCTTAGGGCAGACTACACAATTCTGGAGACATACGGTCATAATCCCCATATACATAAATTAGATATTGATATTTCTGTACTTTCGGGTACAAATGACGAATTGGCAACCATTGAAGATATGAAATGCTGGGAGCTGTATACTAAAAAAAGCTGTACATTTTACACTTTTGACGGAGGGCATTTTTACATTCACAAAAATGCCGAAGCAATAGTGAAAATTATAAATAATGCTTTGGCGGTCGCAGAATAGGAGGGTCATATGAACGACAAAATACTAAATGATATCGCAACCAGATATGGAACACCTGTCTACGCTTATGATACTGAGAAAATCATATCTCAGTATACATTGCTCAAGAACAGTTTACCACAAGAGGTTGGGATATTTTATTCTATGAAGGCAAATCCTCTTTTGGGAATATGTCAACTGTTCAAGAAGCTAGGCAGCTGTATTGAAACGGCATCTTCGGGAGAATTACACACTGCGCTTTTAGCAGGATTTTCACCTGATAAAATTATATTTACCAGTCCTGGAAAAACGTATGAAGAATTGAAATATGCTGTGGAAACCGACATTTACAGTATAAATATAGAAAGCTTGGAAGAAGCCCAAGCAATTAATCAAATAGCAACTGAAAAAAGTAAGGTAGTAAATATATCTATAAGAATAAATCCTGACTTTGACATTGCAGGCTCCGGTATTAAAATGTCAGGAGTTGCATCTCAGTTCGGGATAGATCAGATTCTTATGGAGAATGTATTTAATGAATTAAAAACACTACCAAATATTAATGTAATTGGGATACATATATATACAGGGACACAGGCATTAAATGCCCACAGTATTGTTCAGAGTATGGAGCAAATTATTAAGCTTGCACTGGATACTTCGGAAAAATACTGTTTTAGCCTCAAGTTTCTAAACCTTGGCGGGGGTTTTGGTGTTCCTTACTTCAAGGATGATAGTAATCTTGATATGGACATACTCCGCAATGAGTTTAGTGATATATGGGATAAATACAAGGACAGGCTTTCTGACACGCAGGTTTTTGTAGAAAGCGGAAGATTTCTTATGGCTGAATCGGGAACATATCTTACAAAAATTCTTTACAAAAAAGAATGTAAGGGCAGAAAATACCTGGTTTGTGACGGTGGTTCAAATCAGCATGCGTCATCTGCTTTCCTTGGCAGGCACATTAGAAATAATTTTCCAATGCATATTCTCAATAAGTCGGGCAATGAAGAGCAGGTAAATGTAGTAGGGCCTCTATGTACTCCAACAGATGTTATAGGACAGAATGTTATGCTGCCCGAAGCTGTTCCAGGAGACATAGTAGCAATTGAAAAGTCAGGAGCTTATGGAATAACACAGAGCCCAGGACTTTTCCTGAGTCATCCGTTACCGGCAGAAGTTCAGTATTATGAAGGTAGGACATATATTCTCAGAGAAAGGTGGGAAAAAGAAGATTTTATGCAAAGACAAAAACCTTTGGATACAAATCTTCTTTAAACAGTATGAGAAACGATTTTAACTTAGTGAACCTTCTTACCACAGAAAGAAGCAAAGGAATCATAGTATGGTTGTGTAATATAGGTGCGGAAAAATACTGGAGTAACTTGAGTGCAGGAGTTGTTAATAGGCAGGAGGACATTGCTGTAAACCGTATGGAAGAAATGAATCTTCTCATATGCAGAGAACAGGATATTGTTATTCTTCGAGAAATGCCTAATGAAGATTATCTGGAAAATCTCAAAAGAATGGGTTTTTCTATTCCAACTATACTATCTCCTGAAAATGCTGATTTATTAACTCCCATTTCAGAGTTGGTACTTGGAGATGAAAACTTACTTAATAAATTAAAAGAGGCCGCGGATAAAAACGATGATTTGTATTTTGTTCCCTATGGAATTACTCATCTTGAAGAGGAAATAGCTCAAAAGACAGGTATGAAGATAATGGGGGCACCTTCACATATTAATGCAAAAATCAATGATAAGATATTTAATAGAGAAATATCTGAAAAGCTTGGTTTAACTGTGTGCCAAGGAAAAGTGTGCAGTTCTACTGATGAAATCAGGGAAGAATATGAAAGACTGACAAATAACGAACCATTCTTTAGCAAAGTTATTATTAAAGAGCCAAAGGGTGCTTCGGGAAAGGGCTTATACATAGTGGACAGCAAGCATAAGCTGGAATCAAGCCTAAGAATGATAGCACGATTTTCCAAAGGCAGAACAGATAGTAAATGGCTTGTGGAGGGCTGGTACGATAAGAAAGGGGATGTTAACTACCAAATATACGTATCCCCTGAGGGTCAAGTAACGGTCTTTTCTATTAAAGAACAGTTACTGAGAGACACAGTTTACATAGGCTCGAAAATGCCTCCTGAACTGGAGCAAAAAGTTCTGGACAGTTATGTAGAATATGGACAAAAAATAGGAAGGTATTTGTACGAAATCGGTTTTACAGGAGTTGCAGGAGTTGATTCAATTATCACAGAACAGGATGTATGTATTCCTATAATTGAAATTAACGGCCGATTTACATTATCTACTTATATTTCATTTGTTAATCAAATTTTGAAGGATAAAAAGATATTATCAAGATACTTCAGACTGACTCCTGAAAAACCCGTGAACTATACCGATATTTGCGGCAAACTGGACAAAGAGGGTTTGCTAATAAATTCTGATACTAAAGAAGGAATATTCGTTTATACCTCCGGAACACTTCCATATAAGCTTCACGACAGCAATGACTGTTGTGTGGGAAGAGCTTTTGCATTAATAGTATCTGATTCATGGGAGAAAGTCAGTATACTTAATTCAAAACTAGAGAATATTATGGAAACTTATTCAAAATAACATAATTTATCAAAGGAGATGTATCTTATGGAAGTAAAAGAACAAATTATAGCTGTAATTGCTTCAGCTTTAAACATTGAAACTGAACAAATAAACAGCATATCAGAAGATGAAAACCTTAACAGGATAGGTGTGGATTCAGTTAATTTTATTGAAATTATTATTAATCTGGAAGATAAATTAAATATTGTTTTTGATGATGAAGAACTATTGCTGGATAATCTGAATACACTAAACAAGTTGGAAAAGGTAGTAAGTCAGAAACTTGGAAATTAGTATGGTACATACTAATAAAAGATGGGGGTAAATTAATGGGGAAGGCCTTGGACATTGACCTGTATAAAAACGGGTTTGATTATAAGAATATTGACTGCATACAATCTCCGATTGCTGCAGCGGCAGGTTATTTTAATCGTGAAAACTATTTTTATTACTGTTTTTTACATAGCATTGCAGGAGTATATGTAAATTACTCGAAGTACGACCCATCAGACTATTCCAACAAAATCCTAAGCAAAATGGGCTTAGAACTTAAAAAAATCGATTGCAGAGGGTGTACCACTGAGAATGTAATTTCCATGGCAGCCGAGGAAATTTTTTTTGGCAGGCCTGTTATTATGGTTGTAAAATATAATTCATTATTTTATAATTCTTATTACAAAAATATGGACTTCAAGCTTAATCACGGATTACTTGTGAATGAGTTTAATGAGTCAAATAGAACATTTTGTATTAGAGATCAGTTTTATAAAGACATTCTGGATACTCATAAAAACACTTACTTTCCTCTTCATATTACTTATGATATGCTTGAAGAAATATGGGAGCACTCAAACAACCAATTTCGAATGGAATTAGCTTCGTGTGCAGACAGTATTTACAGCATAGATCAGAATGAAGAGGTAAATCTGGATACAAACAAAGTCATTAGTATTGGGTTGTCAATGTTTGAAGGTAAAAACGAATTGATAAGTATAATAGAAGATTTTGATGGAACTAAGGATTTTGACAACAATATTTTAGTTAACAGGCTGCGTTTCCATGGGAGCCTGGAACCTATATTCCATATACTTTATGAGCAGTGCATAAATCAAAGTCTCGATCTTACCCGGTTGCAGGAAACGAAAAAAAATATAGAAAATATCAGAAACAAAGTAATAAATGCTCTTGGTAAGGCTAGCCGGCGTTGTGAAAAAATAAGCGAAGAGAGAAAAAAAGATTTGTGCAAAATGGTTACTGATGGAGATGAAATGCTTCTGAACCTTTTGAAAACTTTGGTTGTTTACGAATCCGAAAAAAAGCTGAGTAATTATTTTATAGATATATCAGAATACTATAACAATCAAGCTTTTGAAGATACCTTGAGGGATGATTCCAAAGCTGATATTACAGGAGAGGGCACACATTACATATTCCAAGATTTATTGGTAAATCAGGAGTGGATAAAAGGGGATTTATGCTTTAATTACAAATATTTACCATCTAAGGCTGATAATATTAGTTGTAATGCTCAGGAAATAAGTATACCAAACATAAATGCACAATATATTAGTATACTTGGCTGTTCTGAGTTTGGATGCTATAGAGAGAATATAGTAATAGAGTATTCAGACGGAACAAAAAAGATAATAACTGCTGACTTTTCGGATTTCTTTCAGCCTCCCATTTATGGAGAAAAGGTTTACTGGACTGGGGCAGCAGCAGAAAGAAAAAATGGCAGGACAAGGTATCATAGCTTTAATGCAAGGCTATTAGCAAAGAGATATCCTATAGAACCCGGATGTGTAGTGAAGATATATTTACCTAATAAAAGAAATGTTCATATATTTGCTTTGACACTTACCGACGAGGTGGTTTTATGAAAGAGGGAAAAAATATAGAAGTAGAAAAGAAATATGTAATTGATGAGGAAAACGGCTTCCTTTTCAATAAAGTCCGAGATGAGTTTTCAGGCCTTATGAAAAATTTCAAGGCAGGGGACATAAAAGTAAAAGATAGTGCAGATGATTACTTTGATACTGACGGTGGCGACTTATACGGGCAGAATATAATACTTAGGATTCGAAAGGATAATAAAAGAAACCGCATAACGATAAAAAAGGATATTCCTGACATAGATGCTTGTGGCAGTAACAGTCACCTTGAAAGATTTGAATACGAACAAGATATTAATTCAGAAAAGATAGAAGACAACTGGGAATTACTAACAAAATATTGTGCGGAACTTACTGAAAGGTTCCAACCGAAGGATTTTCATAAAGTAATCAGGATTGAAAAAAGCCGAGAGAAAGTACTTTTTTCTCAAGATGAATTCTCAATTGAGGTTGCTTTCGATAATGTTACTTACATAAATCTAAAAAATAATGTATCAAAAAAAGAATACCAGATAGAAATAGAACTCAAATCAGATTACGCCCATAGAGACAGATTAAACACTGTAACAGATGAGCTGGAAAAGAGATATGAGTTTCTTAAACCCAATTTTGAATCAAAATATAAAAGGGCAGTGAATTTGACAAGTATTTAAAAAAGATCTATGGTAAATGGAATTTGTTCTCCGAATAATTCATTGAAGGTTTTAACAGCTTTTTTGTCTACACTAAGCAAAAGGGCTTCATTTGTTGACATTATTACTTCGGCATAACCAATAAAAATATTATTTTTAGTTAATGCAATTATGCTTCCTTCAGTCATGTTTGTATTGGGGGGGATTTTTAGTATCATATTTTTCACCGTTTCGTTACTGGTTTATATAGTATATTCTATTTATGCTCAAATTATTTTAAAAATATACCATTTTGCTACCAAAGATAAAACCATTATATGCAAAAAGGAACCCGGAGTCCCCTCACTCCAAGTTCCTTTTTGTTTTTTTGTGTGTGATATAATATTTATCCTTGAAGTAATGCTAACATATATGTAATTAATTGTAAATCATTATTTTTATTATTTCTTATAAATTATCAAATAAGACCAATTCCTCATAATTAAATCTCCAATTCTGTACGATATATCATGGTAAGAGACAAATAGTTTACAATAAAATAAAATTAAGAGAAAGGTTTTTATATGTACGAGGATAATACTAAGTTTAATGTTGCATCTTCAATAGAGCAAAGTATTGAACTTCTAATGAAATTAAATCAGGAATATGCAAACCTTACTTCAAAGGTGAAAAATCTTGAAAACAGGCTTGCAGCCGTATCCGTACTGATAGATATTAATGAGTATATGGGTAACATCCTTCATTTTCAGGATCTTGTAAGCTATCTGAAAGATGTTATTGCAGGGGTTCTCGGGCTGGATTGCAAAATATTCACTCCTGATGATATTAGAAAGATGAATATTGATAGTTCATACCTTCCCAGCACTGATTTGTATATACAGGATTTGAAGGCTCAGAATAAGGAATTGTTTGGATATAATTCCGGCTCCCTTGGAGTGCTGAGTATTTCAAAACGTGATTTATATGGGTATCTTGTTATTCACCATGAATTAGCTGATATGATTGACGAGGAAAAAAAGGTCTTGCTTCAGTTAATCAAAAGCCAGATATGTATATACTTTGAAAATGCAATTTTATTTTCAAAGCTTAGAGACTCAGCGGAACATGATGGATTGACAGGTCTCTATAACAGATTGTATCTTTCTCAGCTTCTGGATAACTGGGAAGATAGAATGGTTGATATAAATGGTGCGATAATACTTGATTTGGATAATTTTAAGAATATTAATGACAATTACGGACATCTGGCAGGAGATAATGTTATTAGGATGTTAGTTGGTGTTATTAATAATACCATTATGAATCTTCCAGTATATGCTATACGTTATGGAGGAGAAGAATTTCTTTTACTTACAAGGGGAATAGATTCCAAGGATATTGTGGAAATAGCCGAAACAATTCGCAGAGAGTTTAGCCTCTTGAAATATGAAGAAAGCAGTCTCAGCGTAAGTCTGGGAGTTTCAATTTTAGGCGAATCCTGTAGAGTAGTGGACTATATGGAGCTTATTAGGAGTGCGGATGATGCATTGTATACAGCAAAGAGAATCGGCAAAAATGTGGTAGTTACCTCCGATGAAGACCTTCAGCTATTTGAGTCAGTATCATTTAACATTGCAAAGAATTTATCAAGATACAACAGGTTCAATGTTATAGGAGAAATTTACAGGGTTAATTTTAAATCACCCCATTTATTATCCATAGATGAATACAATAAACTAAAATATTGTATTACATCATGTTTCAGGGAATATGACGGAATATATGGCTCTGTTTCACTATCATTTGTAGTTTTAACAGATAACCAGATACCTCAGGAGCTTATTGAGAATAAAATTAATATGGCTCTAGCAAGCAATGAACTGGATTATATTAGCTTTGAAGTACATTCGAATACAGATGCTTATAGGGAGGTTATGCTCCACAGTGAGAGAGTTGCTGCTATTAGTGTTGCCCTTGCAGAGGCTTATGGCCTTCCTGCAGATGAATGTGAAAAGGTAAAGCTTGCAGCTGCCAATCATGATATAGGAAAACTGTATGTGAATCCAAAGATTCTCAATAAACCTGGTAAGCTTACACCTGAAGAATATGAAAAAATCAAAATGCATGCCTTTTATAGCTATCAATATGCTAAGAGTCGTGAAAACCTTAAATTTGTTGCAGATTACATATTCTATCATCATGAATATGTAGATGGCTCAGGATATTTTAAGAAAAAAGATATTCCACTCCATTCTCAAATAATAGTATTGGCTGATATTTTTGATGCGTTATGCGAAAACAGATGCTACAGGGCTGCTTTTAGCAGGGATGAAGCAATAAGAATAATGGAGAGTGAAAAGCACAAGTTTAATCCGGAGTTGTTTGAATTAATGAAGCAGATTGCAAATTATATTTAATTTTATAAATCTAAATTGCAAAAGAAAGCTATTAATATGCAACAATTAAAAAAAGATTAATAGGTAAATACTGCAAAATAAGTGCAGGAAATGATATAATTGATACATTAGTCGTCAACTTACAAACAAGGAGGATTAGTGTATGCAGTACCGCGAATTAGGTAAAACCGGGATAAAGTTATCCGCTTTAGGATTTGGTGCAATGAGATTGCCGCAATCAAATGTTGGTGGTAAAACGGTTTTTGATACCGAAGAGAGTATTAGGATGATACATAGGTCTTTCGAGTTGGGTGTGAATTATATTGACACAGCACCGTACTATTGTGAAAAGCAAAGTGAGGAGATAGTTGGAAAAGCAATAAAAGGCTGGAGAGACAAAGTCTATCTTTCAACTAAAAATCCAATTGAAGATGATTCCGGTGTACATTATAGAGAAAGACTTGAGAATTCCTTAAAGAAGCTTAATACTGACTACATAGATTTTTATCATATGTGGGGAATAAGTCTTGAAGCCTTTGAGCAGAAAATAAACGTAAAAGACGGACCGCTTTCAGCTGCATTAAAAGCAAAAGATGAGGGATTAATAAAACACATTTCCTTTTCTTTTCATGACAAAGCTGAAAACTTGATAAAGCTAATTGATACCGGATGCTTTGAGACAGTGTTATGTCAGTACAATATGTTGGATAGAAGCAATGAGGCCGGCATAGCTTATGCACGTGAAAAAGGCCTTGGAGTCATAATAATGGGCCCTATTGGCGGAGGAAGGTTGGGAGCACCTTCAGAGGTAATCAGTAAATTAATTCCAGGTGGAGCAAAAAGCAGTGCTGAACTAGCTTTGAGATTCGTAATATCCAATCCAAATGTCACATGTGCATTGTCGGGTATGAGTAGCATGGCAATGGTTGAGGAAAATATACAGGTTGCATCAAACCAGGAGCAACTTACAGAGAAAGAAATCAATGCAATAAATGAGGCAATGGAGCAAAATAAAAAACTTTCTGACTTGTACTGTACAGGGTGTAACTACTGTATGCCTTGCCCCAAGGAGGTTAATATTCCTAAGATATTTGAATATATGAACTATCATCGGGTATATAAATTGACTGAATACGCAAAAGAAGAATATAAAAAAATTGGAACCAATGAATGGGTTAAAGGAAAACGAGCTGATGCATGTGTAGAATGTGGCATATGTGAGCAGAAATGTCCTCAAAAAATACAAATACGCAAGCAATTAAGGGAATCTGAAAAAGCATTAGCTTAGGATAAACAGTATTATAATTATTAGGGTCGGTGAAAAAACTTTCGCTGGCCCTCTTTTATAATTATTTTAATTTCTTGAAAACATTGACTTCCATTACAGCATACTGCTACAATTACAATAAATTCATAAGACAGTTCGTGACCATCCTGTCTGTAAACAAAACTACGGGCCTGCTATCGTAAAGGATAGCTTATTTTGTTTACACATGGGCATATGCCCTTTTTTTATTTACGTTTGGAGGATATTTTATGAGAAAAATCGGAATTACAACTACAGTTCCTATAGAAATACTGCTTGCTGCAAACTACAAAGTAATTGACTTGAATAATGTATTTATATCCAGTGATAGTTATTCAGAAGATATAGAAAGGGCGGAAAGGGACGGTTTTCCTAAAAGCTCCTGTGCCTGGATAAAAGGAATTTATGGAGCATGCCTGCGCTATGGTATAGATGAAATAGTAGGAGTTCAGGAGGGTGATTGCTCCAATACGGGAGCATTGCTTGAGGTTCTGAAGAAAAAAGGAATAAAAGTGTATCACTTTTCTTATCCATCATCTCATACCATTGAAGATATTACTTCAGAATTAAATAAGTTTATGAAAGCTTTTAATGTCAGCTTGGAGCAGACGGAGTCTGTCAGAAAGGATTTGAATAACATAAGAAACCTCGCAAAAGCTATTGATGAACTTACTTACATAGACAACAAAGCTACAGGCTTTGAAAATCATATATCACAGGTAACTTTAAGCGACTTTGACGGCAACCCGCAAAAATGTGCAGAATTCCTTGAAGGAAAAATAAATGAAATATCAAAAAGACCGCCGAGAAAACAGTTATTGAGACTTGGTTATATAGGTGTACCTCCAATGATATGTGATGTTTTTGAATATGTTGAAAGGTTCAACGCCTGTTTTGTATATAATGAAGTGCAAAGAGAGTTTTCCTTTCCAAGGGCTTCACAAGCCCCTAATATATACCGGCAATATTATGACTATACATATCCTTATGACCTGGAATTCAGACTTATGGAAATTAAAAAACAGATTAGACTAAGAAGCCTTGACGGTATTGTCCATTATACGCAGTCTTTTTGCCACAGAGCCATACAGGACATAGTAATAAAACAGGAGCTTGATATTCCTGTATTTACTATAGAGGGAGACAAGTCAAATTGTCTTGATTCAAGGACAAAGCTCAGACTTGAAGCTTTTCTGGATATGTTGGGAGATATAAGGGGGCTTAAGTAATGAAAATACTTGGAATTGATATGGGCAGCAGGGAAGTAAAAATAGCTCTTATGGATAAAAATTTAATTATACATAAACAGAAAATCAGTACAATGACTTTTTATAAAAACTACTGTCTGTATAAGAATGGAAAACTTGAAGTTGACATAAGTAGACTGGGAATTAGTGAAGAGGTTGCCGCTGTATCAACGGGATATGGAAGGAATAACACTGATATCAGTATGTTCAAGCAAATAACAGAAATAAAGGCTCATGTATACGGAGCTATTTATCAAACAGGAATGAAGGAATTCACACTGCTGGATGTGGGGGGCCAGGATGTGAAGGTTGTAAAGGTTGAAAAAGGCCTTATAACTGACTTGGAGATGAATGAGAAATGTGCAGCTTCCTGCGGAAGGTTTCTAGAAAACATGGCGGGAGTTCTGGAAATTTCGCTTGATAAATTAACAGAATATTTCAAAGAACCTGTAGAGTTGAATTCTACCTGTTCTGTGTTTTCAGAATCGGAACTCATAGGTAAAATAGCGGAAGGCGTTTCAATGGATAGACTATGTGCCGGAGTAAACTATTCACTTTACAGGAAACTCAGACCCTTGCTATTTAGATTTAAAGGGAAAAAGTTAATTTTATCGGGAGGAGTAGCAAAAAGTAAATCACTTGCTCGTTACCTTGCAAATGATTTTGACGAAATAATAAAGCTTGAAGAACCGCAATTTAACGGTGCAATCGGGTGCTGCAGTTATGGTTCGTTTTTTTGATTTTTTTACCTCTTTACAAAAAAAAATTTTGGACACAATATAAAAAGAATTATTCTATTTTAATTAGTTCTCTTACCAAGGCATAGCAAGCAGGGAGGGATTTATCATTAAAATAATAGGTAGATTTTTGGAGCCAGGTCAGGTAGGCGGGGTAGTTGATTCTCTGAAAAACAGCGGAATCAGCAGGCAAGATATGATAATCAGCAGTTTCGATGAAGCCAAGTTTCGAAGCATGAACGCTGATGCCATAGATAATCATATAAGTGCCACCGTTAAAACAGCATATGATGACCCTGGTAGATTAAAATCTTTTGTTGAAAGCTTAAACGAACTAAATGATGATAGTGGGATTGTAGTGTTTGTTAAAGCTGCAAGGCACAAAGCTCAGGAAGTAAAGTCGGTCATGGAGCAATCCGGGGCCGTGGAAATTAAGATTGATGATGACAAAGACTAAAAAGTATTGTAAATCAGAAGGAGGATGTTTATATGAAGAATAAGCCAAAACCAGATGATAGAAGCGACAATGTAGAAAGAATACAAGCCAATATCAATCATACAATTAAAAATATGGAATTAGCAGAGGAACTGATTGAAAAAACTGATGACAGAAAAATGGCGAAAACTTTGGAAGAAAAAAATGAAAGAAGACGTGATGCACTTGAAGGCTTCAGAGCAGAAATAAGAGATGAAGCTTTGCATCAAAAACGTAGGGATGATTAATAAAAAAGGGGCTGTTTTATGCAGCCCCTTTTATCTATTTTTTAGATTCATTTTTAACGGCAATGGAAATTGTTACAGCTAGTCCACCCCAGAGGAAAACCGCACCAATCAGAAAGAATACTATAGATGTAGCAGTCATCTACTTCACCTCCTCAGATTTATAAGAGGTAATACTTCTGTCCTTCCAAGGTCTTTGGCATAATATCAAAGATAAAGCAATTCCGATAATTATCACACTCCAACCATAAGCAATCAGTGCTTTTTGTGAATACCCTCCGTATGGTTTTGATATTTCATTTATAATGTTGGATATAATCATAAAGGTCAATACAGCAGGAGTTACAAATTTAATCATGAGATTCCACCACTTTCCAACTGAAAAATAGGAAATGGGGTTAGTGTGTTCGCGTATTTTAGAAGCTCCGAAGAACCATCCTATGGTTATTGCTTCAAGCAAGCCTACTGTTACAATTCCGTATGAATTTACAAAGTTGTCTATAATATCAAGGAAATATAATCCTGCCCCTGTAGAATATAGTATACTTATTGCATACCCAACAAGGCAAACTAAAGAAACAACTTTTTTTCTTCCTGCTCCTGTTTTGTCAATCAATGCCGAGGAGGAAGCTTCAACCAGAGATATGGAGGAAGTTATTCCGGCAAAAACAAGACAGGTAAAGAATAATATGCCAAAGAACTTACCTATTCCACCCATAACCGTAAATACCTTAGGAAAGGCTACAAACGCAAGTCCGATACCCTGTGAAGCAACTTCATCTACTCCCACTCCCTGAGTAGATGCCATGTATCCTAAAATTCCAAAAATTCCTATTGCTGACAAGAACTCAAACCCACAATTGGCAAAGGCTGTCATGAAAGCGCTGTTATTTATATCTGTCTTTTTTGGAAGATAACTAGAATAAGTAATCATGATTCCCATTGCAAGGCTTAATGAAAAGAAAACCTGACCATATGCAGATATCCAGACTTTTGGCTCCAGTACTTTTGACCAGTCCGGTGTAAAAAGTTTGTTAAGTCCAAGACTAGCTCCCGGAAGAGTTACCCCTCTGATAACAATAATTATCATTGCTATTACTAGGGTTGGAAGCAGAATCTTATTAATCTTTTCAATTCCACTGGAAACACCTTTAAAACATACAAACCAGTTTATCAGCCATATAATAGTAATACCAACAAATACCGGCCATACAAATCCACCCAGCTTAAAGGGGCTATCAGCCATTTTAAGGAAGTCCTTAAAGAAAAATGAATTTGTATCAGTTCCCCAAGCCTGTGTAAAGCTGAAAAACAGATAGTTTACAGCCCAGCTGAGTATCAGCGTGTAGTAAGTCAATATGATAAATGAATTAATACTTGGCCACCAACCAAGCCACTCCCATTTTTTATTTGCTCTGGCAAGAGCCAAGGGCGGTGAACCTTTAAATTTGTGTCCTAATCCATATTCTAAAATTATTAATGGTATTCCGGCAGTTAATATAGCGAAGAAATATGGAATTAGAAAAGCACCTCCGCCGTTTGAATAGAGTACATACGGATATCTCCATATATTGCCTAGACCAACAGCCGAACCAATGGCAGCAAGGATAAATCCGGCTTTTGATCCCCACTGATCCCTTTTTTGCGTCATGTTAATACACTCCTTATTAATATATTTTTGCCCTAAACTAAAATAAAAAAACATTATAGCCACTTTTGTCTTCTAACAGTTTACTAGTCTAAATATAGTGACTAGATAATAATAGCAAGGATGAAAAAATATTTCAATTACTATATATAAATTGTTAACAAGAAATTATTTACATAACCTTATCAGAGAAGAGATTGAAGTCCTATAATACTAATGTTTAGAATTTTTACATTGAAAAAAATCATTGCTTAAAATATTTAGTTCAAGCAATGATTTTTGTATTACAGAATTGTCACATTAAAAATGTTCAATAAATTTTACCAATTCCATATTAAACTTATCTTTTTCCTCAAAGAACAGACTGTGCCCGCTGTATTCAAAAGGTACGAGCCTTGAGTTTTTGATACTTTTTTCCATGACTTTTGCCAGAGGAAACAGGCAAACACGGTCATGTATACCGTGAAGTATCAAGGTTGGAACCTGAATTTGGGGTAGGTCGTTAAAAAGGCTTTCGTCCCGGAAGGTTTTAGCACATTCTGCAGTAGCCCAGTTAGCAGCCATAAAGCCAAGTTGGAAAAACCAATCTGACAGAGCTTTAGTTATTGGTTTGAAAAAAAACATTGGTGCAGTATCCAAAAGCATTTGAGGTCGATTATCATATACACTATTAATTATTTTTGTTATATCTTCTTTAGGGAGACCGTAAGGAAAGTCGGGGCGCATAGTAAGGCTTGGTGCAGCAGCGGCAAACAATGCCAGCTTTGAAACACCATATCCCTTGAAGAGGGACATATAGCGTATAACAGTAGCACCTCCCATTGAGTGGCCTGCCAGAACGAAGTTCCGAAGCTTTAATGAGTCAACTACACAACGGACATCTTCAGCCAACCTATTGTAGTTATAACCCCAAAAGGGCTTACTTGAATTGCCAAAGCCTCTTGTATCCATACCAATACATCTGTACCCCATTTTAGGAAGGACATTGAATTGGTATTCAAATGCCCTGTGACTTAAAGGCCAGCCGTGCACAAAAAGAATTACCTTTTTACCATAAGGATTAATATCATTTACATAAATATTCACATCCTGTTCTGTCTTAATGGTGTACTCCATAAATTATTACTCCTAAATAATGCAAAAATTCTATAATATACTATTCAAAATGTATTAATTGAGTGTGTTAAATAAAAATTAGTACTTAAGAACAAAATAATTAAAAGAAAAATAAATATAAATTAATCGGAGGAAAACATGAGTTTATTTCTTGGTAAAATACATTACTGGCTTTATAACAAAATAATTTGGTATGAGAAAATTGAAAAAGATATTATAAAATGGGCTCAGGAAAAGAAGCTGCCTATAGGCACCTGGGTTCAGGATATAAATGAAAAACACGGCCCACCTTTGGAGCCAGAGCCACTGGAACAATTGATTGATACCTCAAATATACACGGGTGGCTGCAGGAAAGAATAGAAAGTGCAGAATTAAGGCAGGCAGCACTTGTAACTCAGGTATTAAACAGGAACATGGATTATAAGAAGGATTTAACTGAGATTTATAAAAATCAAGGGAAAGCTGCCGCAGCAGATTATCAAGGGAATGCAGCCACACCGGAAGAAATATTTAATGCTTTGAATGATTACATTCTTGAGGGAATGCCTTGTGACCGAGTAAATGAAATAGTATCAAGCAGTGATAGGGAGTTTGTATGGAAGTCTGCAATATGCCTGCATACACCATATTGGAAAAAGGTTGAGGGAAATGTAAATAATTTTTATGAACTTAGGGAGGCTTGGGTAAAAGCATTTGTAGAAGAGCTGAACCCTGATTTTATTTATGTAAGGTCCGTTGATAATACACACAGGATAACCCGTAAGTAGAAAGGAGGAAAATATGGACTGTATTGATTTAATGGTAGATGAGCATAAAAATATTAAGCGTATGCTGAAGGTTATACGCGTATACTGCTACAAGATTTTAAAGGGTGAACAGGTAGAGTACGAGGATTTTTTTACAATAATTGATTTTGTAAGAAATTATGCAGATGCCCACCACCATGGTAAAGAAGAAAAACTTCTTTTTGACAGGATGGAAAAAGAAATGGGGCCAGCAGCACAAAAACTTGTAAGACATGGCATGCTGGTGGAACATGATTTGGGACGGCTTCATATGCAGGAACTTGAAGCTGCTGTAAAAAGGGTTCTGGAAGGTGATGATGAATCTAAGCTTGATATCATAGCTAATGCTGTTTCATATACGCACCTGCTTTACAGGCATATTGAAAAAGAAGACGGAGTAGTATACACTTTTGCAAGAAATAATCTGGTTAAAGAAACCATGGACATGCTTAACTTCGAATGTGAAAAGGCAGAAAGCAAAGCACAGGAACAGAATTTACAGGAGAAATACCTGAAAATTATAGAAGAGTTTGAGAGAAAGGTATTATAGGGTCTGTAAAAAAAATGGAATTTTATCTTTTAACCTGTACTTAGAGTATAAATTGTATCAATGGAAGCTTGGTTAAAGATATTTGTAGATGTTTATTGGCGAAGCAAGGATATTTTACCGGAAAACTTTCACGATGAATGTGGGCGACGGTAAAATATCCTAAGATAAGCCGTTATAAACTTATGCAAATATCTTGGAAGCAATCATTGATACAATTTTATACGGGAGTAGAAGTGTTAAAACAGAAAAATTTATGCGACATTCCCTTATTTGAATATTTTAAATCTTGATTCAATTGGTTGAAATTGCTTTTCATCGGGTGACGCAGTTGGTTTTCCGAATGGCATCTGGGCAACAAGTCTCCAGTTTAAGGGAATCTTCCATTCGGTTCTAACGGCATCATCTATCAATGGGTTATAGTGCTGAAGAGAGACTCCCAGACCTTCAATTTCCAAAGCGGTCCAAATCACATATTGTAACATTCCATTTGACTGCTCTGCCCAAATAGGAAAATTATCCTTATACAGTGCAAATTGCTGTTGTAGAGATTCAATAACTGAGTTGTCCTCAAAAAATAAAACAGTACCATAGCCACTTCTAAAAGAGTTGATTTTCTGCTCGGTTGCTGAAAAATTTTCAGGCGGCACTACTTTACTTAGTGTATTCTTTGTTATGTCCCACAATTTATCATGGTTATCTCCCAATAATAATACAACTCTTGCACTTTGACTGTTAAAGGATGAAGGTGTGTGGAGAACCGCATCTTTTATAATCTCCTGAATCCTCTCGTCGGAAACAGGACTTTGCTTATCAATTCCATAATATGTGCGTCTGTCTTTTACTGCTGCAAAAAAATTCTTGGACAAAACAATTTCCTCCCTTATTATTGAATTAGTTTTAAATATATTGATATTAACTTACTAACATTAACATACCAATAAACATATTTTTTACAATAATAAGGTAATTATTCATACTAACAGCTTTTAGCTTCTCATGGGATATATGCCTTGGGTGGCAATACAATATACAGTGTTTGGAACAGGTTCAGCACCTGTTAAATTTGGGAGACAGAATGTAGTAGTGCCATTACCTCCGAATTTAGTCCCAATCAGGGAATATAAGGCAGAATTTGTCTGGATACTTATAGTTGCACCGTTACAAACTGCCCAACCATAAGGAATATAAGAATACGGAAAACACTTTATCATACCTAAAATAGGACTATCCATTATAATAACCTCCATTAAAATAAGACTGCAAAAGTGTTACTCTTTAGAAATGGCCTTAACTGCGAGACGGATAAATACCGTAAATTGCAATATAATAAGCCATAGGGCGACCATTCTGATATGCACTTGCGTTTAACAGATTTGGAACAGCAAAGCTCTGACCGGGTGTACCGCCAAATTTATTTCCTAATAATGAGTATAATGCCTGATTCTCTGCAATTTTAATTATCGACCCATCGCACAACTGCCAACCCCGCGGAGCGAATCCAAAAGCAAAAAGCTGAATTTGACCTATGAAAGGATCCATAATAATAGCCTCCTTGAGCCGAAGAACGGCTAAAATAATTTATAGAAGTTAAATTTATATAACAATTAACCTAATTCTTTGAGGGATAAATACCTTCTATTGCTATGCAATACATTGTATTCGGTACAGGCTCCGTGCCTAATAAATTAGGTATAGCAAAGGTTGTTCTACCGTCACCGCCATAAGAAACCCCTAATAACGAATACAGTGCTTGATTTTGTGCGATGTTTAGTAACTGGCCATTACACAAAAGCCATCCTTGCGGTACAAAGTTAAATGGGAAAAGTTCAATTTGACCCAACATCGTCTCCATATAAACACCTCTCACTGATTGATATATAGCAATTATATATTATTGTGTAAAAATATGTCAATAGAATGTCATAATTAATGACAATTTTAAAATTTAGATTGTTTTTTTGTAGGAGTTACAATATAATAATATTATAAATTTAATGTAAAAAAATACTAATTTTAACATAGCGGGGAGGAAATACATATGGGTAATACCGCCTTAACTGGCCTTACTTCAGCATCCAGTTATATAGCTCCTTTTGTGGCTCAAAAAGCGGTTGACGGAATAATGAAACCTGTCAACAGGTGGGTTGGAGAAGTACCTTGTACACTTAATTTTAAGCCAGACAAATTGTATTGTGTAAATCGGTGGGTAGTAAATGGCATGCCGTCAGTAGGGTGGGATCCTCAACAATACTATTTGCTAAAATATTCTTTACAGGGAAGCAATGATAACGTAACGTGGACAACACTAGACACTGTGGATAACACAAATACTAGTACAATAAGTTATAGTTCTGATAGGACATTTATTCCAACTGCCGCATATACTTATTATAGGGTTAATATAACAAGTGGACTAAAATGTAATCCTAGAATTGCTTCTATTTCAAATTTTCAATTATTCGCTGTTGACCCTTCAAGCCCATATTTATCAAGCTTGGCGATAAACAGCGGTACACTTTCACCTGCTTTTAATAAAACTACGTTCGCTTATACTGCTACAGTTGACTATGGAGTCACCAGTATTGTAGTAACTCCTACTGCAGAAACTCCCACTGCCTATGGTCAAAATGTAATAATAAAAGTAAATGGAGTTGAAACTGCCAGTGGAGTAGGTACATCTGTAAACCTTGCAGTTGGTGTCAATACCATAAATATTGACGTTACTTCTGCTGTTGGTTACTTAAACCAGAGATATACGCTGACTGTTACAAGGCTTAACAGTAACAAACTCACAGGTCTTTCTGTTCTTAACGGAAGCACAGTACTTCCGATAGTACCAACTTTTAATAAAAATACTTTTGAGTACACTGTGGAGGTTGAAAAAACAGTTCAGAGCGTTATGATATGTGCTACAAGTGAAGACCCTGCATCCACTATAAAAATAAACGGAGGAACTGCTGTCAGCGGTCAGCCATATGGGTCTATTACGCTGCAAAAAACGGGAAATACAACAGTAAATATCATAGTATCTACAGCAACAACGTCATCGCAGCAATATACAGTAACAATTAAGAGGAAAGAGAATTTAACTTTGTCTGGGTTGATATTTAAGAATGGAAAAACAACGCTTACATTGCAGCCAACATTTAGCCCAACACATAGGGAATATACTTCAAGTACAAGTAATGCTTCTAGCATAACTGTAGTTCCAACTGCTAGTAATCCTGGTGACGTTAATATTACTGTTAATGGTAATACAGTGACAAGCGGTTCGTCATATAGTGTAACTAACTTGAGAAAAGGGGAAAACACGATTATTATTAAAGTTATTTCAAAGATTACAGGAAATGAAAATACTTATATCTGTGTAATAAAAATATCTTAAATTATTATGTAGCTGCACTCTAGGTTTATCTACACCATGAGTGTGGCTATGTATTATATAATAGGGAGGGTCAAATGTCAAAAACAGTTAAAAAAATATCTTTAGCAATTTGTATTATATTTTTTACTATCATGCTGATATATAATACTGGATATGTTTATGCCGAAGCACCACAGGACCAAAACTTCGATTCGCTTGAAGCTTTGCGAGAAGAGGGGCCCTATCAAATAGGAGATATTATTTTTGATACTGATGGTATTATTGATGTAAGAAGCTGGGAAGCATTAACTTATGAATATACCTATGGTCGTATAATAGATGGTTTTAGTGGGATGGCAATAAGCAATGATCCAGATTTATATACAAACCCTACATATATCTCATTTGAATCAGCAGCAAAAAGCCCATTTAAGCTTGAGGCGTTTTATGCATTGATAACTGACGTGGGTTCTTCTGCGACTCAGGTTGATATCAAGGGATACAATGGTACAGTGGAACTTGTCTGTGTTAAGGGTATTGATTTTACTAAGCCGGGCAGTACTGTATATGGTGATGTCAAATATACCAATAATGTGTGCAATACCGACGACAAAGAGTACGGTGGATTACTTGAGTTCGGAGAAAGTTGGTATGATATTGACAAAGTAGTAATTACTGGAACAAATACTGAACAGGCATTGTATATTTGTCTTGACTCCCTCGACTTCTCAAACGTCACAGACATTTCAATAGCTGATGTATCTGAGATTACTGAAGGACAGAATGCAATCTTTAGAGTAAATCTTACAAAGCCCTACAAGGATGATATAACTGTCAATTACTTAATCAATTGTGATTCTGCAACAGCAGATGATTTTGATACTACAGTTTTAAATGGTACACTTACTATTCCTGCAAATGCAACCTATGGGGAAATAGTGATACCAACAAAAGATGATACTGACCACGAGATGGCAGAAACTTTTAAAGTATCAATTTCAAATCCCAGTGTCGGAGGCATTACAGATGGTGAAACTACCTGCACAATAAAGGACAATGATAATCCTCCAAAGGTGACATTAAATGTTGATAAAAGCAGTATAGTTGAGAATGGTGGTTCAGCAAAAATAACGGCTACTCTTTCAAATAAGACCTATGAAAATGTAGTAGTCAATCTTAATTTTTCAGGTGCAGTGGCCGGAACTGACTTTAATGCTCCCACTTCAATTTCCATACCTGCAAACAGTTTATCCGGTTTCGTTAACATAACTGTCATAGATGATGATATCTTCTCAGGCGAAAATAAAAAGGTAACCATTGGCATAAGCAGTGTGGAAAACGGAAGTAAAGGTGAATTTACTCCTCCTGAGCTGACAATTAATGATGACGAACCCGAGCCAAAAGTCAATTTAAGCATAACACCGGGCTCAATATCAGAAAACGGAATCGAAGCAGCAACCGTAACAGCTACTCTTACAAATAAATCAATTAAGGACGTGACTGTAAAATTATCTTTTGAAGGTGCTGTAAATGATACGGATTTTACTGTTTTAAGCGATACTATTACAATACCAAGTCTACAAACAACAGGAACAATGGAAATTTATGGAAAACCTAATAATAAATTCAATTATGACAAGACGCTCACAGTAAGTATCTCAGATGTTGATGTTACAAACGCAACTACAGGAGACATTAAATCAGTGCCGTTAACAATAACCAACATAGACTCGAAACCTACGGTAAAGGTAGACCCTGTTACATATGAAGTTGAGGAAAAGGATTCCGCTAAGGTTGCTATTACCGTTTTACTGTCAAAAGCCAGCGGCGAAGATGTAATTGTAAAATATAAAACATCAGATGGGGCTGCAAGGGGTTCTAAAGACTATATAAGTGCTTCAGGAAGCATAACCATACCTAAAGGTGAAGCAAGTGGCACTATCGAAATAGATATATTAAATGATACATTAGATGAAGAAGATGAGAACTTTTTCGTTACTATTCAAAATGATATTGTAGGTGCGGAGCGAGGAAGTCCTTATACTGCGCAATGCATTATAAGGGACGATGATGATGCACCAGACATAGTAATATCTGATGCAGAGGTAGATGAAGTTGATTCAGGTAATACTACCAAACTGATATTTAATGTGTCACTTTCAACAGAAAGCGGAAAAACCATAGATGTAAATTACTCAACTTCCGATGATACAGCTACTAAAGAATTGGATTATTTGGAGACTACAGGAACTCTCACCTTTATCCCAGGAGATAAAGGTCCAAAACAAATTGAAGTGACTGTTATAGGGGATAATTTACTTGAGTCAAATGAGACAATTAGACTGAATTTGACGGCTACTAATGCCCGAAAAACCAATTATACTGCTACAGGTACAATTAAAGATAACGACAAGCCGACTGTATCTATAAATGATGTATCTGTAACAGAAGATACTTCTCCAAATATAGTATTCAAAGTATCTCTCAGTAAGCCAACTTCCCAAAATGTATCACTCAAATTCAGAACAATAGACGGCAGTGCTGTAGCGGGAAGTGATTATATACAACAGACAGGTGCTATTACTTTTGCAGCAGGTGAAACCGGAGAAAAGGTTATAGCTATTGACATAAATGATGATGACATATACGAAGGAACTGAATCTTTCTATGTTGAACTTTATTATATAACAGACCCGGCAATAGAAGTGGTGAAGAATACAGGAACAGGAACTATATATGACAATGAATCCATCCCGAAAATATCGGTTGAAACTACTCCGATAAATGAGGGTAATTCAGACACTAGTGTTGCTACCTTTACAGTGAAAGTTTCACCGGCAAGTGCTAAGGATATATATGTAGATTATGAAACTTTGGATGGAACTGCAAAAGCCGGAAAAGACTATACGGCTGTAGAAGGCAGACTAAAAATACCTGCCGGACAGAAAAGTGGGATAATCAATGTAAATGTAAAAGGGGACACTGTGTATGAGGAGAATGAAACATTTTCATTAATTCTTTCAAATCCAGAAGGTGCAGAAATAAATTCTTCAAAAGGGACAGCGCAATGCACAATAAATGATGATGATTCGGCTCCTTCAATAACATTTGTACAGAATAAAGTGAAGGTAGTTGAAGGTGATTCTGGAAATACACCGATGGTGTTCTATGTAACACTTTCTGAGGAGTGTGAAAAAACTGTTTCTGTGGATTATGTAACAGAGGACGGAACAGCTACAACTGCAAATAACGACTACGATTTAGCGTCCGGTAAGTTGGATTTTATTCCAGGTGAAACATCCAAGTCAATAACAGTTAATATTAACGGAGACAAAGACGCAGAGTATGACGAAAATTTCTTTGTTGTTCTGAAACCCGTAACCGGAGATATTAAAGCCGAGGGAATTATAGTAGACGATGATAGAGCTTTTATAAAGATGTTTAGAAAAAAAGATGGGTTTGAAATTGCAAACGGTAATACCGTAAATTTCGAAAATACAAAAACAGGCAAGGAAAGCGAGCTGGAGTTTATAATATCAAATGTCGGTAATGCTGACCTTACAGAGGATGGAATAAATAAGCTAATATCAATATCAGGTTCTGATTTTACTTTAAAAAATGAACCTGTAAGTCCTATTGTAGGAAAAGGCTCTGCTGCCTTCACCATAGTATTTAAGCCTTCCTCCACAGGGGTTAAAACAGCCGAAGTAACCATAACCGGCAAAGATACAGTAAACAGTCCGTTTAAGTTTAAGGTGTCAGGAACCGGTACATCAGACAGCTCCACAGGCGGTGGTTCAACTTCTGAAACATCTAGAGAAGCAATAGTTATAAATGTAGGGGACCACTCTATTGAAAATGTCTCTGTAGATGTTAAACATGAAAACAACATTAAAATCACCACGGTAAATCTGGATGAAACAGAAGTACACAAAACCCTTAATGAAATGGCAAAAAATGAACCTGACAAGGAAAAGAAGGTAACTATTCCTGTTACTAATAATTCAGATAAAGTTGTCGGGGAGTTAAAAGCCAGTACTTTAAAGGCAATGGCAGATATGAACGCAGTCCTTGAAATTAAAACGGAAAACGTATCTTATACGTTACCTGCCAACAATGTCAATATAGATGAGGTACTTGGAAAACTTGGCGGTAACCCCGAACTTAAAGATATATTGGTAAAAGTCACAGTAACCAAGGCTTCTGAAGATAAAACTGAAAGGATAAAAGATGAAGCTGATAAAAAAGGCTTTGAGTTAAATGGAAAACCTGTTGAATTTGAAATATCATTTACATATGCGGGCAGGGAAGTTACAGTCTCGTCATTTAGCAAATATGTTACAAGGGCTGTAGCAATACCGGAAGGAACTGACCATAAGAAAATAACTACGGGAGTTGTATATAATCCTGATGGTTCATTCACACATGTACCTACTGCAGTTAGCTTAATAGACAACAAATACTATGCAAAGATAAACAGTCTTACAAACAGCACATATGCACTTATATACAATCCGCTGACATTTATGGATGTGGAAGAACACTGGTCAAAGGATTACGTAAATGATGCAGGTTCAAGGCTCATAGTCAGTGGAACGGGAGATGGAAAATTTACTCCTGATAGAGCAGTAACAAGAGCAGAATTTGCAATAATGATAGTAAAGGCTTTGGGATTGAAAGATTCTGAGTTAGCTGATAATAATTTCTCAGATGTGGATAAGGATAATCCATATTATTCATATATCAGTACTGCTTACAAATATGGAATTATTACAGGCTATACGAACAGAAAATTTGGGCCAAATGATTTTATTACAAGGGAACAGTCCATGACAATGATTTCAAAGGCTATGAAAATAGCAGGTATGGACACTACACTGACAAATACCGATTATCTAAGCAAAAACTTCTCGGATTCCGATAATATATCGAACTGGGCAAAAGAGGGAGCAGCTATCTGTGTCAACAGCGGATTATTTGTAGGAAACAAAGGAAAGCTCAATCCTAAAAATAATGTTACAAGAGCTGAAAGTGCAACAGTAATTATAAAGCTTCTAAAAAGTGCAGGTTTAATTTAGGAATTACTAGTAAAGAAGGAGTAGCGCAAATTAGAAAGATTTACGCTACTCCTTTGATTTTTTTTTGCAGTGATACTAAGTTAAGATATTATAGTAACGGGGTCACTAAGAAAAGATATTATGTTTCCTGCGTCATCTACTTGTGCAACATAGTAATCATAGCTACCAATTAATGTTTCAACTGTTGTAGTTGTATTTGTGGTTTCCAAACATTTTTCAAGATCGTCTACTGAGTTTGTAGCTTTTCTATAGATTGCATATTTAGCTCCGGAGTTATCAGCTGCATTCCAACTGAATTGTATTTGTAAACCAGATCTGTTTGATATACGGAAGTTTTGCGGAGCGCTATATAAAGTCTCAACCAGAACAGAATTGCTCAGGGAAGATATTATGTTTCCGTTATCGTCTATCTGAGCTACATAATAATTATAGCTTCCATATAATGTAGTAACTGTTGCTGTTATGTTTGTGGTTTCCAAACATTTTTCAGGTGCATCTGTTGAACCTTCAACTTGTCTGTATATGGCATATCTTTTACCAATTGTACCATCCCATCCGAAGCCTACGCTCAAACCAGATCTGTTTGTAATACGGAAATTTTGGGGAGAAGGATGTGAGGAAAAACGAGTTATAGGGTTACTAAAATCTGAAACTCTGTCTCCATTTTCATCTACCTTTGCAATATAGTAATAACTCCCCAATACTGCATTAAAAGTTAATGTTGTGTTAGGGGTTGTTACAACTAACTGGGGTTCGGCTGAAGAACCGGTTTCTTTTCTAAATAGTCCGTATTGCGAACTTGCGTCACCGAATGGGAGCCAAGTTATTTGCAATGTCGTACCTGATGCATATTTTATGCTCAAATCAAGACCTACAGCACCTAAAGCTTTCCTTACAGTATTTGCTTCAGTGCTGTTTACTCCATATAATGTCTCTGCTGACTGAAGAAGTGCTGATGCAAATTGGATATATTTCATGTCATAAACTATATATCCATCATTAATGGCATGATAGAATATATTTGCAATTTTGTCCATTCCTATTGCTTCAACAGTAGTGTTGTTAAATGTTCCGCCCAGTGCCATAAGGCTTGCTGCTTTTGTAATAACACCACCACCTTCATGCGGTTTTGGATATTTGATAGTACGATCATCTTCACATTCTAAAATACGTCTTTTATATTCGGTGTAACTATCAATTACTGGATTGGCACAATCTCTGAGAATTGTTCCAGTATCTTCTGCTATTGTCCAATCAGGTGTTCCTTCACTTGGAAGAAAGTATTCGCAAATTATACCAAATACATCAGATATTCCCTCATGTAATGATAAACGCTCTGTTAAAACCGGGTTAAATTCAAAATGTCCATCATCGAAATCACCTAGACCTTCCGATGTAAGCATTCCATGAGTAAATTCATGTGCCAAAGCATCTACTGCAGCAGCAACGGACTTACCTGCTGAGCCTTTTCCAGCACAGATTTTTACTTTATTTACCTCTCCGTAGGCATTTAAAACATTGCTGCTATCTTTTATAATTTCAATTGAGTATTCAGAACCATTATCATCGTTTCCATTGCGATAAAAAGGTGAGCCTTTAAAGAAGTTTATAATATTTGTCATATAATAATGAGCATCTACGGCATCTTGTTGATAATTTGATCCTGTGTCTGTGTCAAAGCAATTATCATTTTCACTATATATTCCATATAATCCATGGGAAGTTGTTAGATTTTCAACGGTGTTTTTCAGATAGTATACGTTATTATCCTTTACCATTTTTAATGGTTGCCTAACTGCTCCGGATTGTCCAATACCTGAACCTACAGCAGGCTCTTCTAGAGATAATATCTGATTACTTTTTCTCAATATGGACTGATTACTTGCATAAATATAATATGCAAAATTCTTATATGTGGGCTGGCTGAATTTAATGTTTACCTTATATATGTAGTCATATTTTCCATCTACCGGATATAGAAGTAACTGACTTTTAGGAGCTTCGGTATATACTGGCTTAAATCCTAAATCACCTTCGATTACAGACAAGAGTGATTCCAGAGACACATCGGCTGGTTTAACTGCTGAGGCTAATTTATCAGCTATATCGTATACATATTCCCCAACGATAAACTCAATAACACCGTCAGAATTGATAAAATAGTTTCTGTCGCTATTTTGAACAGGTACACCGTTATAAGTTTGAACGGTTTTTACTACTGTCCTGTTCATTGAATTTACAAATTGCTCAGTAACTTTAAACTGTACTGTCGGCAATTGATATTTTTGTGCTTCTTGAGCAATATACTGCTCAACTATTCAGATTCTGCTGTTAATTGTCCTACCAAGAAAGAAGGAATAACTTCTTTTGATTGAATTGCTCCAATATTTGCATTGCCATCGGCGTTTGCGTAAACGGATGGAAAACTACTTGCAATAAGTGAAACAGAAAGTAATATAGTACTTAAAATTCTTTTTGCTGCTTTCATTTATTAAATACTCCTTTCAAACATTACAATTTTTTACCTGCCTGTCGTCACAGACAAATAATACTTTTATCTTGCAAGATTGGAAATTATAATACCATTAATTGATGTTTATGTCAAAGAAACAATTTTTTACCACTTTTACCATGGTATAAAATAAATTTGCTAATTGCACAGATTGGGTATATACTTAAAAAGAAGTTGAAAGAAGGTGGTAAATTGAATAAAGGAACATTTCTGGTAACACCAAGTGTTATCGAGGAATGCTTAGGCGAATCCTTTGATTCTTCTGAAAAGAAACATCCTGAGCATGACAAAACCAAAAAAACATTGAAATAGCCTATGGAAAGGGGCTTTTTTTATTGCAAAAAAAGAGCTGTGCACTAGTGAATAATCCAACTAATGCTACAGCCCGGTTTTACTTTATGGGTTATTTAGATTTCTTAGGACTACGCCTGTTAGGTGACACTAAACGGTTAAATGATGTACTGCGTCCGCTTTTCTTTCTTGCATTTGATTTTTCTATATTAATGCGTTTTCCTTTAATCGTGTAGTTTTTCATTGATTTCAGAACTTCGGGAGCAAAGTCCTTTGGAACCTCTACAAACGAATACCTATCAAATATGTCGATTGCACCCACCAGTTTACCTGGAAGCCCTGTTGATGCAACCAGACTTTCAATAATGTGCTTTGGCTGTATTTTGCTGCTGCTGCCAATATTGATAAATAATCTGACCATATCCTTGCTGCTACCTGGTTCTACTGCATTGTCTATTTCATTAACCATACTGGGCAGATTTCCGCTTTGTTCGCCGTACATTTTAAGTAATGCAGCTGCAATATCAAGAGAAGTTACAAAGTTCTCATCCTGTTCTTCTGATTCATTATTAATTGTGTCAATGAATCGTTCAATGTGGCTGGAGAACTTAGAGATACTTTCATCCTTTAGATTTTCTTTCAAGGTTTTTAGTATATTAAGCATCTTCTTTTCTTCAACTTCATTGAGACTTGGGGGCTTCATGGGGATAATAGTGGACTTTGTATACCTTTGGATATCTCTTAGTTTGTATATTTCCCTCCCAGAAATAAATGTAAAGGCTTTTCCGGTCCTTCCAGCCCTTCCTGTTCTTCCAATTCTGTGTACATAATATTCTTCGTCATTAGGAAGGTCATAGTTAAATACTGCTTCAACGTCGTCAACATCTATGCCTCTTGCAGCAACATCAGTTGCAATTAGTATGTCAAAATTGCCTTTTCTGAAAAGAGACATGACCTTGTCGCGATGTTCCTGACGCATGTCACCATGCAGGGCTTCAGCAGAAAAACCTCTGGATTGTAGGCTGGCTGTAAGTTCGTCAACCCTTTTTTTAGTATTACAGAATACAAGAGACAGCTTAATATCATTGGTATCTATCAATCTTGACAAAACTTCAAGTTTTGCAGATTCTTTTACTTCAAGGTAATACTGCTCAATACTTGGAACGGTGAGTTCTTTGTGGGCTATCTTTATATGAACGGGATCTTTCTGATATTTTTTTGTAAGTTCTAGAATTTCTTGAGGCATTGTAGCAGAGAATAAGATAGTCTGCCTGTCCTCTGGAACTTTTTCCAATATTGTATCTATATCTTCTCTAAAACCCATGTTCAGCATTTCATCAGCTTCATCAAGAACAATCATTTTTAGAGATTCCAGTTTAAGAGTTCTACGTCTCATATGGTCCATAACCCGGCCCGGGGTTCCAATAATTATCTGTGGACGCTTTTTTAAAGCCATAATCTGTCTGTCAATTGGCTGTCCCCCATATACTGGGAGAATTCTTATCCCATCCTTATATTTCAATACATTTCTCAATTCTTCACATGACTGTATAGCAAGTTCTCTGGTTGGACAAAGAACCAAAACCTGAATTGAATCACTATGTGAATCTATTTTTTCCACTGCAGGTATTCCGAATGCACATGTTTTTCCTGTTCCAGTCTGAGCCTGACCAATCAAATCATTGCCTTCCAAAATATATGGGATTGATTGTGACTGAATAGGGGTTGCCTCTTCAAAACCCATATCTGCAATTGCACGTTGTACCTCATCTGAGAGAGTTAAATCTTTAAAACTTAAATTTTCCATTTTAATTCCTTTACTTTAATAAATTTATATACTATACAATAATAATTACTATTGCCAAGTTTTGCAACGATTATTTATCAATAAAGAGTAAAACTAAAATTAATTATAATAATGTTGTAGAGATATGGTATTATATGATAGAAAACACCATAGGCAGATTTTGTATGCCGGAACGGAGCAATGTATGATGAAAAAATTTGCATTTGTATCTGATTTTGATGGAACACTCACTGACAGAGATTTTTATCACATAGTAATGGATAAATATTTAAAAGATTGGGCATGGGATTATTATGATGAATGGAAGAGAAACAAAAAGATAAATGTGGATTTTCTTAATAAAATCTTCGGCTCAATGGACAGAAGCGAAGAGGAAATATTTCAGGATATACTGGAGTTACCCCTTGATCCATATGCTGTTAAATTTATTCAAATGGTTAAGAATAACGGTGGAGATTTCTTTATATTAAGTGCAGGTACATCATATTATATCAATAAACTTCTGGAGCATTTCAAAATTAAGAATGTTACTGTTATCTCAATGGAAGGAAGATATCATAACAGAGGAATTGAGATAATGCCAGATCCAAAAAACGAATTTTACTCGAGAATATGGGGCATAGACAAGCAAAAAGTTATCCTTTCATTGAAAGAAAAATACGAAAAGGTATATTTTGCAGGTGACAGTGAGCCGGATATCGGTGCTGCTAAGTCAGCAGATTGTGCATTTGCAACAGGTTCCCTTAAAGATTGGCTTACAAAAGAACAGGTTCCATATATAGCCTTTGAGCATTTTGATGAAATTGCAAAACATCTTATAAGGGAAAAAATACTTACGGATTTTGAGTAAAGATTATTTCCGAAGGAGGTACTTGAATGATGAATACTGTACACAGAATTGAAATTCCTTCCATACTTGAAGTTAATAATAATATTCTGGGAAGTGTAGGGGCATACATTGAAAGAGCTGGAGTAAATAATGTGGTAGTACTGTTTGGAGAAGGAATAAGGGATTTATTTGGTGAAAAAATTATGAATTCCATAGAGGCAAGAAAATCTCTTGCTGTTCTTGAAACCTATGACTACGATGATATAACTCTTGAAAACCTTATGCCAAAAGCATTTTCCATACCTTCCAAAACAGATGCCATTGTTGGAGTAGGGGGAGGAAAGGTATTGGATGCAGCTAAGTATATAGCTTTTTTAAACAAGCTTCCATTTATAAGCATACCTACATCAACTTCAAACGATGGTTTTTCCAGCTCCGGCTGTTCTCTGATAATAAACGGAAGACGTACGTCAGTACATGCTTCAATGCCCTTTGGAATAATTGTTGATTTGGATGTTTTAAAAAATGCACCTATGAAATTTATATATTCAGGTCTGGGAGACATCATCTCTAAAATAACTGCTGTATACGACTGGTATTTCGAGGAAAGGAACAATGCTGCAAAAGTTGATGACTTTGCTGCAATGATAGCAAAAAAGTCTGTAAATAGTATTGTTAGAATGCCATATACTCAGGTAACAGAAAACTTCTTTTTAAAGGAAATGGTAGACTCCCTGACAATGAGCGGAATTGCAATGCAGATAGCAGACAGCAGCGCACCTGCCAGCGGCAGTGAACATCTAATATCTCATGCATTGGATAAGCTTCTGGAAAATCCTCAGCTACATGGAATTCAAGTGGGGGTTGCAACATACCTAATGAGTAAAGTTCAGGAACACAGATATCAGAGGGTAGAAAAATTTCTGACAGATACCGGCTTCTTTGACTTTGTTGAAACCTTAAAAATGAATGCTGAAGACTTTGAAAAGGCAATTGACCTTGCACCATCCATTAAGCCTAGCAGATATACTTACCTACATGTACCGGAATACAGAGAAAAAGCAAAACAACTACTTAAAAGCGATGAAATACTTAAAAGAATTCTTATATAAATGAACTTATTCGGATGCTTGTCCAAAGGGCAGCGCATCCGAATAAAAGTACATTCTACAAATTAAGTCCACTGATAACTTGTTTCAAAGCTTGTGCAGATTTATTAAGTAATCCCATTTCTTCACTGCTTAGAGGAACATTTAAAATCCTTGAAACGCCATCAGAATTTACCTGGCTGGGAATACTGAGACATATGTCATTTAGATCATATTCACCTTCGAATAGGCTTGATACTGTCAATATTGAGTTTTCATTGCGGACAATAGCCTCCACAATTCTTCTTACAGCTAGAGCAACGGCATAGTAGGTTGCGTTTTTTCTGTCAATAATCTCATAAGCAGCATTTTTTACTTTGTCAAAAGTTTCATGTTTGAAGCTTTCATGGTCGCAGGATTTACATTCTTTGCAATATAAGTCCATGGGTATCCCGGCTATTGACGCAAGACTCCAAGTAGGGACTTCTGTGTCTCCATGTTCGCCGACTATATATGCGTGTACGTTTCTTGGGTCAACCCCCATATGTTCTCCTATAATGTATTTGAAACGTGCAGTGTCTAGAACTGTGCCGGAGCCTATAACTCTGTTTTTAGGGAAGCCGGACAACTTATAAGTTACATAGGTTAATATATCCACCGGATTTGTAACAACAAGCAAAATACAGTCTGTATTATATTTAATAATATTTCCCACAATGTCTTTAAAAATTTCAGTGTTTTTATTTACAAGGTCAATCCTTGTCTCACCCGGCTTCTGGTTTGCACCTCCTGTAATTACAATAATATCTGCACCTTTACAATCAGAATAATCTCCATTATATATTCTAACGGGCCTTACAAATGGCATACCGTGATTCATATCCATTGCTTCGCCTTCAGCTTTTTTTGAATTTCGGTCTATAAGTACAATTTCCGAAACTAGACCGCTTACCATTAATGTATAGGCAGTGGTTGAGCCTACAAAACCTGTACCAACAATTACTATTTTATTTATAGATTTATTTTTCATATTAAATAACCTTCACTTTCGTAAGAGTAATTTGCTTAGTATAAATATACCCTTATTTTGCAGGATATAACAATGATGAAGAAGATTTTCAGGTATAGTAGAAAATTTATACAGGTCTTTTATGAAGTTTAGAGTTGAAATTCAGTCCTATATATTGTTTAAATCTTGGGAAGTATGTATAATCTTTGGTATACACACTACAACATTAAGGAGGGTCTTATATGATAGAATGGAGGGACGAATTCACTCTTGGAATCGAGAAAATCGATGAACAGCATAAAAAGTTATTTCAGATAGCTTCAGAAATTTATGCTACCATGAAAAATCAGCTTATTACCGACAAATATGATGAAATTGTACGACTTATTACAGAGCTAAAAGATTACACGGTCTTTCACTTTACCTACGAAGAAGAATATATGCATAGTATAGGATACCGAAAGCTGCTCTCCCATAAAGTTGAACATCATGACTTTATAGAAAAAATCAGTAGTTTGGACTATGACCGGATAGATAGTGATCAAGATCAGTACTTAACGGAATTGCTTGATTTTACTGTAGAATGGATTGCAAATCATATAATGAAAACAGATAGAGACTATATAATCAAATAAAATTTCTTTAAGGTACATTCTAAGGTGGATGTACTTTTTTATTTATATAAAGAATAGAATACTGAATTTGTTTAAAAAATATATTAGGTGGTATATATGTAATATATTTACATGCAAACAGAGGAGGATATAATATGAAAATAGTAGTAATAGGATGTACACATGCAGGGACGGCAGCAATTAATAGTATGGTAAAACTCTACCCTAATTCGGAAATAACAGTTTATGAAAAGAATGATAATATTTCTTTTCTATCTTGTGGTATAGCCCTTTATGTAGGCGGTGTTGTAAAGAATCCACAAGGCTTGTTTTATTCATCACCAGAGAAGTTAAGAGAGATGGGGATAACAACCCGGATGCGTCACGAGGTTGTGGATATAGATATTGATAAAAAAACCCTGTTAGTAAAGAACATAGAAACGGGAGACAGCTTCGAGGACAATTATGATAAGTTATTAATTTCTTCTGGTTCATGGCCTATTATTCCTAATATTGAAGGTATTCAGCTAGAAGGAGTTCTTCCAGCAAAAAATTATAACCATTCAAAAGAAATAGTCAGCAAGGAAAAGTCCGCTCAGAGCATTGTTGTGGTGGGAGCAGGATATATCGGTGTGGAATTGGCAGAAGCCTTTGCCATGAATGGGAAAAAGGTTACTTTGATAGATACTGAAAGTAGAATACTCAGCAAGTATTTTGACAAAGAGTTTACGGATATTGCAGAAGAAACCATGAAATCAAAAGGTATTACACTAGCCTTGGGTGAGACTGTAACAAGCTTCATTGGAAACCAAAATAAAATAAAAAAGGTTAAAACAAATAAAGGAGAATATGATGCTGACCTTGCAATTCTTTGTATTGGTTTCCGACCAAGTACAGGATTGTTCAAGGACAAGCTCGAGATGCTGCCTAACGGGGCTATAGTAGTAGATGAATATATGCAGACAAGCAAAAAGGATATTTTTGCAGCCGGAGACTGTTGTGCTACGATTTATAATCCTACAGGAGCCAGACAGTACATCCCTCTTGCAACCAATGCCGTAAGAATGGGTACCCTTGCAGCATTAAATATAGAAAAGTCTACTGTAAAGTATTTGGGGACACAAGGAACTTCAGCAATAAAGATATATGACCTTAATTATGCAGCAACTGGATTGACTCAAAATGCAGCGAAATTTAACAATATTGATATAAAATCGGTTACAATCAGGGAAAACTACCGTCCAGAATTTATGCCGGATTATGAAGAGGTATTATTGAAAGTAGTATTTAATGCTAAAACAAGAGAGATTCTTGGAGCTCAGATTCTGTCAAAGGCGGATTTAACCCAGTCTGCCAATACATTGTCTTTAGCAATTCAAAAGAAATTGACTATTGATGAACTGGCGTTTACAGACTTTTTCTTCCAGCCTCATTACAACAAACCATGGAATTTCCTTAATACTGCAGGACTTCAAGCTAAAGACATTTAAACATTGATTAAAAAAAGCAGGCTGTCTTATAAAGACAGTCTTTTTTTGATATTAATTGAAGTTGATATGCGAAAATATTTATGTTATTCTAAAATGAATTTGTTTTAATACTAATTAGATGGAGTTAAATATGGAAAACACAGATAAACAATATAAAAATAAGGAATTAATCCTTGTAAACATTGTATTATTGACTTTTATGGCATGCCTAGACAGTAGCATTGTAAATGTTGCTTTGCCTGTAATGGCAAATAAATTTTCCGTAGGAATGAGTTCTATTTCAACAATAGTTTCAACGTATTTGATTGCCATTTCTGCGACGGTGCTGATTTTCGGAAGGCTGGGAGACATTAAGGGGAAAATAAAAATATTTAAAATAGGTATTGTTGTATTTACATTGGGCTCCTTATTGTGTGCTGTTTCCCCTTCGTTAAATATCCTTGTATTATCAAGAATTATTCAGGCTATTGGTGCGGCAGCTTTTATGGCAACAAACCAGGGAATAGTTACAAGAGCGTTCCCTGCAAATGAAAGAGGCAGAGCACTGGGAATTACAGGTTCCTTTGTTGCACTGGGTACTCTTGTAGGGCCTCCTCTGGGTGGTTTTATAGTTGACGTAGCAAGCTGGCAATATATATTCCTGATAAATATACCGATTGGTATATTTGCATTTATTATGGGATTAAAGGTTCTTCCAAAGGACGAAGAGAGCAGCGAAGGAAAGTTTGACATAAAAGGTGCCATTCTTTTTCTTATAACTATAATATCACTCTTTGCTGCATTGCTGGCAGGCGAGCAGATAGGTTTTCTTAAGCCGGTTATTTTGGCAAGTTTTGCAGTAGCTATTATATCATTTATATTATTTATTAAAATGGAAGGAAGAGTTGAAAGTCCTCTTTTGCAACTGAATATTTTTAGTAATAAGCTTTTTTCACTAAGTATTTTGTGTGGTTTTTTGCTTTTTGTATGTATGAACTGCTCAAATATTATAATGCCATTTTATTTTCAGGATATTATTAAAATGTCACCTTGGTTAACAGGAATATATCTTATGTCATATCCTTTGATACTTTTGGTAGTATCACCGATTAGCGGATTTTTGTCAGATAAAATTGGCTCTGAAATGCTTACTTTTGTGGGGCTGGCAATTTTTAGTACAGGCTGCTTTCTTATGGCTACTATTAATCAGACCTTTAGTCCTGTAAGAATTATATTGTTTATTTCATTGATGGCAGTAGGAAACGGTATGTTTCAGTCACCCAACAATTCACTTATTATGTCGACTGTACCTAGAAGTCGTTTAGGGATTGCAGGCAGCATTAATGCACTTGTCAGGAATCTTGGTCTGGTAGTGGGTGTATCTGTATCAACACTGGTGCTTTACGGAATGATGAGTTTTAAGTTGGGTTATAAAGTAACAAATTTTGTTGAAGGAAAGGAAGCAGAGTTTATTTTTGGAATGAGTTCTGCCTATATATTCATTGGAGCACTTTCCTTGGCTGCAGCAACTCTGACAGCAGTCAGACTATACAGAACCAAGAAAAATGCTAAGTCCAATGACAAATATACTGATGATCAGGATTTTGAAATAGGTGATATGGAAGCAAAATAATTTACAGCTTTAATATGTCAAGCAAATCAGCAGGCTTCTTGAAAAAGAAGTCTGCATTTATATTTTCAGCATTATTTGAGCCCCATAGAGCCAATGCAAACTTTACTCCGGCATTTTTTGCACATTCTCTGTCGAATACCGTGTCACCGATATACAGAGTTTCACAAGGAACAGCATTAAGCTTGTCCATGGCAAATAGCAAAGGAGCTGGATTTGGTTTATGCAGAGTGGTATCGTCTGAAGTGACAATAGATTTAAAATATCTAGTGAATTGCTGCAGACAGCTATCAATTTCAATTTCATACTGACACCTTGAGGTTACAACACCCATTGAGATATTTAACTCTTTAAGTTTTTCCAGTATTTCAGGTATTCCCTCAAATGCAGTACATTTTTTAAAACCTTCAATCAAGTAATGATAATAATCTTTTAAAGCCGCGTCAATATCAGTAAAACCATATCTCTCAAGAGAAATGGGAGTAGGAACACCATAACCCTTTAAGAGTTCTTCATTGGTAAAATATCTTCCGTGCTTTTTGAAAATAATGCTCTGGTATGCATAGTTTACTGCTTTTTCCGTATCAATCATTGTTCCGTCAATATCAAATATAATATATTTAAACATTTTTGCCCTCCAGGTTTTTTCCTCGATTATACAAGGTATTATAACACCAAAGGAGACATTCTTACCAGTTATGTTTACAATTATAGAATTTGGTTAAGTAGAATATAACGAAAAAGCAGATTCCAACTGACATCATTACATCAAATACCATAAAGTTGTCAGGAATAATGATGCTGACTATTCTCATTGCTGCAAAGCCAGCAAGCCCGCATATTACAAGTGTAACTCCCCTTGGCAGTGAAAATCTTATTTCGCAAGACTTGCGTATTTCTATTAAATTTAGAACCAGAGCAGTTAATGATGTAACAGCTAGAGAAATCCCTACACCGTATATGTTAATTGAGGGGATACCTGTTAAAATATATACAAGCAAAAGATCTTCAACGGAAACAATAATGGAATTTTTTAGATTTACATTCTGTTTTCCTAGTCCGTTAAGTATCCCGAAAGAGGCGGAAGCCACGTAGCTTATAAAATTACATATACCGGCCACCATAATCATTTTTCCCAAATCATTTCTTCCGTAAAAGAACAAGCCCAGTTTTCCGGGAATACATATTGAAACAAGCAAGGTCCCCAACCCTATCATACAGGATATTCTGAGAACTTGCGAAATCCGTTTTTCAGTACTCCACATATCCCTTTTACTTAGGCTTAAGGACATATCTGGAATTAGTACAGTCATCATGGAGCCTACAATTATAAATGGAAGGTTCACTGTAGTAAGGGCCATACCCATAAACTTGCCTATCTGCTGTAAGGCTACATCATAGTTTATCCCGGCACTCATTAGTCTTCTTGGAAGAATCAGGGTTGAAGCAGTGGTTAGTAAGGATGAAATAAAACCGTTCAGACACAGGGGGCAGGATATAACAAGAATGTCGGCTAGAAGCTGCAGGGGATTCTGTACTTTTGCTCCCGAAGGTTTAAGTTTTCGTGAGATTAGCTTGAAACCTGTCATCAGGAAGAGCATACTGATTAATTCTCCAACTGCAAGAGCAAAATAGGCTATAGTAACAGTACTTTTAATGTCATTTAGCTGCAGTAAGGCTATTGTAGCCAGAAGTATTGAAATTCTTATGCATTTTTCAAGAATATCAATTCCAGCTGGAATAGTATACTTTTCAAATCCGTAAAAAAAGCCTTTAAAAATAGCGGACATTGGGACAAACACCAGTGCCGGACAAATAATTCTCACAGCGCTTAGAGCTCGGATATCTTTTATAATGTATTTACTGATAAATGGTGCATTGAAAAATACCAGTACGGCTACGGCTATACTCCACAGCCCCAGAAAGCATATAGCTGCTTTCACGCTTCTGTGAAGATTCCTATAATCCTTTTTACTATTATATACCGCACAGGTTTTTGAAGTTGCGGTGATTAGACCATCTGTAGTAAGGCAAAGCAGCAGGGAATAGACCGGCATAATAAGCCCGTATAACCCAAGTCCTTCAGCTCCGAGTTTTTTTGAAAGAACTATTGAAAATGTAAATCCAATAAAACCTGTTACCAAGTTTGATAATGTAAGTATTGCTGAGTTTTTATAAAATTTATCAAGTCCCATTAAAATAAACCTCGTATTTGCTGTGTTAATTAAAGGTTATTCAAATAGAGACCTCATTATTCCATCATATAAAGGCATAAAAAAAGAGGCTTCATAATTTAATAACCTCATTTTTTAGTAAGAAAATATATAAAAACAAATTGAGAAATAATTATTAGGGGAATAATTGTCATGAAATACCAACGGCGGGTTTTATGCTTGAAAGTAAGCAGTCCTATATAAACACCTATACTTCCGCCCAAAATGGAAAGAAGAAAAAATGACCGTTCAGGAATTCTCCACAACCTGTTTTTTGCTTTATATTTATCAAGTAAAACCAGTATAAAACCTAATATATTTAAAATAATTACAATAGCGATGAAATATTTATGCATAAAGGCACCTCGTAATTTTTTAAACTACCTAAGAGAGTATTATATTTTATATCATACATTATTATACAGTTAAAGTGTATATTTTGTTCTATAAAATCTTAAAAATAAGTCAACTTTCCTATTTGGTAGTTATTTATAGTAAACGGACAGATTAGAGTGAATATACATTGGAATAAAATTCCATTAAAATTGAAAAAAATATCTAATTTATATATAATAAAGAAAAACTTATTGACTGGAGCATGGGTTTATGGATTTTAGTTCGCTTTCGGTAGTATTTAGAATCGTATTGGTTGTTTTGATTTTTATAATAATTTTATATGCATTAAAAATAATATCAAAAGATTTAAAAAGAGGTAAAGCCGGGAAAAACCTCGGATGGAAGCTTAGAATAGAATATTCTGGTGATAGGAGCAGTTTTGAAGAGGGAGAAATTGTCCCAATCGGCAGTAAACTCACAATTGGCAGAAACAAAAATAATCAAATGGTTTTGCCCTCAAGAGCTGTTTCTAACTTTCATGCAAAAATTTATTTTGAGGACGGCAGGTACATGCTGGAGGATTTGGACTCCACAAACGGTACTTATGTAAACGACAACAGAGTAGATAAGAAAAGTTTGCAGCCGGGTGACGAAATTAGAATTTCAGAGACGGTTCTAACTGTAACAGACGACGATTAAATCTGGCCGATATTTAGGAGAACCAAATGACTAAAAAATTAAGAATTTTCCAATTATTAATATATGTATTTCTATTTTTCGGTTTTTTGAACCTTGGAGTGTTAAAAAAACCTTTTGACCCAAAGGCAGGTATATTTTTCGGCATAATGATTGTAATCATAGCATTGACTACATGGATTCTAAAAAGATTTTATCCCATGGGAGACAGAATAATATTTCTTTTAGCAATACTGCTATGCTCAATAGGAATAATTATGCTGTATAGGCTCAACATAGACCTTGCTACAAAACAGCTGGTTTGGCTGTTATTAGGAATTTTGGCTTTCCTTTTTGTAGTACTTTTCCTTAAAAGAGGTCTTGCTAAATTTGCCCGTTTGAAATACCTCTTTCTAGCAGGAACCATAATGTTTATGTCTATGGCAACCTTTATAGGATATGAAATACTTGGTGCAAAAAACTGGGTTAAAATTGGACCTGTGAGCTTTCAGCCTTCTGAATTCGGAAAAATATTTCTTATATTATACCTTGCAAGTGCCCTCTCAAATGTAGATACAAGAAAAAAGCTCATGGAACCGGGTATAGTCATTTCAATATCATTGGGTTTTATGGTAATTCAGAGAGATTTGGGAACTGCGCTTATAATATTTGCAGTATCTGTTACTATGGTGTATCTTGCAACCTCCAAGAAACTGTATGTTTTAATTTCACTAGGACTATTTGCAGCGGGTGGAGCGGCAAGTTATGCGATGTTTGATCATATAAAAAGAAGGATAATGATATGGCATAATCCATGGCCTTATGTCTATAATGAGAGTTATCAACTGGTGCAGTCCATGTATGCCATTGCTACAGGAGGACTGTTCGGAAGAGGATTGGGAATGGGACATCCGGGTTATGTTGCAGTTAATGAGTCGGACTTTATTTTCTCTGTAATATGCGAAGAAATGGGTCTGCTAATGGGTTTCGCAATATTAATCTTACATTTTCTGCTTTTCTACCGTTCAATAAGAAGTGCGATACATGCAGAAAATAATTTTTCAAAGCTTCTCACTGCAGGACTCAGTGTAATGATTGCAACTCAAACTTTGGTTATTGTGGGAGGCGTAACAGGTTTTATACCGTTGACGGGAATAACACTTCCCTTTGTCAGCAGCGGAGGAACTTCCCTATTAATCAGTTTTCTTTCTCTTAGTATAATTCAGAAGGTTTCGGAAGGTGAAGACTGAATGGCAATGGAGGCTTAATTAGCATATGGATAATTTAACTAATAACATAAAACGCATAATGATAATTTTTCTGATTGTCTTCTTTGTTCTCATAAGCTATCTGGCTTACTTTACCCTTGTAAAGGGTCCTGAAATAGTTACAAGGCCTGACAACAGAAGAATGTGGGATATTAGAAACAAGGTTGTACGTGGAACTATATATGATAGAACCGGAAAGGAGCTTTCCGTCAGTGAGAAAAAGTCCAGCAGCGGGGAGTATAAAAGAGTATATAAGGGCGGCGCAGTTACAGCACATGCATTGGGATACTATGACCCGCAGTATGGGATAACAGGTTTGGAAAACTTATATGACAGCTATTTGTCCAGTAATATATCAGCGTCTCTGATGGCATGGATTGGTAACGGATTCAAAGAGGTTAATAAAAAAGGTGATGATGTTTACAGTACTCTTGATTACCAACTCCAAAAAACAGCATATGATGCCCTTGGTTCATCTAATGGTTCTGTAGTGGTACTCAAGGTTGATACCGGAGAAATACTTGCAATGGTGTCAAAACCTGCGTATGACCCCAATAACCTTAACAAGAATTGGGAAACACTTGTGAAAAGTAAAAATGTTCCACTGCTTAACAGATCAGTTTCAGGGTTGTATCCGCCAGGTTCAACCTTCAAGGTAGTAACGGCAGTAAGCGCTTTGGAGAATATTAAAGGTATAAAAAACGAGACCTTTAACGACAAGGGAAAATTGAATTTGGGAGGAGGATATACTCTCAGCAATGACCATGGTGAAGTTCTCGGAAAAATAAATCTTGAAAAAGCTCTTGTAAAATCAAGTAATGTTTTTTTCGGAAACTTGGGCATAAGGCTGGAAAATGATTTATATAAGACCGCACAGGATTTTAGGTTTAACAAAGATATACCGTCCGATGGTATTATAATTGATAAAAGCAGATTTCCAAAGTACAAGAGTTATGAAAAGGGTAATATGGCACAAAGTGGGATAGGGCAGGCGGAAGTACTTGCTACCCCAATGCAAATGGCCCTCGTTGCTCAGACAATTGCCAATAACGGAGTTATGATGAAGCCTACGTTAGTTAATAAAATAACAGATTATAACGGCAGCATCATACATACTCTTAAATCATCAGAAGTAGGGCAGATTACATCTGCAGAATATGCAAGTGAGATAAGAAAGTATATGAGAGATGTTGTGTCAAAGGGAACAGGAACAAGGGCACAAGTAAGCGGAATTCAGGTTTGCGGAAAAACGGGAACTGCTCAGCACATTGAAAGCAAGACTCCTCACAGCTGGTTTATAGGCTTTGCACCATACAAAAATCCTCAGATAGCAATAGCAGTAATAGTTGAAGAAGGAGGCTACGGCGGTGTTGCAGCTGCTAAAATATCTCAGAAGGTTATGAGTAAGCATTTTTATAAATAAATTAGATATTTTATGTTTTCATACAAAAGAACAGTATCCTTGACTGCTTTAGTAACAAAAAGTATAATTTTCAATGGAGGGTGGCCTATACACCCGGCTATTTTATAGAAAACAAAAGGTAAGAAAAACATGAATATATTCAGCAACAGAGATTATTTCCTTTTTGATGGTGCCATGGGTACCTACTATTCGACAAAGCATAAAAGCAATACGCCCTGTGAATTTGCTAATATTAGTGAAAGAGAAAATATCTTTAATATTCATTTAGAGTACATACAAGCTGGTGTAAATGCCATTAAAACAAATACATTTGGTGCAAATCGTTTTTCACTTGGCTGTCAGCAGTTGGAGGCTGAGAAGATTATAAAAGCAGGATATGACATTGCTGTACAGGCTTGTTCCGGGCATGATGTGGCGGTTTTTGCGGATATTGGCCCAATACCTGACGGAAAAGGAGCCAATCTAGATGAAGAATACAAGAGAATTATTGATATATTTCTAGAGTGCGGAGCTAAGAACTTTCTGTTTGAAACCTTTGCAAATACTGATATTTTGATGGGGGCTGCAGCTTACATAAGACTGCGTTTACCAGATGCTGTTATCGTCACCTCTTTTGCAGTTTATCCTGATGGTTATTCAAAGGAAGGACTTTTTTATATTGATATATTGGACAAAATGCATGCCAGTGGGCTTGTTGATGCGGTTGGACTAAACTGTATAAGCGGCCCTGCTCACATGTATCGTCTCATTGAAAAAGCGGATATCAGGGGTAAAAACATTATTATTATGCCTAATTCGGGATATCCGGGTTCAGAGAGAGGCAGAACTGTTTATATTGACAATTCTGAGTACTATGCTGAAAAACTTCTGGATATAATGAAGTTGGGAGTAAAAATCCTTGGTGGCTGCTGCGGAACCACGCCACGGCATATCGCTGCTGCGGCAAAGTTATTAAATAGTCCTCAAACTGTTGAATCCAATGCAGGAATAAACACTCATATAGAGACATGTGACCTTGCAAATGAAAATATTCTGGACAAACTTATTAAGAATAAGAAGCCAATACTGGTAGAAGTTGATCCTCCTTTTGATACTAATTGGGAGTACATGCTAAGGGATACCCTTATTCTTAAACAGGCAGGGGCAGATATTATTACTATTGCTGATTCGCCTCTAGCAAAGGCAAGGGCCGAAAGTACCATTATGGCTGCAAAAATTCAGAGAGAAGCAGCTATACCTGTTATGCCACATATAACCTGCAGAGATAAAAATCTTTTGGGGATAAAAGCATCACTTTTGGGTGGGCACATTGAAGGCATAAGAAATGTGCTTGTTATTACAGGTGACCCTATTGCAAATATTGAGCGAAACAGGATAAAAGGAGTTTTCAGCTTTAATTCTTCCAATCTTGCAAATTATATTAAAAGCTTGAATAGTAATGTTTTTTGCGGACAGGACATTAAAATAGCCGGTGCTTTAAATGTAAATGCAGTAAATTTTGGTGCTGAGTTAAAAAGAGCTTTTACTAAAGTCGAAAACGGAATCAGCTGTTTTCTTACTCAGGCGATTTATACAAAAAGCGCTATTGAAAATTTGCTAAAAGCGGTTGAAACCCTGAATGTACCTATATTCGCAGGGTTTATGCCAATAGTGAGCTACAGAAATGCCCAGTTTATAAATAATGAGGTTCCGGGAATAGATATAGATATTGAAACAATTGAAAAATTCCGGGATAGAAGCCGTGAAGAGGCAGAAAAGTTAGGAATAGAGATTACAATGGATATTATTAAGGAAGTTTATCCCCATGTTGCCGGCTTTTATCTTATGACTCCTCTTAAAAGAACGGGTGTAATATGTGAATTGATAAAAAAAATTAAGGAGATATAAAATGATAATAGTTGGAGAGAAGTTAAATAGTTCCATACCTAAAATGTTTGAAAAAATGAAAGCCAAGGATACCGAAGCTATTAGGCAAATAGCCATAAGTCAGCAGGAAGCAGGGGCAAGATATCTTGATATTAATACGGCGATATTCAGAGAAGAAGAGTTTGAAATGCTAAAATATATTCTGGATATTGTTCTGGAAAATACTGATTGCGGAATCATGCTTGATTCACCTTCACCTGCTGTAATAGAAAAGGCTTTGCCTCTTTTATCAGGCAGAGATATAATAATAAACTCTGTAACGCTTCAGGATAGAATAAATGAGCTGCTTCCGCTGGCTAAAAGTTACAAGACCGGAGTTGTAGGACTGCCTATAGACACCGAAGGTATTCCTAAAACGGTGGAAAAGAGAGTGGAAAATTCCCTTAAGCTAATTGAAATTATGAACAAGGAAGGTATTAAAAATACCGACATATACATTGATGCACTTGCAGAAGCGGTAGCTGTGGAAAGCGAAGCATCAGCCATAACCATAAAAACAATAGAAGGTGTCAGAAAAGCTCATGAAGACGTTCACCTTATTTGCGGAGTTTCAAATGTTTCTTTCGGACTCCCTAAAAGGACGGATATAAATTCTGTTTTCCTTTCTGCTGCAATTTTTGCGGGACTTGATAGTGGTATTGTAGATATAACCAATGAAAAAATTAAAAGCACTATTTATACTGCTGAAATGATCGCAGGTCTTGATGAATATTGCATGGAATACTTGGGTTATATTAGAAGTAAAGAATAAACTCAGCATATATGATAAAATAATTTATCAAATCCATAAAATCTAGGAGAAGGTAGCATCGTGAAAAGCAAACCATTATATGAGGTAAGAAAAATATCTAATCTTAAAGACATGATAGAGCAAAGTGCGAGTCTGTATGGCTCCAAGCCTGCTTTTCTGGTTAAACAAAAAGGGGACTCTGCATATATTCCCATTACTTTTAAAAAGTACAAGGAGGATATTGATGCACTTGGAACTGCACTTATCAGTCTTGGATTGAAAGGCAAAAAGATTGCTCTGATTGGCGAAAACAGGTACGAATGGGCCACTACTTATTTAGCTGTGTGTAACGGTACAGGCATTATTGTGCCCTTGGACAAGGAATTACCACAAAACGAGATTGAAAATTGTCTTATGAGAAGCCATGCAGATGCCATAATTTTTTCAGGTAATGTGTCAAAGAATATTTCTGGTATACTCAGAAATATTACTACTTGTAAATATTATATAAATATGGATATTGCTGAGGATTCAGACGGACAGATGTCATATGGACAATTGCTTGAAAAGGGGTATGACCTCATAAAGAGTGGAAACAGAGAGTTTCTGGATGCAGTTATTGATAATGAGAAAATGAATATACTGCTCTTTACTTCGGGTACAACTGACAAGTCAAAGGCTGTTATGCTGTCTCACAGAAATATTGCAGAAAACCTGATGGCTATGTGTTCTATGCTTTATATAGATGAAAAGGATGTTTTTCTGTCTGTTTTACCTATACATCATACATATGAATGTACCTGTGGATTCCTGTGCCAAATGTACAGGGGATCTACCATTGCATTTTGTGAAGGATTACGTCATATTGTTAAAAATCTTAGCGAATCAAAGTGTACTGTTATGAATGGTGTACCGTTGGTTTTTGAGTCTATATATAAACAATTAATGCATCAGGTTTCTAAAAAGCCAGGAGGAGCAAGAAAATTAAAATTTGGAATAAAGCTCAGTAATGCCCTTGGTAAGTTAGGAATTGATGTGAGGAAGAAACTTTTTGCTGAAATTCATAAAGCCTTGGGAGGACATTTGCGACTCTTCATTAGCGGAGCAGCTGCTATTGACCCGGAAGTAGCAAAGGGGTTTAGAAATATTGGAATACAGCTTGTTCAGGGTTATGGTCTTACAGAATGTGCACCTATTGTGGGATTAAACAGAGATTGTTGGTTTAAGGATGATGCTGCAGGTTTACCTTTACCGGGACTTAAGGTGGCAATACATAATCCTAATGCTGAAGGTGTCGGAGAAATAAAGGTATCAGGACCAAGTGTAATGCTGGGCTACTATGAGAATAAAGAGGCTACCCAAGAGGTTGTCAGGGATGGATGGTTTTACACAGGAGATATGGGATATCTGGATTCCGACGGATTTATTCATATAACTGGCAGGATGAAAAATGTAATCATTACAAAGAATGGTAAAAATGTTTACCCTGAAGAAATTGAAACACTCCTTAACAGAAGTGACTATATAAAAGAATCCATGGTTTTTGGGAAAAATGATAATGATGATGTAGTTGTATGTGCCCAAATTGTGCCTGAAAGAGACAAGATTGAAGAAGACTTTAAAAACGGTATTCTTGACAGCAGTGATGCTAAAGTTGTTATAAATCAAGAGGTTAAACGGATTAACAAGAAACTGGTAACATATAAATATGTAAAAGAATTTACTCTCAGGGATACAGAATTTGAGAAAACTACAACTAAAAAAATTAAGAGGTATCAGGAGCTGAAAAAAGGTGAGTAATATAATAGAAACTGCAATAAATGATGCTGTAAAAATGGTTCGTGAGGCGGGGGAACTCTTACTTCAGAACGTGGATGACAAAAAAGTTATTACCAAGAACGGTACTGCAAATTTTGTTACTGAAATAGACTTGAAAGTTCAGGAGATATTATTCGGTAAGCTGGTTAATTTGCTGCCTGATAGTAATATTATTGCTGAAGAAACAGCAGATAATAAATTTACCCTAGAAAAATACACATGGATACTTGACCCTGTTGATGGAACTACAAACCTTATGTATGGGTACAAATGTTCCGCCATAGCTCTTGGATTGGTGGTGGACGGCGTTCCATATGCAGGAATTGTATATAATCCCTTTTTAAATGAAATGTATACGGCTCAGAAGGGTAAAGGAGCATTCATAAATGACAAGAGAATCGGGGTAACTTCAAACGGGAGTCTGTCTAACAGTCTTGTGGCCTTCGGAACTTCACCCTACGACAGAGAAAAGGCCGATGAGACCTTCAGAATAACCAAAAACGTGTTTGGAAAATGCAGAGATATAAGAAGGAGCGGTTCTGCTGCTCTAGATATATGTAATGTAGCTGTCGGACGTACTGATGGGTATTTTGAAATGGAATTACAGCCTTGGGATTATGCAGGAGCATCCATAATTCTGAATGAAGCAGGCGGTAGAATAACCGATTGGCAGGGCAAGGATTTAACCTATATTTCAAAAAGTTCAGCAATTGCTACAAACGGGCTGATACATAAGGAATTGATAGAAGCAATGAAATAGGTTTATAACATGAATATTTCACCGGGTCAGAAAATGACTCGGTGTTTTTATATATCTATATAAATTATATTTATATTTCGGATGTAAAATTTCCTTAAAAATTTACTTAATATTTAGAAGTTAATTTTTAAGGAGAGATAATATGAACACCGGAAGTGCCGTTGCAAGAAAATCTCAACAGTCCTCGAATTTACTATATAGCAACAGTCAGAAAAAATCTTCTGTGTCAAAGACCGCTAGTAAAAAGCCAAACGTACGAGTGACAGAATTTTCACAAATAGTTGCACTACTTCTTAATGACCCTGATTCAGTAACACGTGATGAATTTATGTTCTTTCAGTCAAAGTTGGGCTACAGTCAAACAGTTAGGCTCATGACAGAAGGTAGAAAACGTAAGCAAATGGTAAAACAGGGTAAGGAGATAGACCAGAAGAAAAGTTCTCTTACCCTTATAGATAATACTAAGGACACTAAAGAATCAAATAAGGATATCAATAAACCTCAGGAGGAAAAGACATCTTCTACTACTGAGGTTAAGTCTCTTAGCAGTGAAGAAACAAGTAAGCCTAAAGCAGAGAAAAAGCAGGAAACCCCTGATTCACATTATGTAAATACAACTAAGGATAAAAATAAAGAAAATTCCCATACTGGAAAATATTCTCAAGTGAAGCAAACAACACAAAAACAGACAAAGGAAACAGTCAAGCAAAAAACAGATACCAAAAGCTCTGCTCAATTGACAAATGCAAATACTGCAAAGACTGTGGCTGTGAAAACTCAGGAGAATACACAAATAAAACAGAAAGCTCAGACCAAGGCTGCGACTCCAGACAAAAAGCAATCGGAAAAGAAACAGCAGCAGAAGGCACCTGCACCATCCTTTGGAAAGGAAATAGCCGCTATTGCTTCAGCTACAGCACCAGGACAAAAAGCTAAAAAAACTCCTGAGGTAAAAATAAAGGGTGGAGACCCGGGAAGTTTATTGTCACAGTTGGAAAATGTACCGCCTACACAGGCGCTAAATGCATATTCCCAGGTAACAGCCCTGTCGGGAGAAGCATTAAAAAACCAAACTCAGAAAACCCAAAACAACGTACCACAAATAAAGGCACCTACAGGGATAACGGCAATATCCAAAAGCAAAAAAACTAAAAAGCCCTTAAAGACCTTTAACCATGCAGTACCAACAAGTTTTAAAGCTGAAAAGACAGGCAAAGCACAAGACGGAGCTAAAAACTTTGATATAAACATAAACAGTGAGGCAGAGCCAGACGAGATAATGGCACAAGCAAAGCTGCAGACTGCAAACACACCGGGAGTTGAATTTACCGGAGAAGCAGACCCATCACAGATGGAAGGCTACAATGCCGAAATGTCTCAGAACGTACAAGCAGCAAAACAGCAGGAACTTGAACAGATACAAAATGACTTTGGAGAAAACAATATATTCCCCGATGAAGATAACACAATCCTCAAAGCCAAAAAAGCATTAAAAGGAACAACAGCAAAGGCATATAAAGCCCCAAAAACACTTGAAATTCCGGTAGAAATGGAGGCACAGCTGAACAAAACCCTTGGGCCAAAAATGAAAACCAAGCTAACAGAGCAAAAAGAAAAATATCAAACAGGACGAGAAAAATTCGATTCGGATGTAAAAGCTGCAAGAGCAGAATCAGATAGCCGAATAATGGCAATGAAAGCGGAAACAAGCAAAAAGCAGATGGAGGAACAAAAAGGTGCCCAAGCAGAAGTAGAACGTCAAAGAAAACAATGGAGACAAGAAATAGATGGGGCAGTGGCAGAATACGACAAGCAGGCAGAAGCTGAAACAAAAAACAAAACCAAAGAAATAAACAAAATAAAAGAAGAAAAGAATAAAGAAATTAAAGAAAAAATGGCAAAAGCAGAAAGTGATGCCAATCAGGAATGTAAAACAGCAAAGAAAAAAGCAGAAGATAAAAAGAAAGAGCATGAAAAGGAAAAAGAAAAAGAAGACAAGCCATGGTATGCAAAAGCCATAGACTGGGTAAAGGACAAAGCACAGAAATTCATAGAAGGTCTAAAAAAGGCACTGAATTTCATATTTGACGCACTGAGAAAGGCAGTAAAAGTCATATTTGATTTGGCCAAAAAAGCAATAAACGGACTAATAGAGTTAGGCCGAAGAATGATAGTGGGACTTATCAAAGGGCTGGGAGCCTTCCTGAAAGGACTCGTAAAAATAGTATTTGCCAAATTCCCAGGAATATCGAAAAAAATATGTGGCTTTATAGATAAAACAGTAGACAAGGCAGTAAACAAAGTAAACGCATTGGCAGATAGCCTGAAAAAAGGAGTAAATTCGGTGCTGGATTTCCTGTCAGGAACATTGGATAAACTACTGGGAGTTGTACAGAGCATTTACAATGGAATATTGACCTTTACGGGAATGTTAATCTCAGGCCAGTTTGCTGAAATAATGGAGGGAATAAAAGCATTAGGAGAAGCTGCAAAAGCGTCACTGCCTCATATAGAAGGAAAGGTCTGGGAACAGCTGCTAGGAGTAGACCTGACACAGCCTATGGAAGACCAGGCAGCAGAAGGAGGACAGCCACAAGGCCAGACAGTAGAAAAATTAACCGAGAACGATATAGTCATAGAACAAGTTGAGAAAGGTGAAATAACTCCTGAACTTCTGGAAGACATAAACCTAAAAGACGGAGAAACAAGGGAACTACAGGGAAGTTCCAACCCCCATACCACAGAAAGCATAATGGAGGAATTTGACACACAAAAAACAGGCAACAGCTTTGGGGACGGACTAAAGACACGAGCCCAAAACGCAGAAAAGATTCTTGACCAGATAAAACAATTTGTAATAAAATGGTTAAAAGATAACTGGTGGAAGCTGCTGCTGGGAGTACTGGGAGCACTGGCTGGAATAATAGCGGCTGAAATAGTAACAGGGGGAGCAATAACCGCAGCACTGCCTGTAATAATAAACGCAATAACCACGGCAATGAATGCGGCCATGGTAGTGTCCATAATAGATACCATAGCAAAAGCGGCAGGCTACATAGAAACATACCTGACACAGGGATGGGCAAGACACATACAACCTGCAGCAATAGCTCTTGCAACAGCCTTGGCAATGGGGTTGGTAGAACTTGCAATGGCACTGGGCTTCAAATTAGCCGGAAAAGGCATAAAAGCGGCCAAGAGTGGTATCAAAAAAGGAATAAAAACAACTGCCAAAGGTGCAAAGAAGCTGGCTACAACAGTAGGAAAAGGCATCAAAAGCCTGCTGAAATCAGGAGCAAAACTGGTATCCAAAACAGGCAACATGATAATCGAAAACGGAAAGATAATCATAAAGAGCCTGAAAAAAGGATTCTCAAAGGGAATAAAGAAGCTCAACGGCCTGATAGAAAAAATATTAAGCAAATTCAGATTCAAAAAATTCAAAATAGAGCGAAAAGGTCGGCATATACGAATATACGGGGAAGTCAACCCGTGGGTACTGCTCTATGATGGAACAATAGAAAAAATAGACCGTAAAAACACCCATGCAGGAGACATAATAGAGCACGAAGGAAAACGTGGAATAGTATTAACCCGTAACACTAAACCAACCGCCAAAGTCAACGACCTAAATGCATTAAAGCAGGGAGAACGGAAAGCAATTTATGAAAATGCTTTAGAGAATGGCGGGAAGGTAAATATTAAAGCAACTAATACAACAAAAGAAGTAAGATATAAATATAATATGGTTGAAAACCCAGGTCCTCTTGCAGAGTTAAATCCTAGTGCGGCATCAACTTTTTCAAGTGGAAAATATGATATTGAAATTCTTAAAGAAGATAGAATATTATATAGGGGTGGAAAATCTGGAGGTGGTAAAAATGGCTTTGGCCAATACTTTACTCAAACTCCACCAGAGTCTAGTATTAAAGTTAGAATTGATACAGCAGTAAAACCTCAGTGGATTGATCCTAGAACAGGAGCATTAACAGGTTCATCGCCAATTGAAGTAGTGTATGCTGTAAAGATTCCTAAAGGTACTACAATATTTAAAGGACCTGCAGGATATCAGTCAGATATTTATTTAGGGTCACATGAACAAATATTTGTTTCTAAACCATGGGAAATACCTGGAGTTAAAGTGATTTCTGAAACTCCACTGCCATAAGGGGGTACATAGTAAATGGACGATAGTTATTCAATTGCAAATTTGGAAGAACTTGGAGATATGTTTAAAAAGTTATTAATAATACTAGAAAAAGAAGGTGATTACGAAGTGAAATATGCAAAAACAGTATTAAATAAAATAGTAATTGATATTGAAAATATATTACTGAATACTAATACAATCAACTTAACCGAGGTATTTTATGGCATAATTCAGGATTACAAAAGTTTATATCCACCAAAAAGCGGATTAACAGAATTTTTTATTTGGCGTGATGATTACAATGAGAGGGTAAAAGCTAATAAAAATCTTGATGATTTAAAGAATAATATTAAGAAAATTATTGGGGTTTAATATATTATAAAATTTGTAGTTTAATTTTATTGCTTAAGAAATGAGGTATAAAATAATTACGGATTTGGTACTGCAATGATTAGAGTAAAAACACGAGCCCAAAGCGCAGGAAAGATTCTTGACCAGATAAAACAATTTGTAATAAAATGGTTAAAAGATAACTGGTGGAAGCTGCTGCTGGGAGTACTAGGAGCATTGAGAAGGAAATAGTATTTGGTCTTGAGGATACCAAAGGCTTTGGCAGAAACTTGGCTGCTTATTTTATTGGAAGAAGGTTTGATGTTAAACATGTAAACCCTGCCTATACCAGTGCGGTTAGGCTTTCAAACCCTATTGTTTTCAAGGATGACTCCTATGATGCTTTTTGTGTTGCAAGAGTACTCCGTGATATGGTAGACACTTTACAAGATGCCAAGCATGAGGATTTTTACTGGACTATTAGGCAGATTGTAAAAAGACATGACTTGATTGTAAAGAGTAATGTTATGAACAAAAACCAGTTACATAGCCAGCTTTCCTACGCCTACCCATCTTACAGGAAGGTCTTTGCACTGATTGATGCCAAGAGTGCATTATGCTTTTGGGAGAACTACCCTTCGCCTGAGAATGTGAAGAATAGCACTCCAGAAAAGATATATGAAACCATAAAGCCAGTACATCAGGCATTGAAAATGCAGCGTGTCCATGAGATTATAGCCATGATTGAAAAGGACGGAGACACAAGGAAGGATTATCAGTGGAAAGAGATTTTATTGTCAGAAACATCGTGAAGGAAATCAAGCATAACAAGGAACTAATTGCAGAAATAGACGATGAGCTACGGAAACTGCTACCTTTAACAGGCCATAAACTTCATACAATGCTAGGTATTGACCTTGTAACTGAAGCACAGTTGATATCTGAAATTGGTGATATTAACCGATTTCCTGACTCAGACAAGCTTGCTAGATTTATGGGGCTTGCTACTGTACAATTCAGTTCTGCCGGAAAGGGTAAAGACCAACGCAGCAGACAGGGAACAGGGTTTTAATTGCTACATTTCACTTCCTTGCAATCCAATTGGTGCAGGTGAATTCAAACGGTAAAGCAAGGCATCCGGTATTCAGAGATTATTTTGAAAGCAAGCTTAGGGAAGGTAAAAGTAAGCCCCAAGCTCTTGTTTGTGTGTCAAGAAGGGCTGTAAGAATTATATATGGTATTATGCGGACAAAGACGGATTACGAGTCGTTTGAAAAGTTAGTAGGCTGATGTTGTTTGGAACTACCATTGTGGTAAAATAGTAATTGTAAAATATGTAAAAAATCCTCTAAAAAGAGGCTTCATATAGATTATGCTTTTTAGTGGTATAAAGTGCTTACAGGATAAAACCATAGTATAGAATATCTATAATGCGGGAGTAAGTGGGGTTAACAAGTTAAATTACAAACCAACATCTGGAGTTGAACTTGTTAGTACGCGGGGAAAACTACAACTATATTGGGAACATTTGCAAAGGATACTGGAGCGATAGTAAACGAGCTTGGCAATGTTAAAACGACGAATTTTGGACCAAGGCAGAATGGATTTAACGTTTTGAATGTGCCAGATGAGTTATATCAAAATCCAACTCAATTTTGGAATGAATATAATAAACCATGGCTTGATAATGCTATTTCTAGAAATGATATTATTATAATGGCTACAAAACCAGAATTTCAGGTCGGAAGTTTATATAGAACAAATAGTGTAGGCAAACTTGAACTATCGGGTTTTGGAAAAGAGTATAATTATTTACGTAAAAATGGATATAGATTTGATTCTGCTACAAATCAAATGATTAAAAAATAAATGGAGAGTGATAAATATGCCAGACATGCAAAATCTGAAAAGTATAATGAAGACTTTGATAAACAGCTAAAAGAAACGAAGGTGTTTACAAAAGAACTGTTTGAAAAATTCTACGATGCATATTCTTATGACACTGCAACAACCTACAGTTGGGTTGTTAAGAAATTGAAAATACTAAGAGATAGACTTGGACAAGGCAACTCATTACCAATTGAAAATAGAAACAGAGTTTTAGAACATAATAATTTTTTGGATTGGGTAGAAGAAGAATTTCCTAATACAAAAAAAGATTTGATTTAGGATTAATGGGGTAGGTGTAACAACTTGCCCTCTCTTTATGTCCTTCGATAATTACAACCTAGCTTCACAGATGGTTGTTGTTAAATTTGATTTCAAGTGAATTATAGGGAAAAGGTGGATTACCTCAAGTTTATATAGTGAATTTTGAGGAACTAGAAAATACTGGGGGAAAAGGGAATTTTCTTATAAAATAGGTGCATTTTTATGTGAAGTAAAGGTACTGAGAATCGCTATATTATACCGTGAAAGAGCAAAAAGGAAATTTAAGTTATATTTCATAACAGAAAAATACTATTTCATGCAGCAAGGAAATTTTCAAATGACTTTTTAAGATATAATTCACAGGCAGACTTGTTAAATATAAGCAATAGGTATTTTACAAAAACAACATTTGGAGGGAACAGAAAATGAAAAGAATCAAAAACATTATGGTAACTATTTCAGCATTACTTATTTGTGTTACAGCATTAGCAGGTTGCGGATCAGATCCTGTGCAAGATGACTTGATTAATTACATAAACAATCAATTACCTGCTATTGCAACGTTAGAAGATAAAGTGACTAGTGAGTATCAAGCTATTAAGAAAGACAGTAATGCAGATGACGCAGCTTTTGCAGCTAAATTAAAAGATGTGATAATTCCTGCATCTGATGAATTAATTGCAAAATCAAAAGCAACAGTTCTGGCAACAGAAGAAGTGAAAAAATTACATGATAAGTATATTGCATCAATGACTAAACAATCTGAAGCTTTTGCCATACTCCTTGATGCTGCTAAAAATAGTGATGAAAATTTAGTAAAAACTGCAAATGATAAACTAACAGAGGCTGAAAATTTATCTAAAGAATATTTAGCAGACTTAGAAACTCTGAAAAAAGATCATGATGTAGTGACTAAAGAGAGTAAGTAGCATGATTTAAACCTACAATTACATAAGTGTTAGAATTAACGAAACTCATTAGGTGATACAGATAATAGTATTACTTAATGAGTTTTACTTTTGCGACGCCTTTTATAATACTTCCCAATAGTGTATAATTGTAAACAAGTTCAAAATATTACATAAGAAGGAATCACTATATTCCAGAAAATATTTTGATGATGAAATGAAGATACTAGATTATATATGGAATAAGATGGACAAACCGTCCTTTGCATTACATTCTGGTGAGCTTAGTTTAATGGGCTCTCCTGTAGAACCCATGGCAACCCGTATCAGTACCACAATCGAAAAGGGACATGCTCTGAGAATAGGCCACGGTGTTTCAATTGCTTGAGAGAAAAATCTGCCTAAATTATAAAAAGAAATGAAAGAGAAAAATATACTTGTTGAAATATGTCTTTCAAGTAACGAGTCAATTTTAGGAATAGAGAATGATGAGCATCCATTTATTATGTATAGAAAAGCGGGAGTAAAAACTGCTTTATCAACGGATGATGAGGGAGTTAAGCCGAGGGAATCTTACTGAAGAATATGTAAAAGCAATTCAAAGATATGACCTTTCTTATAAAGATGTCAAGGAACTTTCTCGTAACAGTTTGGAGTACAGCTTCCTTCCGGGAGAGAGCCTCTACATAAACGGAGATTATACAAAAGTTCGTAATGAGTTTGAAAACATATGGAATGTAGATTTCAAGATATCTCCTAAGGCCCAAAAACTTCTAGATGAGAACCTAAAAATGGAGCGTGAGTTTGTGCTAGAGCGTGCTTATGTGACCTTTGAGAATAAACTCTTAAGTGGGGAATTTGGTGATTAAAAAAACATAGTAAACCAGATTATCTTATGTTACTTGATAAAATCACTTAAAAGGACTGAGTTGGCAGGAAGCGGATTTAGTCCTTTAAATGTTAACAATTAATTTATGGAATTTTTAAAAAGAGATTGGTATCATATTCGGTATAGGCTATTTAATAACAGCGGATTATGGAGGATGGCAATGAGAACACCGGAAGAAAAGTATAAAAAAAGAATAGATGTTTATAAAAGAAAGTTTGAATTATATACGGTAAGAAGCAGTACCACAGGTAATTACAAGCTGTTAGTATTTTTTACAGGCTTGATTGGGACAGCCGTTTTATTTTTCATAAAACTATATATACTAATGGCAGCAGTATTACTGCTTTTCGGTGGATTATTCGTCTATCTTTCTATAATTCACAATACATTTATAAAAAATAAAAATTATTATAAGGCCATGTATCAAATAAACCAAATGTGCCTTAAAAGAGTTGAGGGCCATTGGAATGAATTCTCAGATACAGGTGAAGAGTTTATAAATCCTCAGCACAACTATACCTATGACCTTGATATATTCGGGAAAGGCTCTCTTTTCCAGATGCTTAATATGACAGCAACATATTCCGGAAGGCAGAAACTTGCCGAACTGCTTTTAAATCCTATGCAGAATAAAGAAGAAATATATAAAAGGCAGGAAGCCTTACAGGAGTTGGCCAAAAAGCTTATTTTCAGGCACAAGCTATTTTCAAATGGTTTAATCCTTAACAAGAATACAGTATTAACCAACGATGATGACAGTGATAAAAAAAGAAAGAAAACTCTTCTGGATACTATGAACAAGTTGGATGAAGTATACAAATGGGCAAATGAAGAAAAAAGCTTGTACACATCATTTAAATTTAAACTTTTAATATTCGGGGCTCCTGTTCTTTCATTTACTATGCTTATACTGAGCATAGTAAGGCTTGTTCCTGTCTATGTACCAATAGTGCTTTATATTCTGCAATTTATTATGATAGGTTTCAGAGCAGGAAACAGAAACAAGAACTTTGAATTAGTAGAAAAGCACTCAGACACTCTAAAGGTTTATAAAAGTGTATTAAAAAAATTTGAAACCGAGAAGTTCTCAAGCGGTTACATAAACAGTTTAAAGAATAACTTAAAGGATGATTACGGATATCCTGCATGGAGACAGATTGAAAAACTGTCAAAAATATGGGAGCTCATTGCTAACAGATATAACCTGATGCATGTATTTGTGAATGCAGCTGTACTATGGGATTTTCACTGCCTTGCGGCTCTTGAAAACTGGAAAAAAAACGGAGGTAAACATGTTGAAAGGTGGTTTGACACAATAGGAGAGGTTGAAGCCTTATGCAGTCTGTCCTTGATGTGCCACGACAACCCCAAATACGTAATGCCTCGTATTTGTGAAGAAAATGCTCCTCGAATAGAAGCTTTACATTTAGGGCACCCATTACTTTCCAAGGCCAGAAAATGCAATGATATAGTAATAAATTCAAAAGAACCAATACTGCTTATAACAGGTTCTAATATGTCAGGGAAAAGTACATTCTTAAGGACTGTAGGAATAAGTCTTGTATTATCGTACCTTGGACTGCCGGTCTGTGCAGAATCATTTATCTGTCCCATACTGAAGGTATACGCATGTATGAGAACTAGTGATAATCTTGGACAAAGTGTTTCTTCTTTTTACGCTGAACTGCTTAGAGTAAAAATGATTGTGGAAGCAGTAGAAAAGGGAGAAAAGGTATTTTTCCTTCTGGATGAAATTTTTAAGGGAACAAACTCAGCAGACAGACATACGGGTGCTAAAATGCTAATAAACCAGTTAGATAAAAGAGGTTCTTGGGGACTTGTTTCTACCCACGACCTTGAGCTTGCAGATATGGAAAATGAGAGTGAGGGTCGTATTAGAAATTACCATTTCAAGGAGTATTACAAAGATAATCAGATATTCTTCGATTATCAGCTGAGAAAAGGTGTATCAGATACAAGAAACGCTATTTACTTAATGAAAATGGCTGGAGTTAATATAGAATAATAAAAATCAAGCAACATAAAAGGACTGCAAAGTTTGCAGTCCTTTAATACTCTTCTTCCTGTATATCAAAAACAAAATTACATTTATCACATCTGAAAACCAGGAGCGAACCAAAATTATCACTTTCGGTTTTCTCTACGTGAATCAAACCGCCGCAATCACATTTTTTAGGATAACCTCCCATGCATGTGCAGCACTGACAATGGTGTGAATTAGGATTCTTATAGCCTGTTTTTTCTAAGTTAGACATTTCCATCACTCCCGTCCTGTTATGTATTAATTTTAATACATAACAGGACATATGTAAAGAATTCTTCAGATAACAAAAGAATATTTTAAATATATTAAAAATTCTGTGAAAAAAATATCAAACTTTGATTGACAATATAAATTACAGTAATTACAATATTAGTGGATATACAAACGTGCGTATTAGAGATACGGTAAAAAATTTTTCAATTGTATACAATGTACTTATATGGTCGGTACATTGGTGCCTTGTTTCTCATTAGACAAGGAGAGAATTAATTTTATATGGGGTCGTTATGGCCTGTAGGAGGGCAAAGAATGGAGAAGGTTAAGGAGATATTGAATCGCTACGGTAATTCAAAAGACAATCTTATTCAAGTGATGTTGGAATTACAAAACATTTCAGGGACAAATTCACTGCCACACGAATGGGTTGTATTTGTAGCAGAAGCACTGGATATGCCTGTTAGCAGGGTATATAGTGTAATTACTTTTTATTCTATGTTTGGCACAGAGCCAAGAGGCAAGTATTTGGTTGAAGTTTGCAAAAGTGGACCATGCCATGTTTCCGGTGCAAAAAATGTATTGCAGCTTCTTGAAGAAAAACTTGGTTTAAAACCGGGTGAGACGACTGAAGATGGAGTTTTCACACTGATTCAATCAAGTTGTTTTGGTGCATGTGACATAGCTCCTGCTATCAAAATAGGTGAGAAAGTTTATGGTAATCTCACATCTGAGAAGTTGTCAGAGATAGTAGACTCTTACAGGGAGGGCCAACATAATAGATAAGGTATTAAGCGCAAGATTTGGGAAAATTAAACCCGACAGCATTGAAGAATATATTCAGGCCGGTGGATATGAAGGCTTGAAAAAAGCGATGTCAATGGAACACCTTGATGCAATAGAAGAAATAAAGAAAGCAAATCTTTTTGGAAGGGGCGGAGCTGCCTATCCTACCGGAATTAAGTGGGAACAGGCATATGCAATCCAAAAAGGTCCTAAATACATGGTTTGTAACGCCGATGAAGGCGAGCCTGGTACGTTTAAGGATAAACATATATTGTCTGAAGACCCATTTGAACTGATTGAAGGTATGACCATAGGAGCATATATAATGGGTGCAAAGGAAGGATATATCTATATCAGAGGCGAATATGCGGCTATTCAGAAAATCGTTAAAAGTGCAATAGAAAATGCAAAAAAGGCAGGATATTTGGGTAAGAACATTTTAGGCAGAGAAGGTTTTGATTTTGAATTAAAGGTTGTTTCTGGTGCAGGTGCATATGTTTGCGGTGAAAATACTGCTTTGGTTGAATCAATCGAAGGAAAGACCGGAAGACCAAGACAAAAGCCACCTTATATTAAGAACTGCGGTTTGTATCAAATGCCTACCATACTTAACAATGTTGAGACATATTCATGTATTCCATGGATAATAAAAGATGGCGGAGAAAAATTCAGCTCAATGGGGACTGAGTTTAGCGGCGGAACAAAATTAATGTGCCTTTCAGGTAATGTTAACAACAGAGGAGTTTACGAAATACCATTCGGAATAACTTTGAGAGAACTTATATATAACTTAGGTGGAGGAATAAAAGACGGACGTAAGTTGAAATTTGTTCACCTTGGTGGTTCATCAGGAAGCTGCTTCCCAGAAAGCATGATTGATACAAAGATATGCTATTATGATTTGAAAAAAGCAGGTTTCTCATTAGGTTCAGGTGCGGTACTTGTAGTAGATGATACACATTGTGTAGTGGATTACCTGAAAACTGTTATGGAGTTCTTTGAAGAGGAATCCTGTGGTAAATGTACACCTTGCAGAGAAGGAAATCACAGGTTGGTTGAGATTCTCGATAAGATGACAGAAGGAACTGCAACAATGGATGATTTTAATAAAATGAAGAGCCTTGCACAAACTATGAAGACAACAAGCTTCTGCGGATTGGGCCAAAGTGCTCCAATGCCATTGATAACGTTGGTTAAATATTTTGAAGAAGAATTTTTGGAGCATATCAACGGAAAATGCAGGACCGGAGTGTGCAGCATGTCTGGAAAGGCAGGTAAATAATTATGGATATGATTAATTTAAAAATAGACGGATTTGATGTTTCTGTTCCTAAGAACACAACAATTCTTGAGGCTGCAAAACAGCTGAACATAGATATTCCGACATTATGTTTCATGAAGGGCATAAACGAGCCAGGTTCATGCAGGGTTTGTGTAGTTGAGGTTGAAGGTTGGAGAGGTCTTCATCCTGCATGTGTAACTAAGGTATCTGAGGGTATAGTTGTAAAAACTAATACAAGCACTGTGAGAGAAGCAAGAAAGAACATACTTGAGTTGATTATGGCAAACCATAACAGGGAATGTCTTTCATGTCCAAGAAACTTAAAGTGTGAACTTCAGACACTATGCAATGACAACGGAATAGATGCAATTCCTTATGAGGGAAAAGTTGACAAGGGATGTCTGGATACTTCCGGTCCCATCGTAAGAGATCCTAACAAGTGTGTTCTCTGTGGAAGATGTGTAAGTGTCTGTTCAAAAATGCAGGATGTCAGCGCTATTGACTTTGCTTTCCGTGGAGCACATATGACGGTTACAACTGCATATGAAGAAGGTCTTGCAAGTCAAGAGTGTATAAACTGCGGTCAGTGTATCAAGATTTGTCCAGTTGGAGCATTACAGGAGAGAGATGATACTGCAAAGGTATGGAAGGCTTTGGAAAATCCTGATTTACACGTTGTTGTTCAGACTGCTCCGGCTGTAAGAGTTGCACTTGGTGAAGAATTTGGATTTGCACCAGGAACAAATGTTGAAGGCAAAATGGTTACAGCACTTAGAAGATTGGGATTTGACAAGGTATTTGATACCAACTTCAGTGCTGATTTGACAATAATTGAAGAAGGTACTGAGCTTATAAACAGAATTCAAAACGGTGGAAAGCTACCATTGATTACATCTTGTTCACCGGGCTGGATTAAATACTGTGAGCATAACTACCATGATTTTATAGAAAATCTTTCATCCTGCAAATCACCACAGCAAATGTTTGGTGCAATTGCTAAATCCTACTATCCTGTTAAGGCTGACGTTGATCCAAAGAGTGTATTTGTAGTATCAGTAATGCCATGTACTGCGAAGAAATATGAAGCAGACAGAGAAGAAATGAGCGTTGATGGATTAAGGGATATTGACGCAGTTATAACTACAAGAGAACTTGCAAAAATGATAAGGCAGGCAGGAATCAAATTTGCAGAGTTGGAAGACAGCAAGCAGGATAGTATCCTTGGAACCTACTCCGGTGCAGGAACAATATTCGGTAATACCGGAGGAGTTATGGAAGCTGCACTTCGTACAGTAGCTGACAAGCTTACAGGAAAATCACTGGAATGCATTGAATATACTGCTGTAAGAGGTTTGGATGGAATCAAAGAAGCTACTGTAAATATAGCTGATATGGAGATAAAGGTAGCTGTTGCAAATGGTACAGGAAATGCGTCAAAGTTACTTGATAAAATAAGAGCAGGTGAAGCAAATTATCACTTCATAGAAGTAATGGCTTGTGAAGGTGGATGTATCAACGGTGGCGGACAGCCAATCATCAAGGATAAATCAACTACAGATGCTGTTAAAGCTGCAAGAGTTAAGGGACTTTATGATATTGATGTATCATGTGAAAAGAGAAAGTCACATGAAAATCCAGAGATACAGAAATTATACGCAGAGTATCTTGGAGAAGCTGGCGGACACAAGGCTCACAAGTTACTTCACACACATTATACAGCAAGATAATTTATAAATATTAAGTAAAAAAGACGCTGTTGGTTTAACCCAACAGCGTCTTTTTTAATACAAAGTAATTATTTTGTTTTGGTTTCCAAAACTGACTTCTTAATGTTCCCTTTTGATATGCGTTTCTGGTTTTCTATGTTTTGTGTATCAGCAAAATATTCAACACCGTCTGATTTAGTACTTTTATTTTTTCCCATATGCAATAACCTCCCTGACTGATAATAATGTACGGTCTTATTGTTTGGTCATTTTACTATTACTATTCATACCCGTTCTAATAGCTTTATAAATTTGAATAACAACCAGTGGAACTAATGCTAGAAAAACAATTATTCCCAGACTTTCCAATACATCAGGATTAATTGTAAAGAGACTCTGGAATAAAGGAATCCACAGCACCAATCCGAGAAGCAGTACTCCTATGAGCAAAGCACCCCACAGAAACTTATTTGAAAAAATTCCTACTTTATATATGGGATACTTTGAGCGGCAGTTGAAGCCATGAATCATTCTAGATAAGGCTAGAACAGCAAAAGCCATAGTGCTTGCAAGGGTGGCATCACCTTTATTTAACCCATAATAAAATGCTGCAAGAGTACTGGCGGCAATAACGGCACCTTCGAAAAGAACATGAAACAGAAAGCCTTTGTTTAATAGGGGTTCGTTTATATTACGTGGCTTGGAATTCAGCACATCTTTTCTGTAAGGCTCCAACCCAAGGGCTATAGCCGGCATGGAATCTGTAAGAAGGTTTATAAACAACAAATGCATTGCTGTAAACGGCAACGGAAGTGCTAGAATTGACGTATACAGCACAGCAAGTATTCCGGCTGTGTTTCCTGAAAGCAAGAACTTAATAGAATTTTTTATATTTGTATATATGCTTCGTCCATTTGCTACAGCTTTAACAATAGTAGCGAAGTTATCGTCTACAAGTATCATGGATGCAGCATCTTTTGCTACCTCTGTGCCGACTTTTCCCATAGCTACACCAATATCTGCTTGTTTAAGGGCAGGAGCATCATTTACCCCGTCTCCGGTCATTGCAACAACATTTCCTTTGTCCTGCCATGCCTTAACTATTCTTATTTTGTGCTCAGGAGAAACACGTGCATAAACGGATATATCTTCAACGTTATTTCTTAATTCTTCATCGGACATCTTTTCAACTTCTGTACCTTCTACAGCTCTTCCGTTTTCTGTCATAATACCTATTTGACGAGCTATTGCAGAGGCTGTGATTTTATGGTCACCGGTTATCATTACAGGTTTAATTCCGGCTTTAATACAGTCAGCAACTGCAAGCTTTGATTCCTCACGAGGAGGATCAATCATTGCAATTAAACCTACAAAAGTAAGCTGTTTTTCGTCTTCAATAGAAATATTTGTATCGGAATCAAACTTCTTGTATCCAAATGCAAGAACTCTCAAACCTTCATTTGAAAAGTCGCGGTTTATCCCTTCAATCATTTCAATATCACTCTGAGTTACGGGCCTTTCCCCATCTTTTTCGGCAATATTGCTTACCCTGCTTAGAATAATATCGGGAGCTCCTTTTGTAAACATCATGTACTGTCCTTCAATATTATGAAAAGTACTCATAAGCTTTCTGTCTGAATCAAAAGGGACTTCAGAAAGTCGAGGGTATTCATTTCGAAGGTCTTCTTCTTCATAGCCGTAATTATTTGCAAGCTTTATAAATGCCAGCTCAGTGGGGTCGCCAACGCCTTTGTCTCCTGTTATAGTGGCATCACTTGCCAAAGCACTCATTTTTATTATAATTCTCTGAAGAGTATCCTCCATGGAAAGCTCGGTGGCATCGTATACCTTAGACTCTACATATACTTTTTCGGCTACCATTTTATTCTGAGTTAAAGTACCGGTTTTATCGGAGCATATTACAGAAACACTTCCAAGGCTTTCTACAGAGTGAAGTTTTCTTACAATTGCATTTTCTTTGGCCATTTTTTGAGTACCTATTGCAAGGACAATAGTAACAATGGAACTCAGTGCTTCAGGTATGGCAGCAACGGCCAATGCTATTGCAAACATAAAAGAATCAATAAGAGAGTAACCTCTTAAAACGTTTGCAGCAAATATTATTCCGCAAAGTATAAGTATAGCCACAGCCAACTTTTTACCAAATTTGTCAAGACTTACTTGGAGAGGAGTCTCCTTGCTTTGAGCTGATTCCATTAAATGTGCGATTTTTCCAAGTTCAGTGGACATTCCGATATCTGTAACTGCTACAACGGCTCTACCGTAAGTAATGAGGCTGCCTGTGAAGACCATATTCTTCCTGTCGCCTATAGCAATTTCAGAGTCATTTATAACTTCCGAATCTTTGAGCACACTTTCAGATTCTCCGGTAAGAGAACTTTCATTAACCTGAAGACTATAATTTTCAAGAATTCTTCCGTCTGCGCATACAAAGTCTCCTGCTTCAAGAAGAAGTATATCTCCTACCAAAACTTCACGAGATGGTATTTCAATTTTTTCGTTATTCCTTATTACTTTGGCTACAGGAGATGAAAGTGTTTTTAAACTGTCAAGGGATTTTTCGGCTTTAAAATGCTGTACAGTGCCTAAAATAGAGTTAAGTAAGGTAACTGCAAAGATTACTATTGCACTTTCATAATCTTTTAGAAACAGAGAAATTACACCCGCAATAATAAGGATTATTACCAGGAAATCTTTAAATTGACTTAAAAAAACTTTAAAGAATCCTGCCTTATTCTCAGCTTTGAGTTCATTAAATCCGTATTGACCTCTAAGTTGCTCTATTTCCGTTGAGGATATTCCTTCCATACTGGTGTTGAGCTTTTTCAAAACTTCATCAGTTGACAGGTTGTAGTAATTATTCATAATCTCCCCCTTTGATATTTTTACTAATTATAAATTGGTTAAGGAAAATTGTCCATATATAATATAATTAATTTCTGTTATTTAAATGGATTGTATTCTAAGGAAATTGGCAAAAGTAAGATATGAATAATATGTTAGAATTACCAAATATATGATACAAAGGTTACAACATTTTTAACAAAAAGAAATATAATTATTTTTATCAGTCTGATATAATAAGTAGGATATGATGAGTTGCCAAACATGGCCAATTTTGTAATAAAAAAATGGAGATAGAAAATGAGCAGAAAAAGAGGAAAAAGTGTTAATAAGCTGCTTCCCGCATTAGTTGTTGCTTTATTTGCTTTATTAGTAGCTATGGTAGCAATATATATGTTTTATATAGGGAAGCTTCCACCAAAAGTTTCAAACAATACACCGAAAGCTACTACCCAGACGACTTCAAACAACACCTCGCCGATTTCTACGAGTACTGTCGCGGAGAATACTCCTGCTGATGATACAGATAAAGAGCAGAAACCTGCGGAAAGCACTAACCCAAGTGAACTTTTAATTTCCTGGAAGAACCCGGCAAGCTTTATATCCAAGGCTGCAATGGGGGACGGTTCCATAAAGAAAACTTTTAAGGACGGTAATATAAGATACTGGAGACTTGTAAGCAATAAGGTAACATCAAGCTACAATCCATCTTACAGCCTTGCCTTTGGTTCCCCTGAAATGTACTCGGAGCTTGAAGGAGTTACCACTTTCAGAGGTAATAACTATAGGACAGCGCCTTCTTGGGGAAAAGCCGATGTAAGGGAAAAAAAGCTTGAGATAGTGTGGACACATGACATAGGGGCTGTTTCGGGAGTAGGAAGTTACTGGCCGGGTGCAGGATGGACAGGACAACCTCTACTGGCTCACTGGTCGCCGGATGTTCGGAAAGTAATGAACATAAATAACGATTTAAAGGATAAGGATCTTGTTGAAGTAATTTATCCGGTGTTTGATGGGCATGTATACTTCCTTGACATGGAGACAGGAAAAGAATCCAGACCCAGAATGAATATAGGATTTACCGTTAAAGGAACGGGTATGGTTGACCCAAGAGGCTACCCCTTATTCTATACAGGACAAGGGTTAAATGAGAATGACGGCAGAAAAGGTGCTTTCAAATACAGGATATTTGATTTGATTCATCAAAAGGAAATATTTTCAATGCCTGGAAATGACTCTGTTGCATTCAGACAGTGGGGTGCAAACGATTCTTCTGCCTTGCTGAACAGATATACTGATACATTAATTAACTGCGGTGAAAATGGTCTTGTTTACAAGGCGAAGCTAAATACAAAGTTTAATAAGGAAGCAGGATCAATTTCAATTAATCCTACAATAACAAAATACCGCTACAAGAGCAGCTACAGCTCGGAACAGGGAATTGAAAACTCTCCTGCTGTGTACAGGAACCTGATGTATTTTGCTGATAACGGGGGAACAATACAATGTTTGGATATCAACAAACTTGAACCGGTTTGGATATTCAAAGCAGGTGATGATACTGATAGTTCCATTACTCTTGAAGAAACTGACGAAGGAGTATTCCTATATACTGCAAACGAGATTGACAAACGAGGAAAATCTGGAGCAAAGGCAAACTGTAATATTAGAAAGATAAATGCTCTGACCGGAGAACTTGTATGGCAGATGGACTATTCCTGTGTTTATCAGAGTTATATAAATGGAGGAGCTTTGGCGACTCCGGTAGTTGGGAAAAATGATATAAGTGACATTGTCATATTCAATGTAGCACTAACAGGCTCTACAAGTGACGGAACTCTTGTGGCACTGGATAAGAAAACAGGCAAAGAGGTTTGGAAAAGACATTTAGATGCCTATAGCTGGAGTTCACCTGTAGATTTTATGTCCGAAGACGGAAAGACCTATATGCTGCTTTGTGACTTTAAAGGATACATGCATTTGATAGACCCGAAAACAGGAGAAGACCTGGATAAAATCTCAGTTGGAGGGAATGTAGAGGCATCACCTTCAGTATACAACAATATGGCGGTAGTAGGTACCTATGCAAAAAAAATATACGGAGTAAAAATTAAGTAAATTTATCAGGGAGTAAATTGAGAATGGCTAGATATAGAAGAAGGGCAACTAACAGACTAAAAGTAATACTGACGATTCTAATACTTTCATTAATAACAACAGGTGTTATGATTGGATTAAGCAAGATGAGTAATTCGGGGAAATCTGGAAACAACGGAGATTCCTATGCTGTAAATACTACTGCAGGCGAAAGTCAAGATGAAGTAGAAGAACCAGAACCTGAGCCGGTAGCAGACCCTATGCCTGCAGAAATAACAGACCCAAGCAAGTTGAAGGTTTCATGGAAAACTGCAGCAACTTTTGACGGTGAAAAGGCTTTTACTGAATTTGCCTTTCAAAACACACTTAAAAACGGAACTACAATGCAAAGCTGGATATTTAGAAACAATACCCCTTTGAAGGAATATACCGTAAAAAGCAAAAATAAAATCAGCTTTGGTTCATCTGATACATATTCAGATCTTGAAGGTATAACAACATTTAGAGGAAACAATTATAGGGATAGTGCATCCTTTGGCACACGTACCGTAACTCAGAAAAAGCTAGAGATAGTGTGGAAAAAAACAGGACTTGGGGCAATCTCAGGTGAAGGAAGCTATTGGCCGGGAACAGGCTGGACAGGACAGCCACTGATTGTTCACTGGTCTGAAGACGTGAGAAAACTGATGAACATTAACAGTGATATGAAGTCAAAAGACCTTGTAGAGGTTATATACCCTACTTTGGACGGAAACATATATTTTCTTGACCTTGAAACAGGTAAGCCTACCAGAAACCCAATAAAAATTGGTTATCCCATTAAAGGAACAGGGATGATTGACCCAAGAGGCTATCCTATACTTTACACGGGTATGGGGATAAATGATAACGGCGGAAAATACAGCGAATACAAATACAGAATTTTTAATCTTATAAACCAGAAGGAAATGTACGCTATATTTGGCAGAGATCAGGTTGCATTCAGAGACTGGGGAGCCAATGATTCTTCCGCAATTTTTGATAAAAAGACAGACACACTCCTTGACTGCGGTGAAAACGGACTTGTATACAAGGTTAAAATGAATACAAAGTTTGATAAGGCAGCTGGAACTCTTTCAATAGCACCCCAAATAACAAAGTACCGTTACAGAAGTCCTTATAACGATGAACAGGGTATAGAAAATTCGCCGGCAGTATATAAAAACTATATGTATTTCTGTGATAATGGAGGAACATTGCAATGCCTTGATTTGAATACTATGAAACCAGTATGGATATATGACACAGGTGACGATACAGATAGTTCTATTGTAATAGAAGAGACAAAGGGCGGAGTATTTCTTTATACCGCAAATCAGGTGGACAAGCGTGGTGAAAACGGTAAAAACAAGTTTACAGACTGCAATATAAGGAAAATAAATGCAATAACAGGGGAGCTTGTTTGGCAGAAGGATTATAAGTGTGTTTACAACTACTATATAAACGGTGGTTCACTAGGAACACCTGTACTTGGAAAAGACGATATAAGTAATATGGTTATATTCAATATTTGCTTTACAGGTTCAAATACTGACGGAAATATGATTGCACTTGATAAAAATACCGGTGAAGAGATTTGGAATAAGAAACTTACTGCATACAGTTGGTGTTCTCCCGTTGACTTCAAAAGCTCTGATGGCAAAACCTATTTGGTATATACAGATTATGCTGGATACATGCGTCTAGTTGATCCTATGGACGGAAAAACCCTGGATTCTGTATCTCTGGAGGGAAATGTTGAATCCTCTCCGGCAATTTACAATGATACTTTGGTAGTTGGAAGCTATGCTAAAAAGATATTCGGAATAAAGGTTAAATAATATATACTAAATAATTGCTTGGATTTATAGCAGTTCTTTGTAAAATGCTTATCCAGGCAATTATACTAATTGTGGTATGTAAAGGTATTATACAGCTGTTTCAGACTTATAAGTCTTTTATTTCGTATAATATATTAAATTCATAAATAATTAAGGAAAAGTTAATAAATTATGTCTATAAAATGTTACACAAATATATTATAATTAGGTAAATTTAGTAAAATAGAGGAGTAAAAACTCAAAAGAAAACATAAGCGAGGGAGATATTTTGGATATGAAAATTTTGAAAGAAATATTAGGCTGGGTAGGAACAATACTTGGGTCTGTGGTTTTGGCATTGATAGTTATAATTTTTATATTTCAACCAACCAGTGTAGACGGACATTCAATGGATAATACTTTGCATGATAAGGAAAAAATAATAATTAATAAGACTCAAAATATATTCCACACTAAACCAAAATATGGAGACATCGTTATTATTGACAGCAGAGTAGATAGAAAAAGAACCTTTTGGGACAATGTTATAGATCCTCTTAAATATAATATTCTTGTATCAAGGTTTACCGATAACACTCAGCAGATATTCTGGGTTAAGAGAGTAATAGGTAAGGCCGGAGACGAATTGCAGTTTAAGGATGGTAAAGTTATCCGTAATGGTATACCGCTAGAAGAACCATACATAAAAGAGCCTATGCGCTATGAATCGGAAAATATAATAAAGGTTCCTGAGGATACCGTATTTGTTATGGGAGATAATAGAAATGAAAGTAGAGACAGCAGAATCATAGGTCCTATACCTCTTGACCATGTAGTTGGCAAATATTTATTCAAACTTGGTTAAGAAACATTGCAGTAAAGGGAGGACATATGAACCCGCTTTCCATATACAAAAAGAACTATCATGTAGATTATGGCCATGCAGATTATTTTAAAAGACTAAAACTCAGTTATCTTTTTAATTGCTTTCAGAATATTGCAGGTCTCCATTCCGAGAGTACAAACCTTGGTATAGAAAAGTTACAAAATGAATATGGCGTGGCGTGGGTCATGGTTCGAATGATGCTAGAGATTAACAGGATGCCCGGTATTAACGAAGATATTTCAATTGAGACATGGCCGGTATCACCTAAGAAAATGATGATAGAAAGAAATTTTATTGTTAGGGATAAGGATGGACATATTCTTGTCAGTGCAATTTCAAGCTGGGTTATACTGGATTTACAGAAGCGTCAGATGGTAAAAATTGATTCCATTATTTCGCCACAATATCCGGAATTCTTAGAATCAAAAGCAATAGACAGAAAGTTTGAAAAGTTGAAACCGGCAGGGGAGCTGCATTTAGTTTACAAAAAACTTGTAGGTTTCAGTGACCTTGATATTAACGGTCACGTAAATAATGCAAAATATATAGACTATATATCCGACTGTTTTTCTTTAGAAAAGCATGGAAAGTATAGTGCTAAATCAATTCAGATAAATTATGTAAACGAAGCAGTTGCAGGAGATACTATTTCCTTATACAAGGATACTGAGGAGATAGATGGAAGCTGCAAGAAAGTGTATATTGAAGGAATAAATGAAATTGATGGCAAAGTTTTTTTTCAAGCACACATTCAGGTTCAGTAAGGCAATAACAAAAATAAATGATAATTAATTTAAAACCCGGGGAGGTTATTTATATGATTGATTCAAAGAAACTAAAAGCTATTTGCATAATTTTTTTCTGCTTTATTATTATTCTAGTAGTTTTGCTTGTATATGCAATAGGTCAGAAAAAAGAGCCATCTGAAACTTCAAGTACAGCTTCTAATTCATCAACAGTTTCATCACAAACTACCGCATCACAAACAACCCCAGTTAATGAAACAATGGAACTCAAACTCTATTATTATGATGCTGACGATTATGACAAACCAAAAGAAATACAAGGTATAACAGTTGATAAAAAATTATATGAAACTGATATAACCTCTGCAATAAACAAGGTTTTTTCTTCTACTGACATAAAAATAAACAAAGCTGTTTTAGATGGTAAAAATATTACCATTGATTTGCCCAAAGAGACTGTAAAAAAGTTTAATTCAGGGAGTGCGGGAGGTATAATCCATACTAGCATACTCGCAATGACAGTGTTGAATCTTCCGGGAGTTGAACAAATGCAGGTTACTATGGACGGAGAAGCAGGTATTGAATCCGATCATTTCAGCTTTAACGGTACTTTTATTAAGCCTGAGGAGGGTAAAAAGTACACTTTCAAGCCTTCAGATAATCCTGGTAAGGCTTTGGAATTTTAGTTATGAAAAATAAATATTTATATACATTATTGTACATACTGGCTGCTGTAGGAATAATGGATACTATAATTATTGCAAAAAGAAGCGGCGGTATGGACATGGGAATTTTGCTTCCTGCTATAGGAGGCACATGTATTATACTATGGGCATTGTTAAAAAAAACAGGATTGTACAAGCGAAGGCCGCAGTTTTACAATAAGCTTATAAAAGTATTTGCAGGGCTATTTACCATATGGTTGGTTTCTTTTATTATAATAACAGCTGTCATAATAACCTCTGCCATGTCAGATAAAGACAAGCAGGTTGACAGCATAATAGTATTGGGTGCAGGGCTTAAAGGAGAAACACCTACGTTGGTTTTGAAAAATCGTCTTGACTATACCTTGGACTATTACAAAAATAATCCTGATGTAAAGATAATAGTGTCAGGGGGACAAGGGATTGGTGAAACCATAACGGAAGCCGAGGGAATGAAAAGGTATCTGGTTAAGCATAATGTACCCGAGAACGTTATTTTAAAAGAAGAAAAGTCAACCAGTACATATGAAAATATGGTGTATTCTAAAAAAATATATGAAAACACTATTGGAAAGCCTCTTGATAAGGTAATGATTATAACCAATGATTTTCATATGTTCAGAGCAAAAATACTTGCAAAAAGGGCTGGACTAAAGCCATATGGAATCAGTTCCGGTACTCCATGGTACATATACCCAAATGTTTGTTTACGAGAATATTTTGCGTTATTTAAATCCCTTATTTTAGACCGATAATATAAAATTAACACTTTCATTTTTTGACAGATTAACTAAAACGGAGTTTTCTTTCCTTTCAACATACTTGTCTACCGTAAAAGCTTCATTTATTCTAATATGGCAGACTCCGTTTTGTCCTGCTGTTATCCGCGCAGAGACAAGATGATGGTTACGCCATGAAATATCTACAGTGTAGTTCCCTCTGGCTTTTAATCCCGTTACACTGCCGTCTTTCCAGTTATGGGGCAAAGCAGGCAGCAAGTGGAGTTCTCCTTCATGGCTTTGTAACAGCATTTCTGCAATGCCTGCTGTAAAGCCAAAATTACCATCTATTTGAAATGGAGGGTGTGCGTCAAAAAGGTTTGGATATACGGAACGAGTTAAAAGCTGATTAACAAAATGGTAGGCATTATTCCCGTCACCAAGTCTTGCGTAAAGGCATATAAGCCAAGCACAGCTCCATCCTGTATGACCTCCTCCGTTGGTAATGCGTTCTTTCAGAGATTTTCGGCAAGCTTTAGCAAGTTCAGGTGTACGCGATGGACTTATACTACTGCCGGGATAAAGTCCAAAAAGGTGAGACATATGCCGATGTCCCGGTTCTTCTTCCTCGTATTCATTAAGCCACTCTAGTAGCTGTCCTTTACTGCCTGTTTGAAATGGAGGTAATTTACAAAGCATTTGTGAAAGTAGGCAGGAAAGGTCAGAATCAATTTTAAGAATTGACTGTGCTTCTATACAGCTTTCAAAAAGCTCTCGGATAATAGCCAAGTCCATGGTTGAAGCTTTTGTGATTGAACATATTTCACCATCCGCAGTTATAAAGGAGTTTTCAGGTGAGGTGGAAGGGTTTGTTACATAATAACCATTGTCATCAAGTTTCATATAATCAAGTAAAAACAAAACCGCTTCTCGAAGAATAAAATAGTACTGTTGTAAAAACTCTATATCGCAGGTAAATCTATAATGCTCCATTATGTGAAGAGAAAGCCAAGCACCGCCCATAGGCCAAAAACCCCATTTTGCTTGACCTGACACGCTGGAAGCCATACGCCATAAATCAGTGTTATGGTGTAGTACAAACCCTCTGCACCCGTAATGCAATCGTGATATCTCAGAGCCTGCCTTTGAAACGTCTTTTAGCAGACTAAACAGAGGCATATGACATTCTGGAAGGTTTGTAGTCTCCGCAGGCCAATAGTTCATTTCAGTGTTGATATTGGTAGTGTAATTAGAGGACCAAGGTGCTGGCATATCCTTATTCCAAATTCCTTGAAGATTAGCCGCCTGTGTGTTGGGACGAGAACAGGCTATAAGTAGATACCTGCCATAGGCAAACATAAGTGAATCCAGAGAAGGGTCATGAATTCCCAATGCATATGAAGACAATCTTTCATCAGTTGGCAGTGGCGACTGATGCCCAAGGTCAAGACATACCCGTTCAAATAAAGAAGTGTAATCAGTTCGATGGCGGGATAATAGTTCATTCCAACTATAACATGCTGCCATATCCAAGATTCTCATACATTTGGTTAAAGGGTCGCTTCCTGAACTGCCGGGAATTCTATCAAAACCCTCAAAATTTGTAGCTGAAGAGAGTAACAGGAGAACTTCATCTGCATTAGTGACGGAAATCTTGTCTGGCTCAATAAGTAATGAGCCACCCTTTACATTTGCTCTCAATCCTACTGAAAAGTGGATACTTCTGCTGTATTCTTCATTGTCATAGATAATATGTTTATCTGCTTCCATGTAATCCGGAATCATATTAGATGGACAGTCGCCGGTGATTATTAAGGTACTATCTTTTTTATCAACCTTATAACGCAGTTGTGAATTAAGAGTAGCGTTAAAGGTCAATGCACCATGCTTATTTGCAGTCATATGAACTGCAATTACATTGTCGGGATAAGAACATATAACCTCACGGCAATAATTAACTCCACCGCAGTTAAAGTGGGTTTCACATACAGCAGAATTAAGGAAGAGTGAACGACTGTATTCTTTAATATCCCTTGACAGCTCACAGGTCAGTATTAACCTGCCTAGCGGCAAATATGACTGTGTGTAACCCGTTAGTATATTTTCTTCTATAAGCTTTTGAGCCTCATAATTTCTACCTTCATCCACCAGACGACGCACATTAGGTAATAAATGCAGTGTATTCTTATTAATATGCTGCCCAGGTAATCCAGACCATAGGGTGTCATGGTTTAAATAAATACACTCCCGATATATACCTCCATGAACCATTCCGCCAAGACTACCGTTACCGATGGGTAGTGCCTCTTCCCACATGTTGGCAGGACTCTTATACCATAATTTATATTCCAAATGTTTTTCCTCCTGAAAATAATATATTTAGGTCTTACAAAAGAAAAAGGATGCATCCTCGATATTACCGAAGGCTGCATCCTTTTTCCAAAGAGAGGATTTATAAAACGTACAGTTTTATTAGTTTATTTGCCGCTTTCAGCTGCCTGCTTGCGAGCCTCAGCAAGCTCGGCTAACTGATGTTTATCCCATTCTACAACGGTATCATAACCTTCTCCTTTGACCTTCTCGGTCATTTCCTTTAGAAGGGAATTAAATTCACTGTCACTCTTTGCATAAACCATTTTCCAGGAATAGTCACGAATATCCATTTTAACTACGTCCTGAATTGACTGGATGTCTGGAGGAAGAGTAGGAGCAACATAATCAGTTCCAGGAGATACTGAAACATGGTTGTTCTTCACAAGCCATTCTTTTGCTGTCAGAGCACCGTCCATGGCTGCACTCCAGTTTTTCTGCAGGGTACTTGTGTTGGATAACAGTGTTGACGACCAAAGCTTGTAATAATAAGGTTCATTTGTATTCGGGTTAATGGAGTTTGCTGCTAAGCCGTCAAAACCGACTTTACACTCCCCTGTCTGCCAATCGCTGCCACCAAACTCACTAGATACTTCAACTGCAATAGATGGCATACATTTTTTACCAAATTCTGTTAATATCGGTTTTCCATTTTCTATTTTCCATGCAAGACCTTCAGGGCCGTTCTTTATTGTCATTGTTCCTTCAGGAGAGTAGTACCAGTTTAGGAAGTCCATAGCTCGCTCAGGATTTTTACAGGACTTGCCTAATGCTACAAGGTAAGTGCTGCCGTTAGGAGTAAATCCATTTGACCATATTTTTTCATCAGCGATAGGAACAAGGGCAAATCCAATACCGTTTGATATATTTTCAGCATTGTTAAAATTGTTTGGGCCAAGCCAACTAAACTGAGAGTATAAAACTTGACCGTTTGCATACTTTTTGGTAATGTCATCCCAGGTCTGATTAATTGAGTCAGGGTCTAAAAGACCATCACGATATGCCTGGTTATAAACTTTCAAGGCTTTTATGTAGTAACTGTTGGGGTCAATAATGTTCTGATACTCGGTAGCCATATTATTTGCCAAAAGGAAACCACCGAAGGGAGCCTCTTCATAACCGTAAAGCTCTGCAATCATTTTTCCGAACATCATCATGCAGCCGTCCCAATCCTTAAACAGTGAAAAAGCATACTGCTTTTGACCATTTGAATTGGTGGGGTGTTTTTGTGCCATTGCTTTTAGCATGGGATATACATCGTCGAAGGTATTCAGCTTAGGAGAACCTATTTCTTGATAGTAATCATAACGGGTGTATACACCAAATGTAAGGTCAGAGTCCTCGGAAGGAGTATTTGGGGACTCTGTAGAAACATTATTAGGAATTGCATAATCACCATATTTATCGGAGATACGCTTTAAGGCACCTGAAAAATTCTTCACAATGTTACTTCCGTGTTTTGCCAGCAAATCGTTATCCGTCAACTTCAATAAAAGTCCGGCTTTAAGGGAATCAGTAAATTTGGTGTCCATTGCGCCGTATACCACAATATCACCAAGGTCACCGGAAGCAGAACGCGTTTGAAAAGACTGGTCTGCGTTTCCGTCTGTCTGAGCCGAGATAATGTTTAGTTTGAGATTAAACTTGTCTTTGATTACCTTTCCCAACCATCCTATCTGTTCACCTTGAAAATTTCCGGTGAGAGTGTAAACATCAAGTGTTACCGTATCTTTGTACGGGTTGTTGCCGGAACCAGATGCGGAACTGCTTGAACCGGATGAGGAACCGCTATCATCGCCCGGTTTAGTACAGGCTGCCATACTTACGGTAATACTAAGGATAATGGCAGCTGTTAGGGATTTAATTAGCCACTTTTTCATACATAAACCTCCATTAAATTATTGTATTATTAAAGCAGTATTTTTAATGTGCCGCTGCACATTGTGCATGACACGGATAAACTATATTAGAATTAACCCTTGACGGCGCCTATAATTATACCTCCTACAAAATATCTTTGGAAAAAGGGATATACAAACAAAATAGGAAGTATAACCACTACTGAAACAGTCATCCTTACCGACTGTGCCGTTTGAGAGCTTGCAAGATTTGAGACCGACTGACCAATTCCAGCACCGCTGTTTCTCATTATACTTGCAAGTGAGCTCGCTTGATTGAGGTAGCGGTACAGAATAAATTGTAGGGTATACAGACGGCTGTCTGTCATCAGAAGCAAGGTGTCAGTGAAAGAATTCCATTGACCCACGGCGGAAAAAATAGCTACCGTTGCAAGAATTGGAACACAGAGTGGCCAGACAACTTTAAGAAATATGGTAAAGTATCCTGCGCCATCTATCTGTGCTGCTTCCTGAAGTGCCTGTGGGGTATTTTCTATATAAGTTTTTACAAGAATGACATTAAAGGGAGCCACAATAGCCGGCAGAATATATGCAAGAAAATTATTACGAAGACCTAGGTTAAGCATTGTAATGAACCACGGAATCAATCCGGCATTAAAGTACATTGTAATAATGATAAAACGGTACCAGAATTTACGGCCCCACATTTCTTTTTTTGTGAACAGATACCCCAGAAAAGCAGAGGCAAAAACTGTTAGGGTAGCGCCGACTACTGTACGAGCTACTGATACAAACAAAGCATCCGTGAGTCCGTTTAACTTCAAAATCTTCACATAATTGTCAAAGTGCAGTTTTTGAGGAAGTAGTAAAACTGCTGTTTTAGAGCTTATTTCATTAGCTGTAAGAGTGTTTATAATCAAAAAATAAAAAGGATAAATACAAGCGATTGTTAATATTGTAAATACAAAATATGTAATTGTATAAAACACAATGTCTCCAAAAGAATACTGTTTTTTCTTTTTTACTATTGGTAGCATAGTTAATTTCCTCCTTTATAAATTTGTCAGACGATAGTTTCGCCACGCAAAAGTTTAGATACGCCGTTAACCGTAAACAGAAGTGCTATGCTGACGATGGACTTGAGCATACTGACGGCAGTTGCAAGAGGGAAATTCATACTGCCAACACCTATATTATAAACATAGAGGTCGAGAACCTGAATATGTGCTTTGTTCATTGCATTCTGGAATACATAATACTGGTCAAGGCCATTATTAAGGAAATTAGCAACTGACAGCATTAGCAGAACGAAGAAGGTTGGAAGCAGGGACGGCACAGTGATATTCCACATCATACGAAAGCGTCCTGCTCCATCGACTTTTGCAGCTTCATAAAGTTCCTGGTCAATGCCTGCTATTGCTGCAAGATACATAATGGCACTCCAGCCGAGAGTTTTCCACAAACTCCATAAAGTCATTGAAAGCCATGTATGGTTGTCGCTTGCAAGAAAGTTTATGGGAGAAGAAATAATATGCATATCCATTAGTAACTTGTTTACTACGCCGTCACCGGTTGAAAAGAACACATAAGCAACAGAGTAAACAAGTACCCAGCTTATAAAATTAGGCAAAGTAGTTAACACTTGCACAATTCGCTTAAACCAGCCTCTCTTGACTTCATTTAGAAAAACAGCAAAGGCAAGAGGCAGAACGGAGGTTAAGAGATTTAACCCGCTGATAGCAAAAGTATTGCGAAGAACATCCCCAATTGCATTTCGATAAACAGGATTAGTAACAATTGCCGTAATCCATTTTAACCCAACAAAGTCACACTGATACAACTTAAATGGCGGACGATAATCAAACATTGAATAAATCCATCCGTATAATGGTAAGTAGGAAAATGTAAAACAAAGAATCAGAAAAGGTAAAGCCATAAAAAACAGTTTAAATCGATCTCGGTGCTTATTCTTTTTAATTTTAACGCGAGTATTGCCGTAAGACGGACTGGACATTTAGCTTCCCTCCAAATGTTTTGTTTAGTAATTTTTTACAAAAATATTGTATCTTTCCCTTTAAATTTTGTATATCCTAAAAAAATAGTCAAAAACACTGTAAAATTTATAGGTGAGTATACTTTTTCAAAAAGTTCTAGAATTATTACAGTGTTTTTAATGTGATTTTTTACGTTTTAAAGGTACAGTTGTGACTGTATAATTGAGAATAAGAATAATAAATAGTCGGATAAACTTTTTAGGAGGTCTTTTTACCATGAAGTTTCTTAATGGATATTGGTTGAGTAAGGAAGGATATTCTCTGCATTACCCATCAAAGGCATACCGTATAGAAAACTGTGGGGACAGTTTACGCATTTTTGCACCATGTAACCCCATTAATCACAGAGGAGATACTTTGGGTGGTCCTGCACTGACTATTGAGTTGAGTTCACCGGCGACTAATATAATTCACGTAAAAGCATACCACTATAAAGGAGTAAAAAAGACCGGGCCTTATTTTGAACTTAATTATCCCGGACACACTCCATCAATTATTGAAGATAATGATGCAGTGTGGCTTGAAAGTGGCAGCATTAAGGCTCGCATTGATAAAAATAGCTATAATATAGACTACTATAGGGGAGATGAACGCCTAACCGGGAGCGGCTTTCGGCACCTTGCATACATAAAACATCAAAGCGGTCAAACCTATATGAGAGAACAGCTTGATTTGGATGTGGGAGAATGTGTATATGGTTTGGGTGAAAGGTTTACCCCCTTTGTTAAAAATGGACAGACAGTTGATATTTGGAATGAGGATGGAGGTACTTGTACCCAGCAATCCTACAAAAATATCCCTTTTTATATAACAAATCGAGGGTATGGAGTTTTTGTAAACAATCCGGGTCTTGTGTCATTTGAAATTTGCAGTGAAGTAGTATCACGTGCACAATTTTCTGTTGAAGGAGAATCATTGGAATATTTTATAATTGGGGGTTCAGACTGTAAGGAAGTGATTTCAAACTACACTGCTCTTACGGGAAGGCCTTCTATGCCGCCAACCTGGTCATTCGGTCTATGGCTTTCCACTTCATTTACAACTAATTACGATGAAGAAACTGTCACAAGCTTTATAAATGGAATGAGTCAGCGGCATATTCCGCTATCAGTATTCCACTTTGATTGCTTTTGGATGAAAGAGTTCAACTGGTGTGATTTTATTTGGGACAAAGATGTTTTTCCTAATCCCAAAACCATGTTAGCCAACCTAAAAGAAAAGGGACTGCATATATGTGTATGGATTAATTCATATGTTTCACAGGAGTCTGTTCTTTTTAATGAAGGAATGGAAAAGGGCTATTTTATACGTAAAAAGGATGGCAGCGTTTGGCAGTGGGATTTGTGGCAGCCGGGAATGGCTATTGTTGATTTTACCAATCCTTATGCGTGTAAGTGGTTTTCTGAAAAGTTACTTAACCTGGTTGATATGGGTGTAGATTGTTTTAAAACCGATTTTGGAGAACGTATTCCAACAAAGGATGTTATATATTACGATGGTTCAGATCCTGAGAAGATGCATAACTTCTACACTTATCTTTATAACAGGACTGTTTTTGATACTTTGAAATCAGCAAATAAAGAGGCTGTAGTATTTGCACGGTCAGCTACAGTAGGCAGTCAAAAGTTTCCGGTTCACTGGGGAGGAGATTGTTCTGCTGACTTTTCCTCTATGGCTGAAAGTTTACGAGGAGGTCTATCACTAGGACTGTGCGGATTTGGTTTCTGGAGTCATGACATCGGAGGCTTTGAGCATACGGCTACAGCTGATGTTTATAAGAGGTGGCTGGCCTTTGGTATGCTGTCATCGCATTCTCGTCTCCATGGCAGTACCAGCTACCGTGTACCGTGGCTATATGACGAAGAGGCGGTAGATGTGCTGCGTTTTTTTGCAAAACTTAAATGTCGCCTCATGCCTTATATTTACAAAACGGCGGTTCAGGCCTCAAAGCAAGGATTGCCCACAGCACGTGCAATGTTTCTTGAGTTTCAGGATGACCCAGCATGTACAACCCTTGACCGTCAGTATTTGCTGGGGGATTCTCTCTTGGTGGCACCTGTATTTACGGTCTCGGGATTAGTGGACTATTATTTACCTAATGGTCAGTGGTATAACCTTCTGACAGGTGAAATTGTTGCAGGAGGCAGTTATCGCAGGGAAAAGCACAATTACATGAGCTTGCCATTGTATGTCCGCCCAGGAAGCCTTCTGGCTATGGGTAATAGCCAGGAAGAAACAGTTTATGAATATGCACAGGATGTTTGCTTACTGCTGACGCCCCTTTCCGATGGTGCTAATGCAAATACTTCTGTTTACGAGAAGGATGGAAACGAAGCACTTAATGTCTCAGTAATCCGTAAAGGTGGCGAAATCACTGTAATAGCAAAGGGAGAGGGAAAACCATGGAGTTTAAAACTATGTGGCATTAAAGCAGCAGAGTGTACAGGTGGAACTATTGTAAATGAGGAGGACGGGGAGAAATTTATACCAACAGTTTTTTGTGGAACATTTAAGATTGGAATTCTGGAATAACAGCAATAACAAAATAAAAATATCAATTATGGAGTGAATAAAATGCAGTATAACGAAATAGATGAAAAAATAGAGGAACTACTGTCCATGATGACTTTGGAGGAAAAGGTGGGAATGTGTCATGGCAATGGGTTATTCCGTACAGGTGGGGTACCGAGGTTAGGAATTCCTCCCCTTGTGTTTTCCGACGGACCTATGGGTGTACGCAATGAGTTTGCCGATGATCATTGGGAAACAGTGGGTGGTAACTGGGACTTTGTTACGTACTTGCCTTCCTGCACAGCACTTGCAGCAACCTTTAACAGAACTCTTGCGGAAAGGGTGGGAGAGGTACTGGGCTGTGAAGCAAGGGGCCGTGGTAAAGATGTTATTCTTGCACCGGGTGTAAACATTATCCGTACACCTTTATGTGGTAGAAATTATGAATACTTTAGTGAAGACCCTGTACTGACAGCAGAACTTGCATCAGCCTTTATAAAAGGTGTGCAGCGTTTTGATGTTGCAGCCTGTGTCAAGCATTTTGCTGCAAATAATCAGGAGACGGAAAGACTTAGTGTCAGTGCAGAAGTGGATGAACGCACACTTAGGGAGCTGTATTTTCCTGCATTTGAAGCAGCAGTGAAGGCAGGAGTTTTTACTGTTATGACTGCATATAATAGGCTCAACGGCACATTTTGTAGTCACAGTCATAAGTTAATTACAGAAATTCTTCGTAATGAGTGGGGGTTTGATGGCGTTGTGGTTTCGGATTGGGGAGCAGTACATGATACAGAGGCTCCGGCTAAAGCTGGCCTTGACATTGAAATGAACGTAACCTCTGATTTTGATGACTACTTTTTTGCAAAACCACTAATTAATGCTGTTCAAAAGGGAAAAATCTCTGAGAGTATTCTTAATGAAAAAGTGAGACGAATTCTAAAATTGATGTTCAGATTGAATATGTTCTCCAAAGACCGAAAACGAGGTGGTTTCAATCTGCCTCAACACCAACAGACAGTACTTGATGCTGCTAAAGAGAGTTTTGTTTTATTAAAAAATGACAGAGAAGTGCTGCCTCTTAATGCAGACAAAATTAAAACTGTTGCTGTTATTGGTAATAATGCAGATAAAAAGCACTCCACTGGTGGAGATAGTGCAGCAGTTAAGGCACTATATGAGGTTACTCCTCTATCCGGCATAGTTATGAGATTGGCAGGGGGAGCAAAAGTGTCATATTATCCGGGTTGCCTCGATGAGACGTATTCTAAGCATGAATTTCATATACCTTCTAATGCTGATGAAAAAACTAGAGCCGAAATTGAGGAAAAGGCCAGAGCTGCAAATGAAGAATATAGAAACATTGAATTGAGATTAACAGAAGAAGCAATTCAGGCAGCACAGACTGCCGATGCAGTTATTTTCATTGGTGGTACCGGACACGAGCAGGAATCGGAAGGTCGTGACAGACCGGATATGACATTGCCATATAAACAGGACAAACTTCTGGAAAGAATTCTTGCAGTAAACCCAAATACTGTAGTAATTATCATAAGCGGGTCCCCTGTTGATATGAGCCCATGGATAGACAATGCACATACCGTTATGCAGGGGTTTTTTTCAGGTATGCATAGTGGAACGGCATTAGCGGAAGTTTTATTTGGAGACTATAATCCCAGTGGACACCTACCATTCACAATTCCTTTAAATGAGGAGGATACAGGAGTTAAGGCACTGGGTGAATATCCAGGTGGTGAGAAGGTTTGTTACACAGAAGGCCTTTTTGTAGGATACCCTTATCACGATGCTTTCAATGTTCCCCCACTTTTTCCATTTGGACACGGTTTGTCCTATACTACGTTTTCATTGACGAAGGCCGCATACAGACAGATTTCCGGTTCCTGCAAGGATTATGAAATAAGTGTTGATATTACCAACACCGGTAATAGGTCTGGCGCACAGTCAGTTCAGTTATATGTTGAGCCAGAAAAAAAGGAGGCTTCTCCTATTCGTACTTTGAAGGGATTTCAAAAAGTATACCTAAATCCCGGTGAAACTAAAACTATTACATTTAAACTTGATGAACGCACTTTCTCGGAATTCTGTATTAATTCAGGATGGGTTTTTAATCCAGGAAACTATACTATAAAGATTGGTACTTCATCCCGTGATCTCCCCATAGCTATGACGCTTACACTTTGATATGTATAGAAATAGGTTTGTATGTGGTTTACAATATTGCTATAATAAACCTATCATATAAGTGATATCAGTGTCGGCAAGGGTGGAATAAATATCGTGTTCATCAAGCGTTTGAAAGAAGGTTGGAACAATATTCGGATACGCAAAAAAATGATCGGTATCTACATAATTTCCGTGCTTCTGCCGGTTTTTTTCGTGAGCCTGTATTTAACCTCCAGCATGTCAAATCTTGTTTACTCACGTATGGTTAATGAGGCTAAAACAGATACCCTTCGAGTGCGAGACCGCGTTAACGAGCTGTTATATCTAATGACTAATGTATCGGACAAAATCTATTTTGACAAACAGCTAAAAAACATTATTTCAACTAAATACGGCAGTTTTTTAGAGTCTATAGATGCCTTATCAAAATACCCTGTTCTAAAGGAATACACACAGTACTACAGACAAATAGAGGCTATTACCATGTATGTTGATAATAGTACTATATGTGAGAACGGTTTTTTTGTTAAAACCACAGATGCAATTAGAAAAGAAGCTTGGTACAAGGCTGCGGTTCGGAGTGGCGGCAACATGATATGGCAGTGTTTTTATAATAAAGATAATAATTCCTATTACCTTGCATTAGTACGTCGTATTAGCATAGATGACAATGGAAATTATGCAGTTATGGTAATGAGAGTAAGCTACAGTTACCTGACCTCAGTTATTCAGAACGAAAGAACAACTATGCTTATGACTGTGGATAATGACCGTATTGTGCTGGCAGATGACCGGGAAAAGCTAGGCACAAAAATTGATATAAAAGGTCTAAATCCTAGTTACGGCGACAGTGAGCAAATTCTAAAGAATGTAACCTATGAAAACAGAAAAGTATTTATAGTCTGTGAATCCTTTCTTCCTCAGAAGACACGAAGTACATTACAGATTATCAATATTACGCCTACTAGTGATATCAAACGGCAAGTGTTTGCTACATATATAACAGGAATTGCAATCGCATTTATTAGTCTTGTAGTACCTGTACTGCTTATGCTGTTGTTTACTGGAAGTTTTTCAGATCGTATTTTATTTATAAGAACTCAGATTCACAGGGCGGCATCCGGAGATTTGGACATTACACCGGGCATCAGTGGCAGCGATGAGATTGCCGAACTGTATACAGACCTAATCAAGATGATTGGTGATATGAAAAAGCTTTTACAGGAAAATTATGAGCACAAGTTACAGCAGCAAAAGCTGCTGACAAAACAGAATGAGGCTCAGTTCAAAATGTTGGCAAGTCAGATTAATCCTCATTTTTTGTTTAACACTCTTGAAAGTATACGAATGAAGGCTTATGTCTGTGGACAGCGCGAAATTGCCACAGTAATAAAGCTTTTGGGGAAATCCATGCGCAGTTTGTTGGAGCTTGATGACAATCCTCAGCCGTTAAAAAGTGAGCTGGATTTTGTTCGTAATTACTTGGAAATTCAGAAGTTCCGCTTTGCTGACAGAGTAGATTATACCATTGATGTTCAGAATGGTATTGATGAGAAAATTCTCAAAGTACTACCACTATTGATACAGCCTATTGTTGAAAATGCTTTTGTCCATGGACTAGAGCAGAAAGAGGGAAGCGGAAAAATAGACATTATAGTTAATAGGCAGCATGAAAATGTCCTTGTAACTGTAAAGGACAATGGTCTTGGAATGGAAAGTGAGAAGCTGGAGGAGGTTCACCGTAAGATTAAAGAAGCAGGTGGAAAGACAGGAAAAAGTATTGGACTTTCAAATGTAAATCAGCGTATTAAGCTTTATTATGGTGAATCCTATGGAATCAGGGTAGATAGCAGTCCCGGAACAGGAACAACTGTGTGGATTTCTTTTCCGGAACAGCCAGTAAAAAATCAAAATATATTAGGAAAGGAATGGTAAACCCAATGCTCAAGGTTTTAATAATTGACGATGAGCCGGCAGTGAGAGCTGGACTAAAAGCTATCATTGATTGGGACAGCCTTGGTTATGAGATAGCCGGCGAAGCAGCGGACGGGCATGAGGGCCTTCGTATGCTGCTTGAGCTTAACCCGGACCTATGTATTACCGATATCAAGATGCCGGGATTGTATGGAACTGAAATGCTTGAAAAAGCAAGGGAAGGAGGATTCGATGGCAAGGTTATTATTCTGACCGGCTATTCCGATTTTGAATATGCCCGCAGTGCCATTAAATCCGGTGTCTCTTCCTTTCAGCTTAAACCTATAGAAGAGGATGACCTGCAAGAGGCAATTGTTAAGGTACGTAAGATGATTTTATCCGAAAAGGAAAAGCTTAAAAGTATTCAATCCAGTATGAATCTTATTTATGAAAAGCAGCTTACTGACCTTATTTGCGGTAAGCTCAATGCGGACTCAGTAAACCTTAATGAGCTTAAACTATGTGATGATGTTTACCGTGTTGCTGTTATAAAATCCACACAGTATGATACAGAAATTCCGAATCTTTTTGAACATGAAAAAGAAATGAGGTGTATCTGTATCGACGATTTATGGGTTGTTCTACTGCAAGGAGGAGGTATTACACGCTTCTCTGTACATATGAAAGATATATTTCGTAAAATGCCCGACTTGTTTGTTTCTATGGGAAGATTATGCAGCAGTGCTGATGAACTCCACATTTCTTATACTGATGCAAAAAAGATACAACAGCATAGTTTCTATTACCAGCAATCGGGAAACCTTGTTTTATGGGATGACATACAAGGAGATTTTTCAGATGAAGCCAACCTTGATTCTATTGACATAAAAGAATATATTGAAGCTTTTTGCGATTATATTGAAATAGGGCAAGAGGAATTGCTGCAAAAGAAAATGCGGAGCTTCGAGTCGGAATATCATAAACTTAATCTGAATCCTGAACGGTTTGCGGGAGTACTTTCCAATATTTTTATAAGAGTTAGGGATATGCTGTCTCAAAACTACCACAACCTCATAATCCCGGATGACGGACGAATAATTCATGATATATACAGAAAGCAAAGTTTGCATGAGATTACTGAATATATATTAAGTGAATTTCTATGCTTTATGAAGCAGATAGGAAATAACTCCCGGGACAATATAGTAAAAAGACTCTGTATGTATATTGAAGCCAATTATTCCAAGGACTTGAAGCTAGAATCCCTTGCTAAGATTTTTTGCTATAACAGCTCATATCTTGGAAGAATTTTCAGAAGCGGAACTGGTGAGAGTTTTAATTCCTATTTGGATCATGTTAGAATTCGCAAAGCAAAAGAAATGCTTGCTGAAGGTAAGTATAAAGTTTATGAAATATCTAATATGGTAGGATATAAAAATATAGACTATTTTTACAGGAAGTTTAAATACTACGTGGGACGAAAGCCCAGAGACTATTGGGGGGAAGTGTCGGAGCTTAATACATGTGTTGAAAAGGAGAGTTAAGGAATGGACAGATATATGCCTATTAGCAGCAAGTTTCCACATATTATACATGGTGGAGATTATAACCCTGAGCAGTGGCTGGAGACACCAGAGATAATAGCTGAAGATTTTCGACTTATGAAACTTGCCCATTGTAATGTAATGACAGTAGGAATATTTTCGTGGATGGCACTGGAGCCGGAAGAAGGGAAATATAATTTTGGTTGGTTGGACAATATTATGGATAGGCTTGCCCAAAACGGAATGATGGCCATTCTTGCTACTCCAAGTGGTGCAAAACCCCCTTGGATGTCACAAAAATACCCTGAAATATTGCGAACTCAGGCTGATAGGTTCAAGGATTTACATGGGGGACGCCATAACCATTGTTTTACATCTCCCATTTACCGTAAAAAAGTTAACCAAATCAATGGTATGTTGGCAGAACGTTATGGAAAGCACCCTGCGCTGATTTTGTGGCATATCTCAAATGAATACAGTGGGGAATGTCATTGTAGGCTGTGTCAGGAAGCCTTCCGCAATTTTCTCCGAAAGAAGTATGAGAATGACATTGAAAAGCTTAACCATGAGTGGTGGACGGGATTCTGGTCACACCGATATACAGATTGGTCACAAATTGAATCGCCATCTCCGCGAGGTGAGCATGAGACTCATGGACTTATTTTGGACTGGAAAAGATTTGTTTCACACCAGACAATTGATTTTTTTAAAAACGAAATAAAACCCTTACGGGAATTAACACCTGAAGTTCCGGTTACTACAAATCTAATGGGAACCTTTCCAGGTATAGAATACAGAGAGCTTGCAAAAGAACTGGATGTGGTTTCTTGGGATAATTATCCTACATGGCATACCACAGAGCAGCCAGATTGGAAAATCGCTGCCCGAACCTCTTTTATCCATGACCTGAACAGGTCTCTAAAGCAGGGGAAACCATTTATGATGATGGAAAGTACCCCAAGTACCGTTAACTGGCAAAAGGTAAACAAGCTAAAGCGGCCCGGAATGCATATGCTGTCATCTCTGCAGGCAGTAGCTCATGGAAGTGATACTGTCCAGTACTTCCAGTGGCGAAAATCACGGGGGAGTTTTGAAAAATTCCATGGTGCAGTAGTAGATCATGTAGGTCATGAAAATACACGGGTCTTCAGGGATGTTGCACAGGTGGGGCAAGCACTTGAAAAACTTGATGAGGTTGTTGGAACTACAGTTCACCCGCAGGTTGCCATTATTTTCGATTGGGAAAATCGCTGGGCCATAGAGGAGGCACAAGCTCTTGCTCGTGACAGGGTACAGTATGAGGAAACTTGTATCGCACATTATACAGCCTTTTGGAAACAAGGGGTACCGGTAGACATTATAGGTGCCAGAGAAGATTTTTCACAGTACAAGCTTGTTATTGCACCAATGCTTTATATGACCCATCCCGGTGTGGGAGAGCGTATAGAGGCTTTTGTAAATGAGGGAGGAACTTTTGTTACCACCTATTGGAGCGGAATTGTAAATGAGAATGATTTATGTCATTTGGGAGGATTTCCGGGGCCCCTACGCACTGTTACAGGCATTTGGAGCGAGGAAATAGATACATTGCACCCTGATGAAAGCAATAGCCTCATAATGAATGATAATTCTCTAGAGTTTATTGGAAATTACAGGATAAAGGATTTCTGTGAGCTGATTCATGCAGAATCTGCAAAGGTTCTGGCTGTGTACGGAGACGATTTTTATAAAGGGAGACCGGTACTTACAGTTAATTGTTTTGGAAAGGGGAATGCCTACTATATTGCAGCTCGCACGGGAGATGATTTTATTGATGATTTTTATACTGCCCTTACGAATAAGTTATCACTTACACATACATTAGATTCTAAGCTCCCAAATGGAGTAACAGCACAGTATCGTGCGGATGGGCAAAACCGTTATATATTTATAATGAATTTCAATGCTGAAAAGAAAGAGATTTCTCTTAACGGGATTTACACGGATTTGCTTACCGAGGAAGAGAGACAAGGAGTGCTAGAACTTACTCCCTTTGACGTAAAAGTCCTAAAACAGAAAGTTTTTTGAATTTACACCAGTACTTCAGTATAAAATTATATCAATGATTGCTTCCAAGATATTTGCAAGAGTTTATATCGGATAAACTTATGCAAATATCTTTAACCAAGCTTCCATTGATATAATTTATACTCTTCGTACAGGTGATAAACAAAAAAATATCTGTTTATAAAGCCCTTCTATTTACTTGATGTTAAGCGGAAAACTACTTTATATTCGGCAAGTTTTGTAAACTTTCTTTTGTGGATTCAGGAGAAAATTCTATATCATCAATGAGTCCATTGAAATAGTTTTCATATGCCGCAAAATCAAAGTATCCATGTCCGCTGAGACAAAATAGTATAACCTTTTCCTGGCCTGCTTCCTTTGCCAAAAGTGCTTCATCCATTGCAGCTCTTATAGCATGTGCTGATTCAGGAGCAGGAACTATTCCTTCTGTTCGTGCAAAGGATACAGCTGCTTCAAAAACGGATTTTTGACCATATGCTTTTGCTTCAATGATTCCGTCATGATATAGTTGGCTGACAATAGCGGAATCACCGTGGTATCTCAAGCCTCCGGCATGTATACCGGATGGAATAAAGTCATGTCCTAAAGTGTACATTTTTGTTATTGGAGCTGCTTTTGCGGTATCTCCGTAATCATATGCAAATATACCTTTTGTCAAAGTAGGACATGCTGATGGTTCAACTGCAACTGCTTTTAGGTTACGCCCATTGAGTTTATCTTGTAAAAATGGGAAAGCCAGGCCGGCAAAATTGCTTCCGCCTCCGCAACACGCAAAAACTACGTCAGGATATTCATCCAAATACTCCATTTGTTTTTTTGCTTCGATTCCAATTATGGTCTGATGCAGACATACGTGGTTCAAAACACTTCCTAGAGCATAGTTGGTATCAGCATGTGTTGCTGCATCTTCAACCGCTTCACTTATTGCAATTCCAAGACTGCCCGAGCAATTTGGGTCTTTTTCCAGAATACTTCGTCCGCTGTTTGTAAGTGTACTTGGACTTGCTACAACATTTGCTCCAAATGTTTTCATAAATGAACGTCTGTAAGGTTTTTGCTGATAGCTGACATTTACCATGTAAACTGAACATTCCAATCCAAACTGACTTGTTGCAAGGCTTAAGGCACTGCCCCATTGTCCTGCTCCTGTTTCCGTTGCAAGTCTTTTTATTCCTGCTAGTTTATTATAATATACTTGTGGAATAGCGGTATTAAGCTTGTGACTTCCCGTAGCATTTGTTCCCTCATATTTATAGTATATTCTTGCAGGAGTGTCCAACAGTTTTTCAAGAGCTTTTGCCCTGTAAAGAGGACTTGGCCTAAACTGACAGTACATTTGACGAACCTCGTCAGGAATATCTATGTAACGTTCAGAAGACATTTCCTGTTTGATTACTTCATCCGGGAAAATAGCTTTCATATCGTCAGGCTTAATGATTTCAAGTGTTGACGGATTGTGATAGGGTGCAGGCTTATTTGGCATATCTGCAACTATGTTGTACCACTGTTTTGGAATATCGCTTTCAGACAGAATTACCTTACTGATCTCATCTCTTCTCATCTTAACCTCCATATCCTTTATAATTAAAGGATTTCTTAACTAGTCTATATACTAATTTTACTTGAATTGGTATATAAGTCAACAAAATAATTTGCATACCTATGGATTAATTGATTGTCATAAGAATATAATTTTATTATAACGGCAAGTAGGACAAGGAGGTTTTATATGTTCAGATATTTTTTTACTTATATAGATAATATACCTTCAAGACTTCATAATTCTCTGTTTTCTGTACAACATCTTCTTGCTGTGGGAATGGTAGTTTGCACGTGGTGTATTGTGACTGTCCTTTTTAAAGATAAAAGCGAGGAAAAAAAGTGGAGGATGCTTATACTTGTCAGTTTGATATTGCCCTTGTCAGAATGTGCACAGATACTTTGGTACAATGCTGTAGGGAAGTTTTCATGGGGCTATACTCTGCCTCTTCACTTGTGCAGTCTTATGTGCATTATACTTCCGGTAATGACTATTACCAGAAGCAGACTGCTGATGGAATATTCGTATGCCATGGGATTGGCACCGGCTTTTATGACACTTTTAACACCTGATATTTATTATTATCCGTCCTTGTCATTTATTTATATGCAAAGTATGCTGGTTCATGGAATTATTTGCTTTATTCCACTATTTATGGTTTTTGGCATGGGCTTCAGGCCAGATGTACGCAGCCTTCCAAAAACAGTTGCAATGTTGGCAACTTTTGCCCTTATGGTTACTCCTATTAATATAGCTACAAATGGAAATTACTTTTTTCTAAGGTATCCAGCACCGGGTTCACCTATGGAGGCTTTTGCTAATTATGTTGGGAGTCCTTGGTATCTTATACCTACATTTCTTCTGGGCTGTCTGCTTTGGTTTATTTTATATATACCTTTTGCTTTTTTTAAAAGGTGCCAAAAGAAATCAGAACATATTGACAGGGATAAAACACGAATTTTATTTTAACCTGTCAAGAGGGATTATAGCGGGGCCTTCAATCACTGTCCCGTCATAATTGTATCTGGAAGCATGACAGGGACAATCCCAGGTTTTTTCCGCAGAATTCCAATTAACTTCACAACCCAGATGTTTACATGTTGTATCTATTATAAAAACATTTCCATCATTATCCATGTATGCGCCGGCTTTTTTTCCTTTATACTTTACTGCCTTGCCTTCACCGGGAAGTATTTTAAATTCTTCCGGGGGAGACTCCAGTTTTCCTGAAACTAGATTATTAACAACATCTGCGTTTTCTTTTATAAAGTTCTTTGCAGAACTAACAGGAGTAAACCTTGATGGCTTGAATATATTTTCAGCTTCGCTTTTCCCATTAGCAATAATATCACGTATTATCATCGCTGATACATGACTGGTTGTCATACCCCATTTCTGGAACCCTGTGGCTACAAAAATATTCATTTTCTTACCTGTGATATGTCCTATATAAGGTATTTCGTTCATTGCTGTATAATCCTGGGCTGACCAGCGATAAAGTACATCTGTAGCATGAAAATCGGTTTCTGCAAAATTTATAAGCTTTGTATATTTTTCTTTCTCGTTTATGTTTCCACCCGTTTTGTGGTGCTCCCCACCCAGTATAAGAAGCTGGTTTCCGTCTTCTCCGAGTTGGGTTCTGATAGACCTTGTAGGTTGTTCATATGAGATATACATTCCATAAGGAACATTGACAGGGGATTTAACTGCAAGTGCATAAGAACGCTCACCGAACATTCTTGCCGAATAAAATCCCCATCCGTCATAAAATGGGAAATGACTGGCTACTATTACCTTATCTGATTTTATACTGAACCCATTTCTGGTAGATGTGGTACATTCACGGTCTTCATGGATGTCAATAGCTGCCGTATTCTCAAAAATGTGACCGCCGTTTTTTATAAATATATCTGCTAGGGACAGAAGATATTTACGAGGGTGAAACTGAGCCTGATTATCAAAGCATATTGCTCCCTGAACAGAAAAGGGTAGGGGCAGAGAGGTTTCAAATCTTGCAGGAAGACCAATAGATTTTGCTGCATTTACCTCTTCCTCGATAATGTTTATATATTGTTCTTCTTTTGTATATACAAAGTTTGGTTGACGGCTGAAATCACATTGAATATTGTTTTCTTTTATTATATCTTCAATCATGGATATTGCTTTTTCGTTAATTTCTCCGTATTTGCCTGCCCCCTCTTCTCCCAATTGCTTTATCAGTTTTGCATATTTTACGCTGTGGAGAGAAGTTATTTTTGCTGTGGTGTGTCCTGATGTGGAATGAGCAATTCTGCCGGCATCTATTATAACAACATCCAAGCCTTCCTTCTGAAGTAAATATGCTGCCGCTATTCCGGTTATTCCGCCTCCTACAATCAGAATGTCAGTTTTAATATTCTCATTCAGTTCAGGGTAAGTGGTTTGGGGGGTGGTTCCAATCCAATATGATTCTACCGGTCTTGAGAATGCTTTTTCTATCAGATTCTGTGACATATATTTTTCTCCTTAATTAAATTAATTAGTTAATTTTCATTTAATTTACATTGTTAGAATATCCAGTTTTATTAAAGAAATTCACATGAAGCGGTTCTAGTTTGGTTTAATTTAACCTCTACAGGTCAATATTTTCATAAGGCTTGATTTTATAGAAAGGGGAATATATGGCATATTCAGATCTTCATGAATTTATTGATAAACTCGAAAAGAAAGCACTTATTAAAAGAATAAAAGCCGAAACGGATTCTGAACTCGAGATTACCGAAATAACAGATAGAGTGGTAAAAAACGGTGGGCCTGCTCTTCTTTTTGAAAATGTAAGAAATTCAAAATTTCCATTGCTTATAAATACTTTTGGCAGCTATGAAAGGTTGAACCTTGCGCTGGGTGTTGAAGAAATTGAGGAGGTTGCTGAAAAAATAGGCGATTTTATTGATGCAGCAAATTATGCGGGATTTATTAAAACCGTAAAAGCCGTTCCATCTCTATTACAGTTGACGTCTGTTTTTCCAATAAAGCTTCCCACAAAAGGAAAGTGCCAGCAGATTATTGATTATAGTCCTGATTTGGGAAAGCTGCCAATACTAAAATGCTGGCCAGGGGATGGAGGCAAATTTATTACTTTGCCTGTGGTTATAACAAAAGACCCTGAAACAGGTATACAAAATATGGGTATGTATCGTATGCAGGTATATGATGGGCAAACTACCGGAATGCACTGGCACCTTCATAAAGACGGCAGGAGTATATATGATAAGTACCGTGCTATTGGAGGAATAATGCCTGTGTCAGTGGTAATAGGCTGTGACCCAGTGGTAATATATTCTGCAACAGCTCCTCTTCCAGAATATATAGATGAAATATTATTTGCAGGGTTCCTAAGAAAAAAACCAGTATCTTTGGTTAAGTCTATAACAAATGATATTTATGTACCGGCAAATGCTGATTTTATTCTGGAAGGATATGTGGACACAAGAGAGGAACTTCGTCTGGAAGGGCCTTTTGGGGATCATACAGGATATTATTCTCTTGCAGATATGTATCCGGTTTTTCATTTGACTTGTATGACATACAGAGAGGATGCTATTTATCCTGCCACAGTTGTGGGGAAACCTCCCATGGAGGACTGTTATCTGGGAAAGGCAACTGAAAAACTATTTCTTCCTTTTTTAAGAATTCAATTTCCGGAGATTATTGATATTAATTTTCCACTTGAAGGTGTATTTCATAATTGTGTTATTGTTTCAATAAAAAAGAGATTTCCGGGACATGCTAAAAAAGTAATGAATTCAATTTGGGGTTCGGGACAGATGATGTACACAAAAATGATTATAGTTGTGGATGAATCTGTAAATCCCCATGATTTATCAACAGTTGCATGGAAAGTCTTCAACAATATTGACGGCAGGCGGGATATAGTATTCTCTGACGGACCTCTTGATGCACTGGACCACGCCTCTTTACAAAGACATTACGGATGCAGGATAGGCATTGACGCTACCATAAAATTTCCGGAGGAGGGCTACAGCCGCACATGGCCTGATGAAATAGTAATGTCGGAGAGTATAAAAGCATTGGTAACAAAAAGATGGAAGGAATACGGTTTCTGATAAGGAGGAATTATGATTGCTTCAAAGGTAATAAGAAAAATATCTGACTATGGAACTCTTGTAATGTTTTCTCATTCTATATTTTCATTATCTTTTGCTGTTATTTCCATGTTGCTGGCTTCAAATGGTTTTCCAAGTGCATGGAAAGTATTCTGGATATTAATGGCGTTTATGGGTGCCAGAACAGGTGCTAATGCTATTAACAGGGCTATAGATGCAGAGATTGATATGCTTAACCCAAGAACTTCCACAAGACAGATTCCACAGGGAAAGATTAGTAAGAATGAAGCCTATGGGCTGGCGGCAGCTTCTTTTGGAATAATGCTTCTTTCCGCGGCTATGTTGAACATTCTTTGCCTGATTCTGTCACCTCTTGCTCTTATATTCATGACAGGCTATTCCTATACAAAAAGGTTTACTTGGCTCTGTCATATAATTTTAGGGGTTACAACTGCTGCAGCCCCAGTGGGTGCATGGATTGCCGTAACAGGGAACTTATCTGTAACACCTTTGATAATGGGTGTTTCAAATACTTTATGGGTAGCTGGATTTGACATAATATACAGTATACAGGACTATGAGTTCGATAAGGCTAACAAACTGCGTTCAATTCCTGTGAAATTCGGTATACACAAGGCACTTCATATATCAAGCATTTTCCATATTATATCCTGTATCTTCCTGCTTGTTTTAGGACTAATCTGCAAGCAGCTTGGAATAATATATTTCTCAGGACTATTGATAATAACAGTACTTTTTGCTATAGAACATTTACTTGTTGCAAATGTCAGAAAACCTGATGATACCCGAGGCGAAGTATATTCATTTACGGCGTATTCACTGAACCAGATTATAAGCATAGTATTTTTAACAGCCTCACTGTTGGAAATGCTAGTATAGATTTATTCATTAGGCTAAGAATGGACTTGGAATAAATGATAATGAAACCTATTTTACTAATTTTTTGTAAACTTTATAAGACATATTTTTATTTTTATCGTATAGTTATACAAAGCGAAGGATAAAAAATAAAAGGAGAAAAGATTAATGAAAAAAGTTGTTTCCTATATGATGTCATTTGTTTTAATTTTGAGCATTTTTCTTAATGCTGCACCTTGTGTAAATGCTGCTCAGACAGAACTCAAGGCATTGCCGGAGGTAGGGCAGGTAGTAGCCGGCTTTAAGGTTCAGGAAGTTGAGGATATGGAGCTAATAGACAGTAAAACTGTTTTATTTGAGCATGAAAAAACAGGTGCTAAGCTTATTTTTATTCAAAATAAGGATACTAACAGAGCGTTTGATATTTCATTCAAAACACCTGCCTTCAACGATACGGGAGTAAATCATGTATTGGAGCATATAACTGTATCTGGCTCACAGAAATATCCTATGAAAAACGTGCTATTCACAATTTTAAATCAAACATACTCTACCTTTATAAATGCATTTACCGCTCAAAACTTTACTACATATCCTGTCTCATCACTGAGTGAGGATCAACTCTTAAAGTTAGCAGAGGTTTATTTGGATTGTGTATATTATCCGTCTGTATATAACGACAAGAATATTTTCAAAAGAGAAGCCTGGAGATATGAAATGGCAGACAATAAGGCGGAGCTGAATATCAGCGGTACTGTATATAATGAAATGAAGGGTGCTCTTGGAAATATTTCAACTGCCGCCGCATACAATGACTTAAAAACACTTTTCCCAAACAGTACCCAATCCACTATATCAGGAGGAGACCCAGATAAGGTAAAGGATTTGACATATGAGGATGTGATTAAGACTCATGATACTTACTACCATCCTTCAAATTCACTAATGGTTCTCTACGGAAATGTGGATTATCAAAGATTTCTTAAAATGATTGATGAGAGTTATCTTTCAAAGTATAACAAAAAAGATATTAAGATTGAAAAGTTAAAACTTGAGCCATTTAATAAAACAATTGAAAAAACTTTTAAATACCCGGTAGCTGTTGGTACAAACACTCAAAATGCATCCCAGATTGATTATTGTTTTCCTATTAAAAATATGTCCGATGAAGATTTACTGGGAATAGCTGTGTTAGGCGAGCTGTTTGGAAGCGAAACATCGGCTTTAAAACAGGAATTCAGGGATAAAAAACTCGGAGGAGATATTTTAATTAATTTCAACACCGGGTTATCAATACCTGTATTAACTTTTTCGGTACAAAATACTGATGAAAGTAAAAAAGCAGATATTAAAGCACTTGTTGATAAATACCTGAATAGTATTGTAAAATCAGGCTTTAAGTCGGCTGATGTTGATGCTGTACTTGCCGGGGAAATAAGGGGATTATCAAATATCACGGAAACCCCTAACCTGGGTGTAAATTTGTCTACTCAGGTGGGCAGCTTTTGGGCTAATTTTGACAGCCTTGATTTTTACAATAATATGATTAAGAACATAAAGTCTATTTCAGCTAAGTCCGGCAAAAGATATTTTGAAGGCCTTACAGAAAAATTCCTTGTAAATAATAAAAACACCGCACTGGTTACTACTGTTCCTGAGGCAGGACTTTCAGAAAAACAGGCAGCGGAACAGAAAAAGTATTTGACTGACTTGAAGGCATCCATGAGCCAACAGCAAATAGATGCCATTGTTAATGAAACCAAAACTTACAACGAGTGGAATAGTAGAGAAGATAATAAAGATGTTGTAAAAAGTATTCAGGCTGTAAATATTTCTGATTTACCTGAAGAAGTAAAAAATTATAATATTAAAGAAACCAAATCAGAGGGAGTAAGATTGATATCTGCAGAAGCAAACGTTGGGGAGACGGAATCCACCAGCCTTTATTTCGATACTTCATCTGTCCCTGTGGACAAGCTACATTACTTGAACTTTTATACTGAATTATTAGGAAATCTTGATACCAAAAAAAGTGACAAGGCTGAGTTGGGAAATCTCAAGACAAGGTATATTAACGGAGTATCCTTCAACTTATCTATAATACCTGACAAGACTTATACAAAATACTCTCCTGTATTAAGTGTGTCCTGGACCGGTATAATAGGGGATTATGACAAGCAGCTTGAAGTTGTCAAAGACATTATTTTAAATACACAGATAAGCAAAAGTACTGATATATTGAATATTGTAAAGTCCAGAATATCAGAAATGAAAACTCAATACACAAGCAATCCCTTAAGTATACAGCTTGTGAGAAGCAGATCGTATTTCAATGAAGGATATAACTATCTGAATTATACTTCTGCTATTGATTACTACAATTTTCTTACAAAATTGGAAAATAAGCTCTCCGAAAATCCAAAAGAGGTTTTAAAGGAGCTGGATAATGTTAAAGCTTTAGTTACAAACAAAAAGAATTTGATAGTAACTTTTACTGGTAATAAAAACAGCATTAGCAAATTTGAAAATTCAATAAAGAAGTTTATTGTTGGTATACCATCAAAGGATATTGTCAAACAGGACTATTCAAAACTTCCTAAGCCTGCAAAAAGTGAGGGCATATCTGTAGATGGCTCTGTACAATATAATATGCTTTATGCACCATATGAGCAAATGGGAGCTGTATTTAGCGGAAAATATATACCAATAGGTTCAGTAATAAACGAAAACTATATTACTCCAAAGATAAGATTTGGATACGGCGCGTATGATAACATAGTTGAATTTAGTGATGAAGGCTTTATACTAGCATCCTACCGTGACCCGAATATCAAGGAAACTTTTGAAGTATATAACGGATTACCTGAATTTATTAAGAATATTAATCTTACTCAGGAACAACTGGATAGTTATATTTTAAAGTCATTCAGCAATTACACTGTACCTACAGGTGAAATATCCGGTGCCAATACTGCTATAAGTTACTATTTGATGGGTATTAAATCAGAGGATATTTTAAAGATATTGAAAGAAATTAAATCCGTTACTGTCAAAGATGTCAAGGATACGGCTACCATGATTGAAAATATGCTTAAAAATGGAGCATATTCTACGGCAGGAAGCAAGGATAAACTTAACGAAAACAAGGAACTTTATGAAAATATCATAGCTTTAGAGCAGGGACAGGATAGTACTATTACAAGAGGCCAATTCTTTGAACTGGTTCTTGCAGGTGCCCCAAATCCTCTTGAAATTGCTAAGCAGCAGGGGCTGATAACTTCTGACAAAAAAGGGAATTACCATGAAAATAGAAAACTAACAAGAGAAGAACTTGCGGTATTTATATGGAAAATAGCAGCTTTAAGTGGTGTACAGCTTCCGGCTGCAACTCCTGAAATATCAGATACCAACTCAGTTGCATCATGGGCAAGAAATGCAGTTAATGCTTTGGTTGGGTTTGAAGTTATAAAACTTGATGACAAGGGCAATTTTAATCCAAAAGGTGAGGTAACATCTGACTTTGTTATGACTGTTTTAAACAACCTTAATCAGAAGTTGACAGCAAAATAGTCTAATTTATACTCAGGCACGAAATCCCCGGTTACTACAGCGACAATGGCTGTAGTAACCGGGGATTTTACTATTCATAAAAAAGCTAAATGCGTAATATAGTGCATTTATGGAGGTTGAATATATGAGTAATAAATTGATTATTAAAATTTTTTGTGCATCATTGTGTTTTTTGATTATTGTTGCTGTCTGCGGCTGCAGCAAGGAAAAAAGTCATATTGACGAGGAGCATCTGAAAATAGGTCTAACTCCAGCAGTTGATGCTATTCCATACATAATAGCCCAAGACAAGGGTATTTTTAAGAAGTACGGGTTAAGGGTAGATATGGAGGTTTTCAAAAGTGCCGGGGAAAGGGATGCGGCCTTTCAAAGCTCTAACATTGACGGTGTTTTATGTGATATGGTAGCAGTTTGTCTTTACCGGAACGCAGGATTTAAAGTCAAAATAACCGGAGTAACAGACGGGGACTTTATACTCTTGGCAAGTAAGCAATCAGGTATAAAAAGCATAAAAGAAGTCAAAGGGCACCAGGTTGCAATATCTGAAAATACCATAATAGAATATGCACTGGATAAAATTCTGAATAAAAATGGTATTGGGATTAATGATGTTAAAAAGGTGGCAGTGCCTTCCATACCGGTTCGTTTGGAGATGCTTCAACACAACAAGGTTCAGCTTGCTTTGCTTCCTGAGCCCTTTTCTTCAATGGCAATTAAACAAGGTGCCGTTGTACTGGATTCTGCTTATAAAAATAATATTTACAGCAATGTAATTGCTTTTAAGGAATCTACAATTAAAGAAAAAGCGTCAGTAATTAAAAAATTGAATGAAGCCTATAATGAATCCGTAAAATATCTAAAGGAAAATCCAATAGAAGAGTATCAGGACCAAGTCATTAAATTTATCGGATACCCGGAAGACATGAAAGGAAGTATTGTACTGCCCGATTACAGAAAAACCGAACTTCCTGGGAATAGCGAATTGAAATCCACTATAGAATGGGCTGAAAAAGAAAACTTGCTGAATAAAAAGATTACAGAAAATGATTTGAAGGCTGAAATAGAATAGTTATAAGTAGCAGAGAAAAAATGAATTTTCTTCATAAATAGAAAATATAAAAGCCTTGGGATGATATTAATATAAAATATCTCCCAGGCTTTTATCCTTTTTATGAAAACAGTAAACTGTAGGTTTCAATAATCACGCTACAGATTCATTTTTATTATGTTTTGAGCTAAATACAATTTTTAATAATGCCGGTGTTATGACTGTTGTAAGTATAACTACAATCAGCGTTGGAATATAAATCCCCTCGGAAATAATGTTGTTTTGCATTCCGATGTTTGCTGTAATAATGGCAACTTCGCCTCTTGAAATCATACCTACTCCGATTTGAATACATTCTCGCTTGCTTATTTTAAACAGCTTTGCTGCTCCACCGCATCCAAAGAGCTTACCAATAACTGCTATTACAAACATAACAAGGGTAATAAGCACAACGTCGAAGTTCAACCCCTTGATATCCGCTGCAATACCTACACTTGCAAAGAATATCAGGGACAAAAAGCCGGAAGAAATCGCTTTGACATTTTTCTCAATGTAGTCTTTGTGTATGAACTGTGAAAGTGTCAAACCGCAGATGTACGCACCTGTGATTGCAGCAATACCAAGTAATTCTGATATAAATGCCAGAATGAGTGCCATAGCTATGGCGTAGCTTAAAAGATCACGCTTGTGACTGCTATCAGCCTTGATTTTATTAATAAATTTTGGCACTATTGCAATCATAATAACTGCAATTACACAGAATACAATTATTTTAACAAAAGTAAGAACAAGACTTATTACGGCATCTGAACCGGATGCTCCGCTTCCAACGGTTTTGGATACGGCTAGAACGATTGATATAAGAATCAGACCAAGAACATCGTCAATAACCGCCGCCCCCAGAATATTCACTCCGGCTTTTGTATTGAGTTTTCCAAGTTCGTTAAGGGTTTCAACTGAAATACTGACACTGGTAGCTGTAAGAATTACACCCACAAAGAGGTTTTCCCAGAAATTTGTAAAAAACAAATATGCAGCAGCTGTTCCCAGTATCAATGGTATAATTACTCCGCCCAGAGCAATAACAAGTGATGTTTTTCCCGCTTTTTTCAGTTCGTCTACATTAGTTTCAAGACCTGCAAGAAACATAAGCATTATTACGCCCAATTCGGACAATAGCTTAATGTGCTCAGTATAGTCAACAAGCTTCAGAACTGCAGGACCTAGTATTACACCAGCAATTAATGCCCCTAACACCTCAGGCATTTTGAATTTTCGGCTTACAAGCCCTCCTATTTTTGTAAAAATTAGAATAAGGGCGATATCAATAAGAACCTTTTCCAAGTTTACACCTTCTTTACATTCAATATTATGTAGTGTGAATTTTCCATTAATACAAATAAAAAGGAAAGTCGCTAACGGACTTCCCTCATTGGAAGACAAAAAAGATTATCAAACAGAAATCTCACAGTAATATTATACCATGCTAAAATCAAATTCAACAAGCCCTTTAATTTAGAAGCATCCTATATTTTTTGTGATACTCCGGCATATATATAAATATATCTTTATAGGGGGCGAGAGCTTTTTGCTTGAAATGACAGAGGTTAGTATTTATTACGATTCAAAAGGAGAAAAAAAGCATGTGGCAGGACCTATAACTTTAAAGGTATCCACTAGTGAGACTTGTGCCATAATTGGTCCGTCAGGCTGCGGAAAGACAAGTTTGCTCCGAATTCTGGCAGGAGTCCAAAACAATTTTATAGGTAAGGTTAGGATAGACGGAGAGGAGTTGAAGCCCACCAAACACAGAATTGCATATATTCCTCAGAATAGCGGATTTTTGAGGTGGAAAACCATCCGGAATAATTGTCTACTGCCTGTAAAAATTAGAAAGGTACCTTTGAATGAAGAAGTTTATTCAAGGCTAACAGAAATAACACGAAGAATGGAAATAGAAGATATTTTGGACAGGTATCCTTCACAAGTCAGCGGAGGACAGCTCCAAAGGGCTGCAGTGGCCAGAAGTCTCATACTAAAGCCTGATATATTATTAATGGATGAACCTTTTTCAGCGCTGGATGCCCTGACACGTGAATATACCCAGAATATGTTACGTTCTGTTCTAAGGGATTTCAAGGCTACGACAGTACTTGTCACTCATAGTATAGAAGAGGCTATATTTTTGGCAGACAGGGTGATTGTTCTGTCAGCCTCTCCGGGTAAAATAATTGGTGACATTACAACTTTAAGCAGTGAATATGAGGATAGGTCGGCAGTCCGTTACACAAAGCTTGTGGCAATAATAAGACAACTTATAAAGGATGAGTGGGATGAAAACAGTGAAGAAGAAAGTAACAGTGTATGCTAAAGGTATGTTAATTATAAATCTCATATGGTATGTAATACATTTAATCTTTCAAACAAGGATAATTCCTGACCCTATAAGAGTATACAGGAGTTTTTATTTATTTTTTCAAGAGGGCATGCTCTGGCATATTGGAAGTAGTCTATGCAGAATATTTGCAGGAGTTTTAATAGCACTTTTACTTGGGTCACTGACAGGCTATATAATGTCTGTATCTGAAAGGTGTAATAAAATTATAAATCCACTAGTATTTTTTACATATCCTGTTCCCAAAACAGCTTTGCTCCCTATAATAATGACTATATTTGGATTAGGGGGAGTTTCAAAAATAATTCTTATTACAATGATAATTATATTTCAAATTATAATAACTGTTAGAGATTCGGTCACAGGTATTGATAAAGAGTATATCTACAATATACGAAGTATGGGTGCATCTCAGGGTCAGATACTAATCCATGTTGTGATACCTGATATCGTACCAGGTATATTGACCAGCCTTAGGGTAACAATAGGCTCTGCACTATCAATTCTTTTTTTTTGCGAGGCATATGGTACTTCCTGGGGGATGGGATACTATATTCTTGATGCATGGACAAGAATAGATTATATCAGTATGTACAAAGGTATTTTAATATTGTCCTCAGTGGGAATAGCATTGTTTTTTTTAATAGATATTTTAGAGCAGAAAATTGTTAAATGGAGATAAATTACTGAGCATAACCTTGGAATGAATAATAGGTATTCAAAACTGGAGTGACGCAAAACTTAATTTTATTATTTATACCTGTACTACCGTATAAAATTGCATCAATGATTGCTTCCAAGATATTTGCAAGTGTTTCTAGTGGCTCATCATAGGATATTTTACCGTCGCTCACATTTATCGTCCATGATTCATGGTGTCGCTAAAACCTTCATCGTGAAGATTTTCCGGTAAAATATCCTTGCTTCGCCGATAAACATCTGCAAATATCTTTAACCAAGCTTCCATTGATAAAATTTATACTCACGTACGGCTAGAAAAGATAAAAATTATGTTTTGCAACACTATCTTTTAGTTAGACTATCCTAACTTTATATTCCTTAAACCAGTAATCCAACTGTATCAACCATGCAATAAGCTGTGGTCTTCCCATAAGCTGCCCATACCAAGTTACATTACTGCCGGAACGGAGAAGTGGGAGAGTATCAGGGTGTAGTATATCCTTGAGTATGGAATCTGGAGCAGCCATAACTTCTTCAAACATTTGCGAAACTATTGCTTCGTATTCAGGATTATGAGTTTTTGGATATGGACTCTTTTTCCTGTACAAAATTTTATCAGGCAGGTAATCCCTCATAGCTTCCCTCAAAAGTGACTTCTCAACCTTATTTTTGAATTTTATCTTCCATGGTACATTATAAACATATTCCAGAATTCGGTGGTCGGCAAAGGGAACCCTTACTTCAAGTCCACTTGCCATTGACATACGGTCCTTTCGTTCATCAAATGATATAAAAGTAAAACATGTTGAGTTTGATGTATGGCTTGAAGTAAAATACGTTGTTTAATGCTTGCTAATAATGTATAATTGTTACGGATAAAATCTTAAGGGCATTTGAATACATCATTTTTCTGATGATGTATTTACGAATGAGGTGAATTTTTTGCAGGAAAACTCAAATATAGATACTATGAGATTTGTAGAGACCTTTGACAAATTAGCAAGAACTGAGAGGCGTAAACAGTCATTATTTGGATTAAAGCAAAGTGAAGTACGGGTTTTACTTTGCATTAAGCAGCTTTTTTATGATAACAAGCAGAACATTACAGTTTCTGAAATCAGTAAGAAACTGTTTGTAACTTCCCCTACTGTTACTGAATTAATAAAAAGCTTAAGTAACAATGGATATATTGAACGCAATGTTGACTCTCAGGATAAACGAGTATCTGATATAAAATTAACGGCTAAAGGGGAAAAGAAAGTAGAAAAATTAATAAACTACTTTACTTCTTTATTTTCCGGACTTATAGAAAGAATAGGAGTGGAACAGAGCGAAAAATTACTGGATTTATTAGATGAAGTGTGTAATTATTTGAATGAAACAAACTTGGAGATTGAATGACAGATAGGCTTATCAGTTGGTAATTCTTATTAAATAAACAGGGAGTACTATATAAAATAGTACTCCCTGTTCTATTATATCTATTAACTTTTAAATAGTATGTATGTAATAGGACATCCATATTATTTAATAAATATAAGTAACACAATCAAATAGGGGCGAATATACACATGGGTGTATTAATAATTACAGAAAAGGAAGAATTCTTAAATGGTTTTAAAGTAATCACCAAAAAGCCGGATTTAACTGAATATGAATATAAGATTACGGAATACACCATTGTAAACAATATTATAAAGAGCCTTATGGAATATTCAAAAGGTTAAAGATAAAAGGATAGAAGCTTATGATTGCCATATATGCAAGACAATCTGTAGACAAAAAAGATAGCATATCCATTGAAAGTCAAATCGGATTTTGTATGAAAGAAATATCTTCTGAAAAATACAAAATATATTCTGACAAGGGTTACAGTGGAAGTAACATAAACAGGCCGGCATTTGAGGAAATGATTAGAGATATCAAAATAGGAATTATTGAAAAAGTAGTGGTCTACAAGCTTGATCGTATAAGTAGATCACTTCTTGATTTTGCACAAATTATTGAGTGCTTCAATAAATATAAGGTAGAATTCATAAGTCAGACAGAAAAGTTTGATACAACTACATCCATGGGCAGAGCAATGCTGTCAATAGTAATGGTTTTTGCCCAACTAGAAAGAGAGACAATCCAGCAAAGAGTAAAGGACAACTATTATCAACGAGGAAAGGTGGGGCTATATCTTGGAGGTATAGCTCCCTTTGGATTTAATAAGGTTCAAACATATTTAAATGGGAAAAAGACTTATATGTTTGAAAGAGATGAGGAAAAATCCGAGATTGTTGGGCAGATATACAGTATGTATGCGGAGGAGTCAAAATCCTTGGGAGGTATTGCAAGATTTTTGAATTCAAGAAAACTGAAAACCAACAAAGGGCATAATTGGACAGCCACAGCTTTGGGAAGATTAATCAGAAATCCGGTGTATGTTAAAGCAAATGCGGACGTTTATCTTTATTTAAAAAGTAAAGGGGCTGTTATAAATAATGACATAAGTGATTTTATAGGAGAAAATGGCTGCTATGTATATGGAGAAAGGCAATCAATAACTACCAGTAAATTTACAGACCTTACTAATAATTTTGTAACCATAGCACCGCATAAAGGTATAATAAGCCCGGAATTATGGCTTAAATGCCAGTACATAGCCGATGAAAACAAACATTTAAAAAACAGTGGCAGAGGAAAAAACAGTTGGCTTTCCGGATTAATTAAATGCGGATATTGTGGGTATGCAGTAACAGTTGTAAAAAGTCGAGAGTTTATTTATGTAAACTGCGGAGGAAGAAAGAGTGGCTTTTGCCATGGAAGGAAAAGGGTAATTTATCTAAAAGAAATTGAGCAAATAGTGGAAACAAAGTTATTAGAAAAAATGAAATCGCTAAAAGGGGATTATATTAAAGAAACGAACTCAAATTTCAGAGAAATTAATGATTTAAAAATTCAGCTTGCTGAAGTTGAGGAAAATATAAAAAAATTGGTGGATAGTCTGTTAATCTTAAATGAAACGGCTGGAAACTATGTAAATGAAAAAATTACCGAACTTGATAATAAAAAAAAGCAGTTGCAAAACAAAATAAATAAACTTTCTATAGACAATTCTCAAAGCAAAATAAATGGGGAAGACCTTTCAGAATACCTGAAAAATTGGGATAACTACGGCTTGGAGCAAAAGAAAGGTGCAGCAAAAGCCTTGATTGAAAAAGTAGTTATTACCGATGAAGAAATAGAAATAGTATTTAAAATTTGATGTTTTTCTTTTCGTTCAAGTACACTATAAAATTAGGCTATTTTAGCGTATAAGCAAATAAACTTTGAAACTAAAACAGCATCATTGAATAATGTTACAAACTAGAAGGGAGTCATTTAAATTTAGCTCTCTTTTTATAAAATGGATGTTAAAAGCCCATAAAAATTTACATATATTTGAGTAGATTTTAATGGGAGTGATTTAATGCAGACCAAAGTGTTAGCAAAAAAACCGAAGCCGGCTCTAGGCAGAACGAATAATTTTATAAATAATAATCAAAAGAACAAGCTTGCTGCAAATAAAAAAAATGTAAGAACAACAGATCATAAGAAGTTACTGCAGATAATGCTTAATGATCCGTATGCCATAACAAGAGAAGAGTTTATAGTTCTGCAATCTGCAATAGGATATCGGCGTGCAGTGGAAATAAGAGAGGAGGCAATACTACGTAAAAATCAGAGAAAGTTAGAACAGACTAATGTTGCAATGAATCCAATTTCATTAGAAACATCAAAATCTGAAATAAGAAAGGATTCAGATAGTAAAAAAGAAGCTTCGAAATTGAAGAATAATGACAATAAAAATTCTCAACAAATGAAGAAGGATGAGGGTAATACTTCTGCTTCAAGCTCAAGCATGCAACATAATTTAAGGGCAAGACTTGAAAATATTTCAGGTATGGATCTTTCAAATGTAAGTGTACATAAAAATTCTGAAAAGCCGCAGCAGATTGGAGCCTTGGCTTATACCCAGGGTAAAAATATATACCTCTCACCAGGACAGGAACAGCATCTTCCCCATGAAGGGTGGCATGTAGTTCAACAAATGCAGGGGAGAGTAAAGCCTACCATACAATTGAAATCCGATACACTTGTAAATGACGATGCAGAGCTTGAAAAAGAAGCGGATATTATGGGAAGCAAAGCTGTAAAAGAAGGCTCACAAAGTAAAGTATTACAAGGAAAAAAATCCTCTAAAATTCATCTGGAACACCAGGGACAAGTTATTCAGGGATTTGGGTTTAATCTTGGAAAAATAGCGGGAAATGTAATAAAAAAAGTAGCTAAAGCAGGAGCCAATGGAGTAAAAGCAGTAGGAAATGCAGCAAAACAAGCAGCTAAAGCAGGAGCCAATGGAGTAAAAGCAGTAGGAAATGTAGTAAAACAAGCAGCCAAAGCAGGAGCCAATGGAGTAAAAGCAGTAGGAAACGTAGTAAAACATGCAGCCAAAGCAGGAGCCAATGGAGTAAAAGCAGTAGGAAACGTAGTAAAGCATGCAGCCAAAGCAGGAGCCAATGGAGTAAAAGCAGTAGGAAACGTAGTAAAGCATGCAGCCAAAGCAGGAGCCAATGGAGTAAAAGCAGTAGGAAACGTAGTAAAACAAGCAGCCAAAGCAGGGGCCAATGGAGTAAAAGCAGTAGGAAACGTAGTAAAACATGCAGCTAAAGCAGGAGCCAACGGCATAAAAACAGTAGGAAATATAGTTAAGCAAGGGGTTAAGGCAGGAGCAAAAGGATTAAAAACAGTAAGTAATCTAGTTAAAAAAGGAGCAAAGCTAGGGGAGAAGGGTTTAAAAATAGCATATGAAGTAGTAAAGCAAGGAATACAAAAAGGAGTAGAACTAGGATCAGCTACTGTAAAAAAAGCAAAAAAACAACTTAGTCAGGCTGGAGGAATAAAGCAAAATCTTTCAAAAAGGCTTAGCAAATTATTTAGTACAGTTTTTACTGAGATAAGAAACAATCCTAAAATAGTCTTTGATGCAATAAAAACCAACTCCAAGACAGTCATTGATGCAATAAAAAATCCCAAAAAAGTCTTTGATGGAATACATGATGAATTTAAAAATAATATTGAAAATTTTAACAAAAATGATAATATGGAGTGGAATGATAGGTTAATGTATACTTTTAAACGCACTTCCTTATACAAAAGTTTTCTCAAAATAACTCAAAGTGGTAAAATGCAGCCGCTTTTCGAGTTTGCAGGATTTGATAGGGATGAAAAGCAAAAAGGTGTATATCATTCTCAACAAGATGCACTGCAAATGTATTTCGGTTACAACGACATGTATGACATGGTATTTGATTTGGCTACTGATATGGGAAAAGAGAAGTATTCATTCAAGTCTGGAGGAGAAGATTATATAATTTGGTTATGGAAAGGTGATTATCTGAATCTTGGAGCAGGGGCAGAGATAGGAATATATACTGGCGGAGAACCACATTGGATTACAGATGAGAGCTTGGCAATGCCAATGGAATTGTATTTAAAAGATGATAAGGGGAACATAATTTTTGAATACAGGCCGAAAGAAAAACAATGGTGGTGTACCGGATTTAATTCAATGGAGCAGGACAGAAAGAAAGAAGAGCTAATTGCTGAGGGAAAATTAATTTTTTCTGGTGATAAAAAGCATAAAGAAATGTACAAAGATTTTAAGAGAATGTGGGAAGGCAACGAAGTATGGAAATTTGATGATGCAACTTTTACTGCAACATTTAAGTGGGAAAAGTAATCTAAAAATTAAGTATATGAGGAGAAAAGGTATGAATATTAAGAAAATAATATTGTTGTTTACAACTATTATGGGACTTTGTTTAGGATTAAGTTCGTGCAGCTCATACAGAGCTGTATTAGCCAGAGATGATGAAAAATATGGAGAAGCCCGTTTTCAAAATATAATTGATGCACTGGAAAATAAGGATAAAGAAGGAATAAAGAAGATGTTCTCTTCTAATGCCTTAAAAGAAGCTAAGGATATTGACGGTGGTATAGAGTACCTAATGAAGTTTTATAAAGGTAAACTTGTGTCCAAGGAAGGTGCGTATAATGCTTCACACTCAAAAGGTGATGGTGAAAAGACTATTACTATGAAGTATTTCTATATGGTAACAACTGATGAAGATAAGTTTATTGTGTTCTTTATAGACAAAGTATATGATAAAAAAAATCCTGATAATGTGGGATTGTATATGCTGCAAATAATTAAACTCTCAGACAGGGAGAAAGAATTCGACTGGGGAGGGGATAAGACAAGGTGTGCTGGTATTTATCGGCCTGAAGACAATAAAAAATAATTCTGTATTACCTCGACGATATAATTAATTTTCGTACAATACAAGCATGAAGGAATACCAAAGGATTAGCGGCATCTTTCATGCTTCTTTTTTATACAAATATGCAAGACAAATTCATAGATAAAAAGACAGTATATGGTGAAGAAATAGAAATAGTATTTAAAATTTGATGTTTTTCTTTTATATCTTTTCGCTCAAGTAGAGATACCATAAACCAGTTTACAGAAAGCCAATTTGCCAGCCTTGCAGTTTTCATTTCCTCGGTTTCATTTCCGGTAAGAGGACATGCATTTACACTGTCACGGTACATCTGATTTACAAAATCCATACCTTGCTTTGGTTTTGCAAAATCATCAGCAAACAGGTAAATTCTTGATTCAGGGTCATGTATCCATGGGAAAAAGTTGCGATGGAGCATTTCTGGTTTATAGAACCATGGATATCCGCCGAATATTTCATCAGCACATTCACCGCTCAAAGCAACAGTATGTCTTTTTTTAATCTGCTTGCAATAATAAAGAAGAGAGGAGTCTATGTCCGCCATACCTGGATAGTCTCTAAATTTTACTGCATCATAAAGGAGGTCTGCGATACTTTGCTGGCTTACAGTAAGAACTGTATGGTCTGTGCCAAGATACTCACTTAGCCATACTGCATAACTGTCATCGCTTTCGGGCTGGAAGCTTGTAGAGGTAAAGTGCTGCTTATTTCCTTCATATTCAAAGGAATAGGTGGATAATAAATCCCCGTTTTTCTTATCAGCCCGGGCAACAGCTGTTACTACGGAAGAATCAAGTCCTCCTGACAAAAAGGTACACAAGGGTACATCAGAAATCAGCTGTCTTTGAATTGCATCTGTGAGATAAAATTTTGTTTTTTCTACAATAGTACTTTCACTGTCCTCTAGCTCATAAGCCTGCAAGGACCAGTATTTGCGTAATTCAAGTCCATTATGGTTATAAATTCCGTGAAAGCCGGGTGAGATTTCAAAAATGTTTTTGAAAATACCGTTATTGGACGGGCGCATAGGAGAGAGATATAACAGTTGCCAAATACCTTCACTGTCAAGCTCTGCTTTAATCTGAGGATGTTTTAATATTGCTTTTACTTCTGAGGAGAAAATTAAAGTATCTCCGATAAAAGTATAAAAAAACGGTTTTACTCCCATTCTGTCTCGGGATAGATAAATCTGTTTTTTATCATCATCATAAACTGCAAAGGCAAAAATACCATTTAGTTTTTCCGAGCAGCCCATACCCCAAAGGATGTATGAATAAAGCAAAACCTCAGTATCGCAGTGGGTTTTAAATTCCACTCCTAGATTTTCGAGCTCAGAGCGTAATTCATTTGAATTATATAGTTCTCCGTTGTAAACAATAGTATAGGATTTACCTTCAAAAACTGCTGTCATAGGTTGTAAGCCGTTGGCAACATCAATAACGGCAAGCCTGTTATGACCAAAGCAAACATAGTCATCTCTGAAAAAACCGTGTTGATCAGGGCCTCTGTGATTAGTAGTAAGCCTCATGACTTCAAGGGTTTCCTTAGAGATGCTTTTTGTACCATCTTTAAAATTTACCAAACCAAGAATTGAGCACATATTTTATCCTCCAGAAAGTATTCTTATAAATATAAGACATGGGACAACTATCATCACTGACGACGCCATTGTCCCATGCTTTATTATTATATGAAAAAGAGAGGTGATTTGTGCTTTAAAAATCAATGAATATTTATATCAATACCTACTACTCCAACGATTTCACCTGTATTGGACATAATAGGAGAGGAAACTGTAATACAAGGATTTCTGGTTATGGCAGAAATATATATTGAGGAAACAAAATTTTCACCTTTAATACTCCTTTTGAACCATTCACGGACATTTGCATTTGCAATTCCTGCTTTTGGTAAGGAGCATATAAAACGGCCTTTTTTATCATTTGTCCATACTGCCTCTACAAAAGGATACTTATCTTTAAAATCTCTTAAAATTTCTTCATGGATTGCGCTATCTTTAGAGTTTATGATTTCACTTTTTGAACAAAGTTCCTCATGAATAATTGAAAGAGAGTTTTTTGCCTTGTCCATAGCGTCGTTGCTAAGAGCTTCAACATCTTCTGCTTCACCAGAAAATAATTCAGATAGAGTAGAGGAGGCTTCGTTAAGCCGTATGCCCATAGAGGATATCTCCTCTATATTCTTTTTTTGCTGGTGCACTGATTCACAAACATCATCCACCGAGCGTAAAGTTGCAGACAAAACATCTTCCACATCTCTAATCTGATTTCCTACGTTCTGTGCAATGAGAACCTCCTGTTGGGATAATGAATTTATTTTGTCCATCATGCCAAATACATCGTTAAATGAAGAATCGATTTTTTCCAAATATTTTTCAATGCTTTTTGTTGCAGAAATACCTTCATCAACTCTAGAGGCGTTTTCCCTTACAACAGTATATACGCTTCCGACTTCTCCATGAATGGATTTAATCAGTGCTCCTATTTCTTCCACAGATTTACCTGTATTGTCAGCAAGTTTATGAATTTCAGCTGCCACCACAGCGAAGCCCTTTCCATGTTCCCCGGCACGGGCAGATTCAATGGTTGCGTTTAATGCCAGAAGCTGAGTTTGCTTTGAAATACTGCTGACAGTTTCAAGAATATGCTCAATCTCCCCAGAGGTTTTTTGAAGTCTCTCCATATTTGCAAGAGTTTTATTTGAGGATTCGTGGATACTGTCAATTGTCTTGACAATCTGCATTATTTCTTCAAGACTCAATCTGACTGTATCCTTGGAAATTGAGCTTTTTTTAATCATTTGACTTGTTATATCTTTTGCGTTATTTAACAAATCCACAATGTTTTTGACTTCAGAAAGGGTATTGGTAATACTATTATATACATGTTCATTCTTGTTTGACATTTCCTTAACTTCGTCATAAACATATTTTGCAAATTCATTGTTTTCGTCTAATGTTACCGAAATATTTTCAGATACGGATGAAATCTGACTTGAGGTAACCTGAACTTCAAAATTAAATTTTTTCAGGTCTCTTTTCAATTTTTTAATTCTGTCAGTATATTGCTTGAATTTTCCCTGAATAAGTTTCCGAGTAACTATAAAGTAAACTGCAAATACAATAAGATTCAATATTAGCTTAATATAAAAATTTATCCCTGAAAAACATACTAAAAAAGTTGATGCCAGAAATAACAGACAGCTTGAAATTATGTAGGAAGAGCTTTTCATTAGACTTCTCTCCGTTTCATTTAAGTATTATACTATCATGCTAAAAAAATGGCAAAAGGGACAGTAGTAGGGTGGTACATATGTCCCTTTGTGCCAAATACAATTATATTTTATTTTTCTATTTTATATCTATATATTAAAAAGCAATTCAGCATAGCTAGGGAATGGATACAAATCTTTTGGAATGATTGCTTCCAGTTTATCTGCATCAGCTCTCAATGCTTCCATGGCAGGCACTACAATTTTACTGAATGCCTCTGCCTGTTTTAATGCACTTGTGTCTTCAGCACTTGCTTTTTCTACAGCTTTCTTCAAAGCGTTTATGTTTGAAGAGAAGGAGCTTAATACTGGTGATAATTCTTTAAGAACAGAGGATTGTGCTGATACTTCAACTGACATTCCGGTAGCTTTTACGGAGTTAATTGTATCGGATAAATCCTTGCTGAACTTAAACGCAGCAGGAAGAAGTTGAGTTTTAGCCATTGATATCATAGTACAAGCTTCAATGTTAATTGTCTTAATATAGTTTTCAAGTAAAATTTCATATCTTGATTCAATTTCCGATTTACTTAGAACTCCATGCTTAACAAAAACAGCTACGTTTTTGTCTTTTATGAATGTAGGTATACATTCAACAGTTGACTTGAGATTGAGTAATCCTCTGCTTTCTGCTTCTGCAACCCATTCATCTGTATAGTTGTTGCCGTTGAAAATTATACGCTTGTGATTTTTGATAGTTTCAGATATTAAATCTGTAACTGCACTAGAAAGATCGCTTTGTCCCTCCAGAGTGTCAGCAAACTTTTGAAGTACTTCAGCAACTATTGTATTTAGTACAAAGTTCGGACCAGCTATAGAAGCTGAAGACCCAAGCATTCTGAATTCAAATTTGTTACCAGTAAATGCAAATGGTGATGTTCTGTTACGGTCAGTTGTATCTTTAGGAAGCTTTGGCAAGCTTGCAACACCGGTTTCAAGAATAGAGTTGTAAGCTTTGCCCTTAGCTTTTCCGTTTTCAAGCTGATTGAGGACATCTGTTAATTGATCTCCAAGGAAAATTGAAACTATAGCAGGCGGAGCCTCATTTGCACCTAGTCTGTGGTCGTTTCCGGCTGATGCTACTGAAAGACGCATTAAATCCTGATAATCGTCAACAGCCTTAATAACTGCACACAGGAAAACAAGGAACTGAACATTTTCATGAGGAGTAGATCCGGGCTCCAACAGGTTTTGACCGTCATTTGTGGACATTGACCAGTTGTTGTGCTTACCTGAACCGTTTACACCTGCAAATGGTTTCTCGTGGAGAAGGCATACAAGATTGTGTCTGAGAGCTATTTTCTGCATAAGCTCCATAGTCAGCTGATTGTGGTCGGTTGCTATGTTTGAAGTTGTGAATATAGGAGCCAATTCGTGCTGAGCAGGCGCAACTTCATTATGCTTTGTTTTAGCTGCAATTCCCAGTTCCCACAGTTCTTTATCAAGATCCTTCATGTAGTTTGCAACTCTTTCCTTAATGTTTCCAAAGTAATGGTCTTCAAGTTCCTGTCCTTTTGGTGGTTTATTGCCGAAAAGAGTTCTTCCTGTAAAGATCAAGTCTTTTCTCTTTTTATATAAATCTCTGTCAATCAAGAAGTATTCCTGCTCAGGTCCAACAGTAGTTGTAACCCTTGTTGCAGTAGTGTTTCCAAAGAGTTTTAGAATTCTAAGAGCCTGTTTATTGAGAGCTTCCATTGAGCGGAGCAAAGGAGTCTTTTTATCTAGAACTTCTCCAGTATATGAGCAAAAAGCAGTTGGGATATATAAAGTGCCATCTTTAACGAAGGCTGGTGAAGTACAGTCCCAAGCAGTATAGCCTCTGGCTTCAAAAGTTGCTCTAAGTCCACCGGAAGGGAAGGAGGATGCATCAGGTTCACCTTTTACAAGGTCCTTACCTGTAAATTCCATAATAACCTTACCGTCATTTGTAGGCGAAATGAAAGAGTCATGTTTTTCAGCTGTGATACCAGTCATTGGCTGGAACCAGTGGGTGAAATGAGTTGCACCCTTCTCTATAGCCCAATCCTTCATTGCACTTGCAACTACGTCAGCTACTGTAATATCCAATGCTAAACCTTCATCAATAGTCTTCTTTAATGATTTATAGGTATTTTTGGGAAGACGTTCACGCATAGTTGCATCATTAAATACATTACTTCCATAAATTTCTGTAACACGAAAATCCATGTTAACCCCTCCTTGAATAATTTAAATTTAATTGATTGTCAGTGTAATATATAAAAAAAGACATTTCACCCCTTAAAAATATTTTTAAGGAAGTGAAACGCCTTTGTTTCACAAAATCTATTAAGCTTTTTTATATTTGTTAGCTTTTAAGCTTATTTAACTCGCTTCTGAGAATCTCCTGAATTACTTTAGGATTACCCCTGCCAGCCAAGGCCCTTGAACATTGGCCCATCAAAAATCCAAAAGTTTTTTCCTTACCTTCAAGATATTCTGCAACAGCTTTTTTGTTAACAGATAGTATCTCTTTAACAGTGTTTTCAACTTCAGCTGTATCATTTATTACTTTGTAACCCTTTTCAGCTATAATAGCTTCAGGCTCCTTACCTGTTTCAAACATTTCTGCCAATACCTTCTTGGCGTTGTTTGAAGTAATCTCATCACTGTCCATCATCTTTATAAGTCTTCCTAACAGCTTGCCGTCAAATGGAATATCCTCAGGTGCCATACAGTTGTCATTGAGCCTTCTCAAAACTTCAACAACTATAAAATTAGCGGCTGTTTTAGGATTACCTGATTCAGCTGCAGTAGCTTCAAAGAAATCAGAAAGGCTTACAGAAGTCAGCAGCAGGTTTGCATCAGTCGGGTTAATTCCATATACTTTAGTATATCTTTCAAATCTCTTGTCTGGCAGCTCCGGAAGAGATTTTTTCAATCTCTCAATATCCTCACTTGTAAATGTGATAGGCACAATATCCGGTTCGGGAAAATATCTATAGTCATGAGCATTTTCCTTGCTCCTTAGAGGTTTGCTTTCTCCTTTACTGTCATCCCAACGTCTTGTTTCCTGAGTTATTTTTAAGCCTTCATCCAGAAGTTCTGACTGTCTGTTGATTTCATATTCAATAGCTCTTGCAATAGCCTTTATGGAGTTGATATTTTTCATTTCTGTTCTTGTGCCAAGTTCATCAGTACCAACGGGTCTAATGGAAACATTAACATCGGCTCTCAAAGAACCTTCCTCCATACGGCAGTCGGATACACCGGAGTAGAGGAGCATCAAGCGAACTTTTTCAACAAAGTCTCTTGCTTCCTCTGGGGAAGACAAATCAGGTTTAGTTACAATTTCTATTAGAGGAACTCCGCAACGGTTATAATCAGCGAGACTGTATCTGTCATAGCTGTCATGAAGGAGCTTTCCGGCATCTTCCTCTAAATGAATTCTTTCAATTCTTATAAATTTTTCGCCATCAGGCGTATTTATAGTCAATCCGCCATCTTTGCAGATAGGAAGATCAAATTGCGATATCTGGTAAGCCTTAGGTAAATCAGGATAAAAGTAATTTTTTCTGTCCATTTTCGAAAATTCATTTATCTTGCAGTTTAAGGCCAAGCCAGCCATTACAGTATATTCAACTGCTTGCTTATTAAGAACTGGCAAAGTTCCGGGCATTCCTGTACATACTGGACAACACCTTGTATTTGGCTCACCACCGAAACTAACGGGACAATCGCAGAAAATTTTCGATTTTGTAGATAACTCTGAATGTATTTCCAAACCTATAGTAGGGATGTATTTCATCGCTATGCTCCTTTCTTGCTATATTGCGGGAACTCTGAACTTATCGGCAAATTCAGCCTCAAAATTCGCAGCAGCCCTGAATATATCTTTTTCTCCTAACGGCTTGCCTGTGAAGGAAAGACCTATAGGAAGCCCCTTTGAATCGTAGCCGCATGGGACAGATATAGAAGGAAGTCCGGCTATATTTACAGCAACAGTGTAAATATCTGCAAGATACATTGTAAGGGGATTATTTGTGTTCTGCCCTATTTTGAACGCGGTTTCAGGAGCAGTAGGGTGCAGAACCACATCATATTTTGAAAAAGCCTCATTAAAGCCATTACTTATTAATGTTCTAAGCTTGAGAGCTTTTTTGTAATAAGCATCGTAGTAACCTGAGGCAAGAGCGTAAGTTCCAAGAAGAATTCTTCTTTTAACTTCTTTTCCAAAGCCCTCAGCTCTAGATTTGCCGATTAGTTCATTAAAGGATTTGCAGTTGTCGGCTCTATAGCTGTACTTTACTCCGTCATACCTTGACAAATTGGAACTTGCTTCAGCAGAGGACATAAGATAGTAAGCAGGTACGGCGTGTTTCAATACCGGCATAGAGAACTCTTCTATTTTTGCACCCATACTCTCTAATTTGTCAATGGATTTATAAAGTGACTCCTTTACTTCGGCGTTTAGGCCTTCTGTCAGATATTCCTTAGGTAAACCAATCTTAAACCCTTTTATATCGCCTGAAACAGAAGAACTGTAGCTTGAATCCTTTTCGTATTTTAAGGAAGTAGCATCTTTGGAATCATTTCCGCAGATACTGTCCAGAATTATTGCACAATCCTCAACGGTTTTAGCTATGGGGCCAATCTGGTCAAAGGAGGATGCAAAAGCCACTAAACCATATCTTGAAACCAATCCATAAGTAGGTTTCATACCAACAACCCCACAAAAGGAGGCAGGCTGTCTTACTGAACCACCTGTATCAGAACCAAGAGAACCAAGGGCTAAAGAAGCAGATACACAGGCAGCAGAACCGCCTGAAGAACCACCGGGGACTCTTGTTAAGTCAAAGGGGTTTTTTGTTGTCTTAAATGCAGAATTTTCCGTAGAACCTCCCATGGCAAATTCATCCAAATTAGTTTTTCCAAGAATAACTGCATTGTCTGCCAGAAGCTTGCTTACTGCCGTTGCTGTATATGGGGAAACAAAGTCCTCAAGCATTTTTGAAGCACATGTAGTTTTTGTTCCTTCAATACATATGTTATCTTTTATACTTAGTGGAATACCTGTAAGCAAGGATGATTTACCGCTATCTATGATATTCTGTGCCTGTTGGGCATGTTCCAGAGCCATATCTTCAGTAACTGAAAGATAGGACCCTACTTTATCATCAAGTAAATTAATTCTGTCCAAATACATACGAGTGAGTTCTACAGCACTTATTTCTTTATTATCAAGAAGCCCCCTGGCTTCTTTAATGGTTAACTTGGTTATATCCATGAGGACCTCCTTATTCAATCATCTTAGGAATAGCAAAACAATTTTCCATAGTCTTTTTTGAATTTGACAGGATTTTTTCGGTTTCAAACGAGTCTCCGGGATTATCTTCCCTCAAATTATTAGTTACTCGGGATATATGTTCGGTTGCATCAATATGCTCTGTATCAATATTTTTAATAGTATCCATTAATCCTATAATATCTCGCATATCATCAGCCAATGACTGTATCTCACTATCATCAAGAGATAATTTTGCAAGATCCGCTATATATTTAATGTAATCATTAGAATCAGTCATTACGTACCTCCTCAATTTGCAATTTTCAATGTAAACTTAAGCTTTGCAAAAAGATAAAAAATTATATACTATATTATATAAATAAAAAAACTGTACCAAACAAACATTTAACTATTAACTATAAATGTTTGTTGACACAGCACCTTTGCTGCAATTAATTAATTTACAACCATTATAATATACGTCCTGCAAAAATGCAATACTTTTTCCAGAAAACATTTTTATAGATTAAACAAGCTTAATATCTACCTTTCCGTGACACTGCTATAGTTTTGCTGTTTTGTTGTATAAACTGGATACAAAAAGATTTTGCAGGATTGGAAATATAAAATTGCAAAAAAAGTATTGACGGATAATTATTTTCTTAGTAAAATACTCTTGAAGTTAAATTGCAGTTATGTCACATAAATTAAAAAAAAATAAACGAAGAACAATGGCGTTCTCATAGAAACCTGATTTTAGGGGTTTGTATGAGTACGCTTTTTTGTTACCCAAATATGTGACTGTTATTTTTATAAATATAGAAATTTATTGTTTTGATTTTTATTTTTTTAGTAAAGGAAGTGTACGACATGTTATTGAAAGAAGGTCAGGTAAGAATACCATCTGGTTGTGCAATTTCAGGAATGTTCAGCAGGGAAGGTAGACGCATCTCAGGTCAGGATATAGTAAAATCAATAGCGGTTATGCACGATCGCTCCAACGGCTTAGGAGGAGGATTTGCAGGCTATGGTATTTACCCTGAATATAAAGAACTTTATGCATTTCATGTATTCTTTGACAGTAATGAGGCAAGAGAAGATGCCGAAAGATTCATAAACAGACATTTTGATGTGGTCAATTTAAGCAGAATTCCTACAAGAAAACATCCAAGAATAACTGATGCTCCCCTTATATGGAGATATTTTGTATCACCTCTTCACAGCAAGCTTGAGGAAAGTCAGCTTGAGGAAAAGGAATATGTTGCAAGGTGTGTTATAAAGATAAACACAAGAATTGATGGTGCATATGTATTTTCCAGTGGTAAAAACATGGGAGTATTCAAAGCAGTAGGTTTTCCCGAGGATGTTGGAGAGTTCTATAAGCTTGAGGAATACGATGGTTACTGTTGGACTGCACATGGCAGATATCCTACAAATACTCCTGGCTGGTGGGGAGGAGCACATCCATTTTCACTTCTGGACTATACAATAGTACACAACGGAGAAATATCTTCATATGATGCCAACAGACGTTTTATGGAAATGTTCGGATACAAATGTTCCCTTCTTACTGATACAGAAGTAATAACATATATCTTCGATTATCTGAACAGAAGACAGGGTATATCCCTGGAAGATTGTGCATCCATAATAGCTGCTCCTTTTTGGTCTGAAATAGACAAAATGCCTCAGGATATGAAAGAGAAATTTACAGCAATAAGAAATGTTTATGCAAGTCTTCTTATAACAGGTCCTTTCTCAATAATATTGGGATATGAAGGCGGAATGATGGCGCTGAATGACAGATTGAAACTTCGCTCCATGGTTGCTGCAGAAAAAGGAGACCTTGTACTTGTAGCCAGCGAAGAGAGTGCTATCAGGATTATACATCCAGAGGTAGATAGAATCTGGAGCCCAAAAGGCGGAGAACCAGTAATTGCAACGTTATCAGGGGGTGAAATCTAATGGGAATTAATTATTTTACACCTCAATACGAGGTATGTAGAGATCCTAAGAAATGTATTAAATGTAAAGTATGTATGCGTCAGTGTGCCAATGAAGTACACAGCTATGACGAAGAACTTGATATGATGGTTGCTGATGACAGTAAGTGCGTGGACTGTCAGAGATGTGTTTCACTGTGTCCTACACGTGCACTGCGTATAACCAAATATAAGAATGAGTTTAAGGAAAATGCCAACTGGACACAGCAGCAAATAACAGAGATATATAAGCAGGCAAATACAGGTGGAGTTCTTTTGTCATCAATGGGTAACCCAGTTCCATATCCTATTTATTGGGATAAATTGCTGATAAATGCAAGTCAGGTTACCAATCCATCCATAGACCCATTGAGAGAACCTATGGAAACAAGGGTTCAGTTGGGCTCAAAGCCACAAAAATTGGAATTTGATGAGAATGGAAAGCTCAAGACAAAGATAGCACCTCACCTTGATTTAAAAGTACCTATCATGTTCTCGGCAATGTCATACGGCTCAATAAGCAGAAATGCTCATGAAAGTCTTGCAAGAGCAGCAGAAGAACTGGGAACCTACTATAATACCGGTGAAGGTGGTCTAAATGAAGACTTTTACAAGTACGGCAAAAACACAATAGTTCAGGTAGCTTCAGGAAGATTCGGTGTTCATGTGGGTTACTTAAGCGCAGGTGCCGCAATAGAAATAAAAATGGGTCAGGGAGCAAAACCTGGTATAGGCGGACACTTGCCAGGAGAAAAAGTTGGCGAGGATGTATCAAAAACCAGAATGATTCCGGTGGGAAGTGATGCAATATCACCTGCACCTCACCATGATATATATTCAATAGAAGATCTAAGACAGCTTGTATTTTCATTAAAGGAAGCAACTGCATATACCAAACCGGTTATAGTAAAGATAGCCGCAGTACACAATGTAGCTGCCATAGCATCAGGTATAGCCCGTTCCGGAGCAGATATCATTGCAATTGACGGATACAGAGGAGGAACAGGTGCAGCACCTACCAGAATCAGAGACAACGTGGGAATCCCAATAGAGCTTGCACTGGCCTCAGTTGATCAGAGATTGAGAGATGAAGGTATAAGAAACAATGTTTCGCTGGTAGTAGCAGGAAGCATAAGAAACAGCGGGGATATTGTAAAAGCCATCGCTCTTGGAGCAGACGCCGTGTATATCGGAACATCTGCGTTGATTGCTTTGGGCTGTCATGTATGCAGAAGCTGTCATGGCGGAAAATGTAACTGGGGTATAGCAACACAAAGACCTGATCTTGTTAAGAGACTTAACCCTGATATCGGATACAAACGCTTAATAAATCTTGTTCACGCATGGGATCATGAGATAAAGGAAATGCTCGGCGGCATGGGTATAAATGCAATCGAGAGTCTCAAAGGAAATCGTTTAATGCTCAGGGGAATAGGATTAAGTCAAAAAGAACTTGATATATTAGGCGTTATGCACGCCGGCGAATAAGGGGTGAAGATTTAAGATGAAAAAAATATATGTAAATGAAGACAGATGTTTGGGATGTCATCTTTGCGAATACTATTGTGCATTTGCACATAGCGGAAAGAAAGATATGGTAAAGGCTTTTTCGGGAGATTCGAAGCCACAGCCACGCTTGACAATTGAAGAGGGAGACAGCATTAATTTTGCCGTATCCTGCAGACATTGTGAAACACCTTTATGTGTGAAATCATGTATTACTGGAGCAATGCAGAAGGATGAAGACGGAAGAGTATTTGTTGATGAGTCAAGATGCGTGGGCTGCTATACTTGTATTCTTGTTTGTCCATATGGTTCGGTTATACCCGGAAAAGAAAAGGCCATTAAAAAGTGTGACCTGTGTATTGAGAGCGGAAAACCGGCTTGTGCAGAAAACTGCCCGAATTTAGCTATTGTATATGAGGAAAGGGGTTGATTTTAAGTGAAGTATGTGATTATTGGAAATTCAGCTGCTGCAATAGGTTGTGTCAGCGGAATCCGTAGTGTAGATGGGGAATCATCAATTACTTTGATATCGGATGAACCACATTTTACGTACTCCCGCCCGCTTATATCATATTGGTTAAAGGGCAAAGTAACTGATGACAAGATGTATTACAGAAGCAGTGATTTTTATGAAAAAAATAATTGTACTGCTATTTTAGGAAAGAAGGCAGTACAAATAGATACAGATGTAAAGAAAGTTGTGCTTGAGGATGGAAGTACTGTTGAATACGACAAGCTATTGGTAGCCACAGGATCATCACCGTTTGTACCTCCTGTTGAAGGCTTGAATGATGCTAAAAATGTTTTTACTTTTCTCAAGTGGGATAGTGCAAAGGGTGTAAAGGAAGCGGTAAATAGGGACTCAAAGGTTGTAATAATGGGTGCTGGTCTTATCGGATTAAAGGCTGCAGAAGGACTTCATGAAGTGTGCGAGGATATTACTGTTGTTGACCTTGCTGACAGAGTTCTTCCAAGTATTCTTGATGCAGCAGGTGCATCTATGGTACAGAAACATATAGAAAAAGAAGGAATAAAGTTTTTACTAAATGACGCTGCATCAGCAGTAAAAGAAAACACAGTAGTACTTAAATCCGGAAAAGAATTGCCATATGACGTTTTGATAGTAGCAGTTGGCGTAAGGCCAAACACTGGATTGGTCAAGGATGCCGGAGGAGAAGTAAACAGGGGGATTGTTACAGATAACCGTCAGGAAACAACATTGAAAGACATATATGCCGCTGGTGATTGCACTGAAAGCTTAGACATTTGCACAGGACAGAGCAAGATACTTGCACTTCTTCCAAATGCATATTTCCAGGGTGAAACAGCCGGAATAAATATGGCTGGCGGAAATCAAACCTTTGATACTGCAATGCCCATGAATGCCATAGGTTTCTTTGGTTTACACATGTTAACTGCGGGAGCTATGGAAGGTGAATGTTACGAAGAAATTAATGAAAATAACTATAAAAGAATGTTTTTCTCAGATGGGCTGCTAAAAGGTTTTATACTTATAGGGGAAATAGACAGAGCAGGGATTTATACTTCACTGATACGAGAAAAAATCCCGATGGATGAGATTGACAGCAATTTATTAAAAATGAATCCTCAGCTCATGGTGTTTGATAAAAAGGCTAGGATGCAGAAATTGGCGGGAGGGAAGTAATATGAGGATTACAGTTGGTGATACTTACTATACCGAAATTAATGAACAGATAAGAAATACCGCTGATAAAGAGATAATACTCGACGAGGTATATGGACAAAGATATATAGGCTGTGGAATTAAGGGAAAGACTATAACTATAAATGGTACTCCAGGAAATGCCCTGGGCTCATATATGGATGGCGCAGATGTAATAGTTAACGGTAATGCTCAGGATGCTACAGGAGATACAATGAATGAAGGGTCGATAATAATCCACGGTAACTGCGGTGACACCACAGGTTATGGTATGCGCGGCGGTAAAATCCTTATAAAGGGAAATGCTGGCTACCGTGTAGGAATACACATGAAAGAATACAAGGATCAAAAACCTGTTGTGGTAGTTGGAGGTAAAACCGGCGACTTTTTGGGCGAATATCAGGCAGGTGGAATAATCGTTGTACTTGGAATAGGTGTGGAAGGAATTCCGGTTGGTAATTTTTGTGGTACTGGAATGCATGGTGGTGCCATATACTTGAGATGTAATGATATTCCCCAGGGACTTCCTCCGCAGGTTTCTGCAACCTTTGCAACGGAAGAAGACAAAAAGCAGATTGATGGCATAGTAGAGGATTTTTGTAATAGTTTTGGATATGATAAAAAGGATATACTAAAATCAAATTTCATAAAGCTGACTGCAAATACCAAAAATCCGTATAAACAACTATATACACATAATTAATAATTGTGTAAAATACTAATAATAAGAAAGAAAAGGAAAGAGGTGGGAAAATGGCTACTAAGAACGATGTTTTGAAATTTATAGAGCAAAATGATGTTAAATTCATCAGACTGCAGTTTTCAGATATATTCGGCAGAATGAAAAATATAGCTATAAATTCACAACTACTTGAGAGAGCTCTTGATGAAGGGGTAATTTTTGATGCATCTGCCATTGCGGGATTTTCCGAGGTGGAATCGTCAGATATGCTGCTGTTTCCGGATCTCAATACATTTTCCATTATTCCATGGAGACCGCAGCATGGCAAGGTAGCAAGATTTATATGCGATATTAAGAATTATGATGGCTCACAGTTTATGGGAGACCCAAGATACATCTTAAAAAGATCTGCCGAAAAGGCAAAAAAACAAGGATATACGTTTAATATAGGTTCAGAGTGCGAATTTTTCCTTTTTAATATAGATGCTGATGGTATGCCTACAACAAAACCTCATGACTCAGCGGGTTATTTCGATGTTGCTCCTGCTGATTTAGGCGAAAATTGCAGAAGAGAAATTTGCATGGTCCTTGAAGATATGGGTTTTGAAACAGAGGCATCACATCATGAAAATGCAGCCGGACAGCATGAGGTTGATTTCAGGTACAGTGATGTTATGACTGCTGCTGACAGAATAATGACATTCAAAACAGTAGTCAAAATTGTTGCACAAAGAAACGGGCTTCATGCAACCTTTATGCCAAAACCAATATATAATGACTATGGCTCCGGTATGCACATAAACATGTCTCTGTTTAAAGACGGCAAAAACCTTTTTAGTGCAGGTGAAGACAGTAGGGATATATCCGACACCGCAAAAATGTTTGCGGCGGGTATATTGGAACATGTAAAGGGATTCACGGCAGTTGCAAATCCACTGGTAAACTCATACAAAAGGTTTGTACCCGGATTTGAGGCTCCTATTCATATTGCATGGTCTCATATGAACAGAAGTCCTCTTTTAAGAATTCCTGCACCAAAGGGTGAAGCAACCAGAATAGAATTAAGGAGTCCTGACCCATCCTGTAATCCGTATCTTACATTGGCACTGATTCTGGAAGCAGGCTTGGATGGATTGCAAAAGAAAATGGAAATACCTGAACCTGTTGATACTAATACTTATAACCTTTCTCCTGAACAGGAGAAAGAATTGAAGATACAACGACTTCCTTCTAATCTTTATTTAGCATTGGAAGAGATGAAAAAGGATACTTATATCAAGGAAGTTTTAGGAGAACACATATATTCAAAGTATATATCCGCTAAAGAACTTGAGTGGGCTAACTACAACAGTACAGTTCATCCTTGGGAGATAGATAATTACCTTACTGCATATTAATTGACAGATTACAGCAGTATAATTAGCTATAATTATTCCCCATTCAAATGGAGGTGATGCCAATGAGTGCAGGAGGGATTCTTATAGTATGCAGTAAGCCGGAGTTAATCAAAGAAATCAGAGCCCTCATGCTACAGCAGGGATATTCGTCTGCGGAATACTCGTTATCGGCAAGTGCTGCCAGACGTAAACTTGATTTTTTTGAACCTGAACTGATATTGGTTAATTCACCTTTACAGGATGAACTTGGAACTGATTTTATTTTAGATATTGCAGACAATACAGATGCAGGAATAGTAGTATTGGCTAAACATGAAAATCTTGAGGATATGCAGTATAAGCTTGAGAAAGTAGGAGCGTTAATACTGCCTAAGCCAATAAACAAAATGATTTTGTTACAAACAGCCAGATTTGCTGTTCAGTCTAGAAAGTCATTAGTGGGATTAAAAACTATAAACGAAGATCTTGAAAAGAAGATGAAGGATCGGAAGATTATAGAAAAAGCGAAATGGATTCTTGTAGAAAAGATGAATATGACAGAACCTCAAGCGCATAGATATATTCAGAAGAGAGCAATGGATACAAGAACATCACAGTTAAAAGTAGCTGAGGAAATTATTCAGAGTTTTTAAATAAATTACTTGAAATTATTAATATCAAATGGTAGTATTACTGCATATTATTAATCAATTTAATATCAAAAACAGCAATGAGGCTGCTTATAAATCAAAGTTTATAAATTTGATTTATTAAGTAGCTTTCTGTATTTTATAAGAGTTTTATATTAATTCATTCACAATGGCGTGTAAAAGAGGATAATTCTGTCTCTTTACATGCTTTTTTATTAAATATTTTTCAGTTTAATTTATAAAAATATGGGGGTAAAAAATTATGGGAAGTATTAACACTGGCGATACAGCCTTTATGTTGGTGTCAACTGCTTTAGTATTCTTTATGACACCGGGTTTAGCACTCTTTTATGGAGGAATGGTAAAAAGAAAAAATGTATTAAGTACTATTATGGCATCCTTTTTTATTGCAGGTCTTGCATCGGTACTCTGGGTAGCTATAGGGTATTCTTTGTCATTCGGAAAAGATTTTGGTGGAATCATAGGAAATTTTGACTGGGTATTTTTCAGAAATATGTCAAGTGAGCCGAATGCTGATTATGCAGGAACTATACCGCATACTTTATTTGCAGCTTTTCAAATGATGTTTGCAATAATAACACCGGCACTTATTACAGGTGCATTAGTTGAAAGAATGAAATTTTCATCACTGGTTCTTTTTATAACCTTGTGGTCATTAATCGTATATTACCCAATGGCTCATATGGTATGGGGCGTGGATGGATTTATAAGAAATCTCGGAGCTGTAGACTTTGCCGGAGGTAATGTAGTTCATATAAGTTCGGGTGTTTCAGGTTTGGTGGCAGCAATTATACTGGGTAAGAGAAAGGGCTATGGAATGACCTCGCATCAGCCCCACAATATACCTTTAGTGTTTATCGGTACAGCAGTTCTCTGGTTTGGATGGTTTGGTTTCAATGCTGGAAGTGCATTAGGAAGCGGAGAGTTAGCGGTTCATGCATTAATTACTACAAACACATCTGCTGCAATGGCTCTTCTGTCATGGATGGTAGTTGAGAAGATTACAAGAGGAAAGCCTACTATGCTGGGTGCAGCAACTGGAGCTGTTGTTGGTCTTGTTGCAATAACACCGGGAGCAGGTTTCGTACCTATTTGGGCATCACTGATAATAGGAGCCATTGTAAGTCCTATCTGCTACTTTTCAATGAGTATTATAAAACCAAAATTCGGGTATGATGATGCACTTGATGCTTTTGGATGCCATGGAATCGGCGGCATATGGGGCGGTATTGCAACTGGATTGTTTGCTAAATCCTCTATAAACTCAGCAGCACAGTGGGATGGACTCGTATTTGGAGACACAAGATTGTTTGTAGCACAGATAATAAGTATAGCAGTAACAATAGCTTTTGCTGTAGTAGGAACAGTAGTTATTATGTTTGTAGTTAAATTAATTATGAAGGAAATCAGAGTTGCTCCTAGAGAAGAGTCTGAGGGACTTGACATATCACAACATGGTGAATCAGCATATCCTTCATTTACTGGAATGGATTAATGAAAGAATAATTATCATGTATTGAGGGAGGGTATAACATGAAAAAAATAGAGGCAATTATCAGACCGTCAAAACTGGAAGAACTAAAGGAAGCCCTATTGGCAATTGATATAGACGGCATAACCATTACACAGGTAATGGGTGCAGGAAAGCAAATGGGATGGAAAGAATATTATAGAGGAACAGAGGTATCCTTAAATATACTTCCAAAAGTAAAGCTTGAATTAGTAGCAGCTGATGAAAAGGTTGAGCTGATAGTAGATACTATAGTTAAGTACTCTCAGACAGGTGAGGTAGGAGACGGCAAAATATTCATATTTGATCTTGAGGATTGTATCCGTATTAGAACAAAAGAAAGAGGAGAAAAAGCATTGTAAACCTTTATACTATAAGAAAAGAACCCGTTATCTAGATTTTAGGAATAACGGGTTCTTAATATTTGCAATATTTATAAATTCTGCATTGTAAGAATTACTTCCCTTAAAACTTTACATGCAACAGCAGTAGAAGCACCGCTATGATCATAATGTGGTGACAGCTCAACTACATCTGCACCTATTATATTTAATGTGGATATTTTCTTAAGTGCATTTATCAATTCAAGGAATGTAACTCCTCCTGCTTCAGGAGTACCTGTTCCTGAGAATATGGAAGGATCAAGAACATCCAAATCTATTGTAAGATAAATCGGAAAAGTACCTATTTGAGACACAGCATTTGAAAGTGTATCAAAATTATGAAGACAAAGATTGGTATGACCATCCTTAGCCCAATAAAATTCCTCACGTGTTCCGCTTCTTATACCAAACTGATAGATGCGATTGTCTCCCAAAATATCCCATGCTCTTCTTATAACTGTTGAGTGTGATAAAGGTTCTCCAATGTATTCTTCTCTCAAATCAGTATGTGCATCAAAATGAATGATTCTGAGCTCAGGATATATTTTTGCAGCCTGTTCAATTGAAGGTAGTGATACAAGATGTTCTCCGCCAATCATAAGAGGTTTTTTACCATTTTCAAAGATTAACCGTGATGTTTGAGATATCATTTCTAAAGCCTTATTTGGTGAACCAAAGGGAAGATCAAGGTCACCGTAATCATGAATTTTATAGTCGGAAATATCGGCATCAAAGTAAGGACTGTATGTTTCAAGACCAATAGAATCAATTCTCATGGCAGAAGGGGCAAATCTTGTGCCGGGCCTGAATGTGGTTGTACCATCGAAGGGAGCTCCGAAAATTACAATATCTGAGTCATCAAAGCAACTTTCACATCCAAGGAAATTTGTTGGAAGAGTATTCTTATTTATCATAAATTAAACTCCTTATTATTATTTTTAATAATAGACGAATATAATTCTACCATGACTGGTTTGAATTACAATACCTAAATAAATTATGGGAATGTCGGTATACTAGTCTATAATTTTTTAGTATACTATTACGTGAACAAAGTATGCAATTTATGTAAAAAGGTTATTATAGTACCAGATATTTAATGGAGGATAATGGGATGTTCATACCGGAAATTGAAGGTAACTTGCGAAAGCATATGGTAAAAATACCTGAAATTATAAATCAAGCCAGCGGAATAAATATTTTTGGAAAAAATATAAAGTCTTTACTGTTTTCAACTGATGTTGCTATAATAAAGAATTGCAATGCCCATGCAGTTATTGCAGTGTATCCTTTTACACCGCAGCCAATAATTACTCATGCCATTATAACTGCATCAGATATCCCCGTGTTTTGCGGAGTAGGGGGAGGAACCACAACCGGTAAAAGAGTTGTAAATATTGCAATGGATGCTGAATTTCAAGGTGCAATAGGAGTTGTTGTAAACGCTCCCACACCAAATGAAATTATAAGACAGTTAAATATGAAGATAGATATTCCTATTGTAGTTACCGTCGCGTCTGAAAAAACAGATATACAAGGCAGACTGAATGCGGGAGCATCCATTCTTAATGTATCATGTGCTGGGAAAACACCTGCAGTTGTAAAGGAAATTCGCAAGAACTTTCCTGAGGTACCCATAATTGCAACGGGAGGACCCACAGTAGATAGTATAAGAGAGACAATAGAAGCAGGAGCAAACACCATTACCTATACACCGCCTACAAGTGCAGAGCTGTTTAAAAATCTAATGAATAAATACAGAGAAGAGCTATAGGTTTAGGACTAAAATACAGTATATATTTAATGTAGGAAAAAATAAATGGAGGAAAATAAATGTTACTGGCAGACGAATGGAAGGAATATGAACTAATAGAGACAGGAGACGGTGAAAAGCTTGAACGATGGGGGAATGTCATACTTAGAAGACCTGATCCTCAGATAATCTGGCCAATAAAGGACAAAAAAATATGGGATAGGGCGGATGCACATTATCACAGAAGTCAAAGCGGCGGAGGGCAATGGGAATTTAAGAAAAAGATTCCCAAACGTTGGACAATATCATTTAATGACTTGAAGTTTTATATTGAGCCTACTGGTTTTAAACATACAGGATTGTTTCCAGAGCAAGCTGTTAACTGGAAGTGGATGATAAATAGTATTCAGAAGGCAAACAGGCCTATCAAGGTTCTTAACCTTTTTGCCTATACGGGAGGGGCCACTGTTGCAACTGCATATGCAGGAGCTGAGGTATGCCACGTAGATGCAGCAAAAGGAATGGTAAATTGGGCAAAGGAAAACCTTGCACTTTCGGGTTTGGCAGACAGACCGGTTAGATTTATAACCGACGATTGTATGAAATTTGTACAACGTGAAATAAGAAGAGGCAAAAAATATGACGGAATTATAATGGACCCGCCTTCCTATGGTAGAGGGCCAGGAGGAGAGATATGGAAGATAGAAAATTCTCTGTATGGCTTTGTGGAGCAATGTATGGGCCTTTTATCGGACAGGCCTTTATTTTTCTTGATAAACTCGTATACCACAGGGTTTTCACCCACAGTACTCACTAATATTTTGAAGCAAACTATTGGAAAAAGATTTAAAGGGACACATAGCAGTGGCGAAGTTGGAATACCTGTAAGTAACTCTGGTCTGGTACTTCCATGTGGCATATTCGGAAGGTGGGAGAATAGATGATTCCCAAAATAATATATGAGGACAATCATCTGCTGGTAGTTGAAAAGCCTGTAAATATACCTGTTCAGGCTGATAATACAAAGGATATTGATATGCTCACCCTATTAAAACAATATCTCAAGGAAAAATATAATAAGCCCGGAGAGGTATATCTTGGCCTTGTACATAGACTAGACAGGCCTGTAGGTGGCGTAATGGTATTTGCCAAAACATCAAAATCTGCGTCAAGGCTATCTGAACAAGTCAGAACAAGAATCTTCAAAAAGGTTTATCTGGCAGTAGTCAGAGGTGTCCCAAAGGAACAGAAAACTAAACTAAGGAACTTTTTGGTGAAAGACAGTTCAAAGAATATGGTTTATGTTGTAAAGGAAGGTACAAGGGATGCCAAGGAAGCAGTACTGGAATATGAAGTCCTTAAATCCAACGGAGAGCTAAGTCTGATAAAGGTGAAACTTCATACGGGAAGACCTCACCAGATAAGGGTTCAGCTTTCTCATTTGGGATATCCTTTGTATGGGGATCAACGATACGGAGCTTCGGTAAATAAGCCCGGACAACAAATAGCACTTTGGGCATCTTCATTAACATTGGAACATCCCACTAAAAAAGAAGAAATGACATTTAACTGTGAATTACCAAAAACTGAACCGTGGAATCGGTTTTTGTAAAAATATTTCTAACAGTAAAAAACCATGGCACATAAAATATGCCATGGTTTTTACATTTTATATGAGGGTTTAGGTTAGTATGCAACTCCTTGAGCGTACATAGCATTGGCAACCTTCAGGAAACCTGCGATGTTAGCACCGGCAACAAGATTGTCTTCCATTCCGTATTCTTTTGCAGCAGCACTAACGGTATTGTAGATATTAACCATAATATCTTTGAGCTTCGCATCAACTTCTTCAAAAGTCCATGAGTAACGCATGCTGTTCTGACACATTTCAAGAGCAGAAGTTGCAACTCCACCTGCATTTGCAGCCTTAGCAGGCCCGTAAATAATCTTGTTTTTGAGGTAAACTTCAACAGCTTCTGGAGTTGATGGCATGTTTGCACCTTCTCCAACTGCGTAGCAGCCATTTGCTACTAATAATTTAGCAGAAGCTTCATCTATTTCATTCTGAGTAGCTGAAGGAAGAGCGATATCACACTTAACGCTCCATATACCTGAGCAGCCTTCAGTGTAAGTTGCGTTCTTGTGAATCTTAACATATTCACTGATACGCTTTCTTTCAACTTCTTTAATCTGCTTAACAGTGTCAAGCTTAATTCCGTCTGGATCATAGATGTATCCGTTTGAATCACTTAGTGCAACAACTTTTCCACCTAACTGGTGTACTTTTTCAGTAGCGTATATAGCAACGTTACCTGAACCGGAAACAACTACTGTAGCACCCTTGAATGATTTACCCTTAGCCTTTAATGCTTCTTCCATAAAGTAGCAGAGGCCGTAACCAGTAGCTTCAGTACGAACAAGGCTTCCGCCCCAAGTCAATCCTTTACCTGTGAGAACACCAGTAAATTCATTTCTCAATCTTTTGTATTGTCCGTACATATAACCGATTTCCCTTGCACCAGTTCCAATATCACCAGCAGGAACATCAGTGTCAGCACCGATATGCTTTGATAATTCTGTCATAAAGCTCTGGCAGAATCTCATAATTTCAAGGTCTGATTTTCCCTTAGGATCGAAATCACTACCACCTTTACCACCACCGATAGGTAGACCTGTTAATGAATTTTTGAATATTTGTTCGAAACCAAGGAATTTGAGGATACTTGCATTAACGGAAGGATGAAGTCTTAAACCGCCCTTATAAGGACCAATTGCACTGTTGAATTGAATTCTGAAACCACGATTTACATGTACCTTACCATTATCATCAACCCAAGGTACTCTGAAAATGATTTGTCTTTCTGGTTCTACTATTCTGTCGAATATACCTGCTTCTACCCATTCAGGATGTTTCTCAGCAACAATTTCAAGAGATTCGAGAACTTCTTTTACAGCCTGATGAAATTCTGGTTCACCAGGATTTCTTTGAATAACCTGATCCATTACTCTTTGTAATATCTTCATTTAAATAACCTCCTGCTATGTATTTAATTATTAAGTAGTATTTGGTGACAGGAGATATTTAGACATGGTAATTTGAAACAAAAGTTACAAAAAAACCTTTTTTTTATTAACATACGCGCCCAGAAATAAATATAAAGAAAGACATACAGACATGTAGTTAAAATGCATACTCCATTGTACACCAATTATTAACTTTTTTCGCCTCCCATATTATATCATCAGATATTTTTATATGCAAGAGCAAAAAGCAAAAATTGCAAAATTAATCATAAAAATGAAATAGATAAAAATACAATATACATAAAAACATTGTAATATAAGGATTTGAAGACTAAAACAAGATTTAAACATATGGTAAAGTGATAAAGGGGAAAATGGATAATTGCAAGCAGTGGTTAAATCGGTGTCATTTGTTTTGTCTGGTATATTTATATAATGTTTATATTTTTATACATGTATGCTAAAGTGCATCAGAGTGCTGAATGTGGCAAATAATGTTGTTAATAATCCTTAGCAAGGTTATAATAATATTACTTATTTTTGTAATAAAATCTCAAAAAATGTTTCGTGAAAGGTAAAAAATGAGCAAATTACAACTTATTGCTACATCCGCTTTTGGAATAGAAGCTGTAACGGCAAGAGAATTAAAAAAACTTGGATATTTAGAGCAGAAGGTAGAAAATGGGAAGGTTACATTTTCGGGGGATGAATCGGCTATTTGCAGAACTAATTTATGGCTTAGAACTGCAGACCGTATTTTGCTTAAAATGGGTGAGTTTAAGGCCTTGAGCTTTGAAGAATTATTCGAAAAAACCAAAGCCTTACCTTGGGATGAAATAATTCCAGTGGATGCGGAATTTCCAGTTGAAGGAAAGTCTATTGATTCGAAGCTTTTCAGTGTCCCTGATTGTCAGGCTATAGTAAAAAAAGCAGTTGTTGAAAAACTAAAACAAAAATATAAATGTGAATGGTTTGAAGAAACCGGACCCAGATATAGAATAGAAGTAGCATTACTAAAGGACATAGTTACTCTTACAATAGATACAAGTGGAGCAGGACTCCATAAAAGAGGCTATAGAAAGCTGGTAGGAGGTGCTCCACTAAAGGAGACTCTTGCTTGTGCCATGATTTTGATAAGTCATTGGAAGAAGGACAGGATTTTGTTGGACCCTTTTTGTGGAAGCGGGACTATTCCCATAGAAGCAGCTATGATAGGAAGAAACATTGCACCGGGCTTAGGTCGTGAATTTGATGCTGAAAAGTGGCCGACAATTCCCCAATCACTGTGGGATGATGCTCGAGACGAGGCGTATGATATGATGGTTGAGGATCAGGAACTTAGAATCCATGGTTCAGATATAGATGAGAATGCCATGAGCCTTGCTAGATACCATGCGAAAAAAGCTGGTGTTGAGGATGCCATACATCTTCAGAGGCTTCCCATGTCTGAAATAAGCTCAAGATATAAATACGGAATTATTATATGTAATCCTCCTTATGGTGAGAGACTTGGAGAGAGGGAAGCCGTAGAAGACCTCTACAGAGAAATGGGTAAAGTGTTTAAAAAGCTGGAAACCTGGTCCTATTATGTTATTACATCCAATATGGATTTTGAAAAACTATTTAGCAGAAGGGCAGATAAGAAACGCAAGTTATATAATGGAAGACTTCTTTGCAACTATTACCAATTTTTTGGACCGCCTCCACCGAAACAAATAATCAATACACAGCAGTAAATTTGTATATTTCAAAAAAATAGGCTAAGTATCGGTTGACGAGACTTAGCCTAATTAGATAACATAGTAATGTAGGAATAATGTAGCACGGTAAATTTGCAAGTAAAAAATACGGTAATATGGTAGGTGAATTTTATGTTTTTAAAGGTAGAAAAATCAGATCTTTCGGGTAATATAAACATACCCGGGTCGAAGTCCCACACTATAAGATCATTATTTCTGGCAGGGCTGGCAAAGGGTACAAGCACTATCAGAAATCCTTTGCTTTCGGCAGATGCAATATCTGCTGTCCATGTATGCAGGGCTTTTGGCTCAACTTATGATCTTAATGAAGAAAGCTATACGGTTAATGGAATTGGAGCATATCCACAGGTTCCGGAAAATGTTATTGATGTAGGTAATTCCGGAACAAGCCTCAGACTTGGGCTTATGACTGCTGCCCTCGTTGAGGGATGTACTGTTTTTACAGGCGATTATCAGATTCGTAAAAGACAGATTGGGCCTTTGGTAAAAGCCATAAATAATTTGGGAGGCACAGCGTTTACAACCAGAGGAAATGAGTCAGCACCTGTAGTTATTAAAGGAAGGGCCACAGGAGGTTTTACTGAACTTGATTCTGTCACGTCACAATACCTGTCTTCTATTTTGTTAAATGCTCCGCTGCTTGAAAAGGATACCCATGTAAAAATTACGCGTCTTAATGAAATACCTTACGTAGAAATTACATTGTGGTGGCTTGACAAGCTTGGTATCAAATATTCACACAACTTAATGAAAGAATTTTTCATACCGGGAAGCCAGCAATACAAACCTTTTGAATGTACAATTCCAGGAGATTTTTCGTCGGCGACATTCTTTATGGTGCATGCGGCAATATCCGGTAATGAGTTGGTTCTGACAAACCTTGACATGTCTGATCCTCAAGGAGATAAAGCTGTTCTTGGAATACTTGAGGATATGGGTGCAGAAATAAAATATGATGATAAAAAAGTAAAAATAAAAGGGAAGAGTCTTAAAGGAAGAGAAATCGATATGAATTCCATACCTGATGCTCTGCCCGCCATGGCTGTAGCAGCATGTTTTGCAAAAGGTGAAACCAGATTGGTTAATGTTCCTCAGGCAAGATTAAAGGAGACGGATAGAATAAGCGTAATGTGTTCTGAGCTTACCAAAATGGGGGCTGACATATCCGAACTCCCGGATGGATTGATTATACGTGAGAGTAAATTGCACGGAACTTCGGTAAATGGCCATGATGACCACAGAGTGGTAATGTCATTGGCAATAGCGGGCTTAAATTGCGAAGGAGAAACTATTATTGATACAGCAGAGGCAATGAATGTTACATATCCTGGCTTTGTTGAATCGGTAAAAAGCTGCGGCGGGAAAATTCAATTAATATAATTACAGCTGCGTATTTGCGGAATTGGAGGTTTATATGTTAGGAAATACATTTGGAAGATTATTCAGAGTTACAACATGCGGTGAATCATATTCAGGTGCTTTTAGAAAAAATCCGAATATTCCCCCTGAACTGTGGGGAGGACTGGCAGTAATAGTTGACGGTGTTCCGGCAGGGTTGAAAGTAACTTCTCAAATTATACAGGAAGAATTGGATAAAAGAAAACCTGGACAGTCTCAGCTTCACACTCCAAGAGCGGAAGCGGACAAAGTATATATTTTTTCAGGAGTAATGCAGGATGACAGAACAACGGGTGCACCTGTGTGTATGATTATACCAAGCAGTGATATAGGAGATTACCATATAGAACAACACAAAGGAAATAAAGATTTGCTAAGACCTGGGCAGGCAGCATATACCTATTATAAAAAATATGGGGAACATTCTGACTATCTTGGAGCAGGAAGGGCATCAGCACGTGAAACAGTTGCAAGAGTAGCAGGAGGAGCTATAGCGAAAATAATTCTAGATAGTATGGGGATTGATGTAATAGCGTTTACAATCGAATCTCATGGTATAAAAGCAGGTCCATTTTCATATGAAACTGCCAAACAGAATTATCGAACAAATGAGATAAATTGTCCTGACCCAGAAATAGCAAAGCTTATGATTGAAGATTTGCTTCAGGTAAAAAAAGAAGGAGATTCCTGTGGAGGTGTTGTGGAGATAATAGCAAAGGGAGTACCAGCAGGACTTGGAGAACCTGTTTTTGACAAGTTAAGTGCTACGATTGCACATGGAATTATGTCTATTGGAGGGGTCAAAGGAATTGAGATTGGAGAAGGCTTTGGAGTAACGTCAAAAAAGGGTTCAGAATGTAATGATACACCTTATTACGATGAGGATACAGGACGAATCAGATTTAAAACAAACAGAGCAGGCGGTATGCTTGGAGGAATATCAAATGGTGAAGAGATAAGAATACGTGTTGCTGTTAAACCGACACCAACTATTTTAAAGGATCAACTGACAGTAAATGTATCGACTCTTGAACCAGTTACCCATAAATTTGCATCAAGAAGTGACCCTTCGCTGGTACCGAGAATATACCCTATTTGTGAAGCCATGGTTAGAATGGCGTTGGTAGATAGTATACTGATGGCCTCTGGAAGCAGAAGTATAACTGATATGGATAGCAGGTGGGATAAGCTATGATAGAGTCTCCCAAAAATATAGTATTGATAGGCATGCCTGGAAGCGGTAAGACGACAGTTGGGGAAAAATTGTCGGAAAGACTTGGGTACACATTTATTGATACTGACCAGCTTATATGTGAACTGACAGGTAAAACCCCCAGACGGCTTGTGGAAGAAGATGGTCTTGAATATTTTATGAAAGTTCAGGATGAAGCAGTTCTTTCGATAAAGGATAATACTTGTATAATATCAACAGGTGGAGGACTTGTTCATAGTGAAATTTCCATGAATTATTTAAAAAGCATCGGATTTATTATATATTTGGATACAAAGTATGATATTATTAAAGAGAGAATGGATTCATCAAGAAAGTTAGTTAGAACAGCGGAAACCTTACTTGAGTTGTATAATAATAGAGTTCCTTTGTACCAAAAATATGCAGATCTAGTCGTAAATTGTGACTCTGCAGATCCTGATACAGTTTCAGGGACGATACTTGGGGCCATATCTTCAAAATAAACTGATAAATTAAAAGAAAAGGGTAAAAAGAGGTATAATGCGTAAGATAAGGATTTTAATTGCTGACGACAATCAGTTGGCTGCACAGACATTAAGGGATAATTTGGCAGAACACGAAGACTTAGAGGTAACCAACATAGCAAAAGATGGGTTTCAAACAATTGAGTTTATAGAAAAGGATTTACCCGACGTAGTTTTATTAGACCTAATTATGCCAAAACTGGATGGTATAGGCGTACTAGAATATGCCAAAACATTAACAAAGGAAAGCAGACCCGTATTTATCATTTTTTCAGCAATAAGTCAGGAAATTTATATTTCAAGAGCTATGAATCTTGGGGCAAATTATTACATAATTAAGCCCTTTGATGAAAGCGTTATTGCTACTAGAGTAAGGCAATTATATTCTGATTCTGAAAGAGCTCAAATTGGAAAAAGTCAATATACATATAATAAGTCGAACAATTATAAACAAAAAAATCAAACAGATAATGAATTAAAACTTCTTGCAACAAAATATATGAGAGAATGTGGCCTGAAAGCTCACATGACCGGGTATTCATATATCAGAGATATAATAACGGCATCTTTTGATTATTATTGTAAAACCGGCTCTTTACCGAAAGGTGTATATAGGACAATAGCCGAAAAGAACGGTGTTCCTGTTCAAAAAGTTGAGAGAGCAATAAGAAATTGCATCGAAAAAGGAATTGATGACAACGAAAATGCTAAAAAACCAACAAACTCACAAGTTATATGCCGGATAATCGATAAGATAAGAAAAAATAACTAATACAAAAGGGGCTGTCGTAAGAAAGAAATTGCTTTCTGCCTTATGACAGCCCCCTTTATGTAGTTCCGCATTAAGCGTTTACGTTATCCTTTAAACCTTTTCCAGCCTTAAATACTGGAGCCTTGGAAGCTGGAATAGTAATTTCTTCCTTAGTCTGAGGATTTCTGCCTTTTCTAGCAGCTCTTTCCCTTACTTCGAAAGTTCCGAATCCAACTAATGTAACTTTATCGCCAGCTTTAAGAGTTTCTTCTACTGAAGAAATGAAAGCGTTCAAAGCAGCTTCACTATTTTTCTTATTTAAGCCTGACTTTGTGGCGATGGAATTGATTAAATCTGATTTATTCATTTATACACAACCTCCTAAAAATGGAATTCGACAATATTTTATAATGAAAGCTCGCTAAAGTCAAGCCTTTCAGGGGAAAATAGTTATTTTGTACCATCCAAAATAGGAAATATTTTATCATTTTACGTTTTAGTTAGGTACAACATGTATATTGACCTTATCCAATCTAGCTTTTAAAGCCTTATAAAAGTAGTTTTCGCTGTGATCTCCTTTGGAATCACCCATGACCAGCATATCTATATTGTTATCCAAAGAATAGGATACAATGGTATCTACAATATCATCAGACCTTAAAACCGTCAGATTGGCACCGACTGATTTTGCAATACCGAAAAGATACTCTAGTGCTTCCCCTTCTTTATCATTATCAAGGAAACTCCAGTCATTTTTTGCTACGTGTATTATAAACAGGGAATCCCCGTCACTTGAGAATTCTAATGCCTTTTTAATAAGTCTTTCGCAAGTTTTTTGTTGTGTTACACAAACCAAAATATTACTGGCAGTCGATTTCAATAAATAGCCTCCTTATACCCGTAATAAAACGTTCTGGGGATTTGAATAATAAAACTTCTATATAAATATTATACTAAAAAAACGATGATTTGTCTTTATAGTTTACGGGTTTTGGAAGCTATTATACGGTATTTAAAATATTTAAAAATTGTTGTTGAGATAAAATGGCAAATGTATAATAAAAAATATATTTACTTTAAGGATTTAAACGGAGGAAGCATGAGAGAGATTGATGTTACGACAATAATAAAAGAAGTTAGCAGACTATGTATACAAGCGAATTATTTCCTCAACATTGATATAAAACAAGCTATGGAAAAAGGTGTGGAGTGCGAGAACTCACATATTGGAAAGGAAATACTTGATAAACTTTTGATAAATGCTAATCTGGCAGCCGATAAAAAAGTAGCCATATGTCAGGATACTGGTATGGCAGTGGTTTTTGTAACAATTGGTCAAGAGGTACACATAACAGGTGGAGGGTTATCAGAAGCAATAAATGAAGGTGTGAGAAGAGGGTATAAAGAAGGTTTTTTAAGAAAATCAGTTGTTAGTGACCCAATTGAGAGAGTGAATACAGGTGATAATACACCTGCTGTAATCCACTATGATATTGTTGAAGGTGATACACTTAAAATTGAATTGGCTCCTAAAGGCTTTGGCAGCGAGAACATGAGTGCTCTGAAAATGCTTAAGCCTTCAGATGGCATTGAAGGAGTAAAGAAATTTATATTGGAAACTGTTGATAAGGCTGGGCCAAATCCATGCCCTCCTATAGTTGTAGGGGTAGGAATTGGGGGTACCATGGAAAAAGCTTCTATTATGGCAAAACAAGCATTGCTTAGACCAATAAATGTACGTAGTAGTATAGAATATGTTAGAAACCTTGAAAATGAAATGCTGGATAAGATAAATCAATTGGGTATAGGTCCGGCAGGATTAGGAGGTAATACAACTGCACTGGCGGTCAATGTTGAGACATATCCTACACATATAGCTGGACTACCTGTTGCCATAAACATAAGCTGTCATGTTACAAGACATGCAGAAGTGACATTATAAAGGGGGAGAAGAATGCATCATATATTAAAGGCACCTTTTGATAGAGATAAGGCCAGAATACTGAAAGCTGGCGATACAGTGTCTCTTAGCGGTACTATTTATACCGCCAGAGATGCTGCGCATAAACAAATGCTGGAATTATTAAAGGAGAACAAAGAGCTTCCATTTGATATAAAAAACCAAACCATTTACTATGTGGGACCTTGTCCTTGCAGGGAAGGTGAAATCATAGGGTCAGCAGGGCCGACTACAAGCTATAGAATGGATGCTTATGCTCCTACTCTGATAAAGCTTGGTGAAACAGGTATGATAGGAAAGGGTTTGAGAGACCAAAATGTTATCAATGCAATGAAGGAGTACGGTGCTGTTTATTTGGGTGCTATAGGCGGAGCAGGTGCTTTGATGGCTGAGTGTATTAAAAGTCAGGAAATTATTGCCTTTCCGGAATTAGGTGCTGAGGCTGTAAGACGCTTGGAAGTCAAAGATTTCCCATTAATTGTAATAATTGATAGTTATGGAAATAACCTGTATGAAAGTGGTAGAAAGCAATTTATGAAAATAAACCTGTAAACTGGCTCTAAATATAGTATATTTTTAAAAATGAATAGTGTATAATACAGAGGTAGTAGCAATTATTTGATTTGATAATATCATAAGGAGGTTCTGTCATAATGGCTAAGGTAACTAAGGATATGATTATTTCTGATGTATTAAACTTGGATAAGGGTACAATTCCAATATTTCTTGAAAGCGGTATGCACTGTCTTGGCTGTCCATCATCTTCCGGTGAGAGCATTGAAGATGCGTGTGCAATTCATGGTATAGATGCCGATAAATTGATCGAAAACTTAAATAAATATCTTGAAAACAAATAGGTGTTAATATATACCTGGAGTCCCATTTCCAGGTATTTTTTTGTGTGTAATAATATATCTTAGGTAAAAGTAAATACTAAGTATATGTCTGTATTACTTTATGTTGAATTATAAATTTCACTACGATATAATTTAATGGGTTGAATTAGCAAAATATACATATCAATTAGAAATAATATTTTGATCTGGGTTGAACATTTATGAATAGGAGGATAATAGGATGGCCGTAAGGGTAGTTGTAGGAACTCAATGGGGTGATGAAGGTAAAGGCAAGTATATAGATATGCTTGCTGAGCAATCAGATATAATTGTAAGATTTTCCGGTGGTAATAATGCCGGACACACTATTGTAGCCAATGGAGTAAAATATGCACTGCATCTGATACCTTCAGGAATTCTTCATACAAATAAGTCTTGTATAATTGGAAACGGAGTAGTTGTAGACCCTGCAGTGCTTCTTCAGGAAATGAAGGGCTTAAATGAAAGAGGGGTAACAACAGATCATCTTTTAATAAGCGATAGGGCTCACTTGATAATGCCTTATCACAGAGAATTGGATGAACTTCAGGAGAAGTTCAGGGGCAATGACAGTATTGGAACTACCAAGAGAGGAATTGGCCCTTGCTATGCGGATAAAATTGAAAGATCTGGAATAAGAATGTGTGACTTGATAGATGAAAATGAATTTATCAAAAAGGTTAAGTCTAATCTGAAGTTAAAGAATCTTATAATAGAAAAAGTTTATGGAGGGAAACCTTTTGAAGCTGAGCCAATAATCAACGAGTACTTAGGTTATGCAAAGCAGTTGAAAAAATATATTACAGATACTACTTGTATATTGGCAGACGCAATAGACCAAGGCAAAAATATACTATTTGAAGGTGCTCAGGCAAACTTCTTAGATATAGACTTTGGTACATATCCATATGTAACATCGTCTAATCCGATTTCTGGTGGAGTATGTACAGGTTCAGGTCTTGGCCCAGTATATATAAATGAGGTTTACGGTGTACTTAAAGCGTACACATCAAGGGTTGGTGCAGGACCATTCCCAACAGAGCAAAATAATGAAATTGGGGATACAATCAGAGAACTTGGTTGGGAATACGGAACAACAACAGGTAGACCGAGAAGATGTGGCTGGCTGGATACTGTTATGATTAAATATGCTGCAAAAATAAATGGTTTAACAGCTTTAGCTATAAACCATGTAGATACAATAGGAAAACTCAAAGAGATTAAACTTTGCGTTGGATATAAAAAAGATGGTCAGGTAATTAGAACATTCCCTGCAAGTCTTAACGAATTGGCAAAGTGTGAACCTGTATACGAAGTATTTGAGCCGTGGAATGAAGATATTTCAAATGTGAAGTCATTTGCAGAACTGCCTCAGAATGCTCAAAAATACCTTAACAGGATTGAAGAACTTGTAGGGGTAAAGATTGGCCTTATTGGCGTAGGAAAGGACAGAGAGCAAATTATAAAGGTATTCTAGTATAGAATGTTCAGAAAAAAAATAAAATATAATGACATTTTGCCATTATATTTTATTTTTTTTAGAAAAAAGTTCACATTTTTTTAAAAAATGAGTTGACAAAAGTTAATTTATTAAGTAATATTTATACTTGTGGTTCGGAAAACTTGCATGACCCATTAGCTCAGTTGGCAGAGCACTTGACTTTTAATCAAGGTGTCCGCAGTTCGAATCTGCGATGGGTCACCAATAAAAACCCTTGAAAACAATATGTTTCAAGGGTTTTTTGCTTGTTAAAAAGGATGATTGTAGGAATTTGAATTTGAATACTGAGTAGATTAAATTAATAGTTCTAAGTTTGCAACTTTCAAACAGACTTTGATATTAAAATACTAAGGTACTCATATTGACATTGGGGACTGATATATATATCATAGAAACAAGCAAATTATCCCAACAATGAAACAATATTACTTCTCAGCGTAGATTTTTATTTCTAAAATTTAAATCTAATAATGCAACATTGTGATTCTAAAAAATTAAATGTTGGCTTTTACTTAGGCTATAAGCACTTATTAGTTGTTAATCGTTGGGTTACGTTAACTATTGAATAGGAAGTTGAGGAGTTTTTAATATTCTTCAAACGTATAAACTAAGGAAGTGCAAAAATGAAGAACAAAAAGCAAAATTTATATATCCTTAAACTGAGCTTTATTAGTTTTATTAATTATAGCTATATAATTGTGGATGAAGCGAGTGGACAGGCTGCAATTATTGATCCTGCATGGGAATTGGATAAAATAATTAATAAAATCCATGAGACTAATGTAGTGATATCAAAAGTACTTTTGACACATTCTCATTTTGACCATACAAATCTGGCAGATAGAATTGCGAAAAAGTATAATGCAGATATTTACATGTCAAAAAAAGAAATTGAATATTATAAATTCAAGTGTAGAAAGTTAAACCCTATATGTGAAGGGGATATCATTCAATTGGGGGAGACTTCTATTAAGAACATTCATACACCTGGACATACTTTTGGAAGTACTTGTTATTTGGTTGATGGCAACCTATTTACAGGTGATTTTATATTTATAGAAGGATGTGGCATTTGTACTTCTAATGGTGCTTCAGCGAGAGAAATGTATACAAGCATTCAGAAAATAAAATCAAATATTTCACTGGAAACGCGTATTTTTCCAGGACATTCATATGGAAAACCTCCGGGCTACCCTCTTAAATATCTATTTGAAAATAATATCTATTTTCAGATTGATGATGTGGACAAATTTATAGCATTTAGACAGAGAAAAGGCCAGAAAGGGATTTTTAACTTTAAATAGGATTTGCAAAGTAACGTTGGAAAAGAGCTGAATAATGACGAAAATAATAAAATCTACGTGAGTTGGATAGATAAATATAGGTAAAGTAAACACTGGGGCTACAGAATAGGTTTTAGGGCTTCTAGAAGGTATTCGTTAACAAATGCTACCATAATTTTAGATATACGTTATATTGCCGCAGGTAAACATATTCAAATATAATATGTTTATCAAAATAATAGCTTACTATAAAAGCATAAAAATGTTTCAAGAAAGAAATAGAGATGATTAACCTTACCAGAAATGAGGTATAATAAGTCGGGAGTAGGGATAGCAAGTACACTTTTCAGATGGAAATTTATAACTTAAAAAAAAGATAAAAAATTGCTTGACTTTTAAGCTATGTCCCGTTACAATATATTTTGTCAGTCGGCGAGGTGCTCGCCAAAAATAAATATGGCCCATTGGTCAAGTGGTTAAGACACCGCCCTTTCACGGCGATAACAGGGGTTCGACTCCCCTATGGGTCACCATTATAATTTAAAGAAATGGCCCGGTAGTTCAGTTGGTTAGAATGCCAGCCTGTCACGCTGGAGGTCGACGGTTCGAGCCCGTTCCGGGTCGCCATTTAAATTATACAAAAAGCAACTTTCACATAAAGAAAGTTGCTTTTTGTTTTTAAAAAAAATCAAAATTGCATTTTCAAAATATTCCTAAAAATAACAGCAAATTTTTTAAAATAAAGTGTTGACAGTTACTCAATTCCCATGTTATTATAGACAGGCAGTTGAGCGAAGCACTTGCTCAACAAAAGAAGAAGTATCTGCTATAAGTGTGCTGGTGTAGCTCAGCAGGTAGAGCAGCTGACTTGTAATCAGCAGGTCGGGGGTTCGATTCCGTCCGCCAGCTCCATATGGAGGGGTTCCCGAGTGGCCAAAGGGGGCAGACTGTAAATCTGTTGTCTCTGACTTCGATGGTTCGAATCCATCTCCCTCCACCACAAAGTCTTGTGCATTCGCTATTGAAGCTGTGTGCAGGGCTTTTTACGTTGTATAATTTAAATTATTTAGATTTATAAATAAAAAGAAGGAAGCATATCAAAAAATATACTTCCTTCTTTTATTATTATGGTTAATATCTGAAACTCCAGCCTGGGAACAATTGTAGCATACTTGCATACCATCTGGGCACAATCATACCTGATAAAATAGGGTAATACATTATGAAAATTATTGCTGTCAATGCTAAATAAGTATATACAATCTTTTTCGTATTCCCTCCAAGTTCCAGGAATACTTTGATTAAGTATACAATGATAATTATAAGAAAAGGAACAACGGAAAAGTAATGATAGATAAAGGCCATTCTGCGCACTACCATCCAAGGAATATACTGAAATAAAGCACCGAAAATAGGAACAAGCATATATTTGTCTTTTCTCTTAATTGCAACAATTATTCCTGCAATTAATGACGGTATGCTAATCCACCAGATTAATGGGTTTCCCATGCAAATGATACTAGAAGTTAATTTTTCTGCAGCAAGTGCTTTAGAGCCATAATACCAAATAGGCTTGATCATTACGGGCCATTCAAACCACTGAGAAGAATAATCATGCTTAGCATTTAAATCATTGTGGAAACTGTACATATAAGACTGATTGTTAAAGAACTCTTTAATACCATTTCCGGGAACCTGCATTATAGATGTATATGAAGCAAAATAAATTATGCCGGGTATTATTATGAAAAACAAAACACAAAATAATGCAGTTTTAAAAAAATACTTACTCCAGAATTTGCTAAATAAATCCGATGAAAGACCACTTTTTTTATAGGCCATATAATAAACAATCTCGTCAAGCTTTACAATAACAAAAATAAGGAAAATACCCACAGCAGCATACATTGCTATCCATTTAGTAGCAATACCTATACCAAATATCAGGCCACAAAGAAAAAGAGGTTTTAAGGACTTTTTTAAGCCGGCCTTGTATGATTTTTTGGCAAAATAGTCATAAATGAAATAGTACATTAAAATAACAAAGAAGGTAACATAAACGTCAATTGTAGATATTCTGGTTTGAGCAAAATGCATAAAATCAAACATCATAAAGAAAGCTGTGCAAAATGCAAGGAATCTATTTTTGAATATTTTATAGCCAAACAGGTACATAAGAGGAATCATGGCTACTCCAAATAAAGTTCCTATAATTCTCCAGCCAAATGGGTTTACTCCAAAAATAAGCATACCAATCATAACGAAATATTTGCCAAGAGGTGGATGAGTTCTTTCGAAGGGATGGACTTTATAAATGAAATCAAGAGCCGTTCTTGGATAAAATACTTCGTCAAAATATGTGCTAGTTGATGATAAAGTATAAAAATCAACTCTATCTTGTTCATCAAGGAGATTACTTAATTTATAAGCTTTTCCGTCAGGGCTTTTCCCGGCACTATTTGCTATTTGCTCTACAGGAGTTATATTTTTTACTTCAAAAGGCTTATTTGAACCCTTTTCAAATATAGCAAGCTCATTAATTGCAGCACCGGATTTATCAGCAGTAATCTGAATTTTACTTGTCTTAAATTCCTTAGTAGATACTTTCCATGAAAAAAAGCCTGATTTTTCAAGAGTCTCAGATTCTGAGTATGTACCGTTGGAATTTAAAAACTTGATATTAAACTTGGTACCGTCATATTTTTCTTCGTTATATCCCTGATAAAGCATAACTTTCGCAACCTCTACTTCTCTTCCGAGGTCTACAACAAACCCGTCATTTTTATCAGCAGGAGACCATGGCGTTTCAGGTATCTTGAAACCACCTAGATTGTACAAAGCCGGAATTGCATATAGCAAAGTCATAACAAGCATAATAATATAATCTTTTTTTACGAGCTTAAACAAAGGCTTTGTTTCTTTTTCATTGTTTAGTAATCCGTATTCGGTAATTATCAGATTACCCTTTTGAATATTCCGGATTCTTAGAAAGCCCCATATTCCTATACATATAAGGAATATAAAAATAACACTTAACATCATAGTTGCAAAACCTGGCATTTTTACATGTGAAATAAAATCGGAAAAATTCTTAAAATACGTTTTCAAAGAGTATGCCTCCAATTACTTTTATTTGAAAAGTTTTACCATAATTATATTATAGTATGTAAAACAATACAAATAATAGTTGTTAGTGTATAAGAGTTGATTTCGTTGTAAAACTTAAAAGGTATGTTATAATATGAACAAGTTAATTTGATAAAGCAATTAATTAAATTTACATAAGATTGTTACAAGTATGAAGAAAGGAGAAGATGAAATGAGATTTACAAAAATGCAGGGACTTGGAAACGACTATATATATGTGAATTGCACGAAAAATCTAATTGCGAACCCATCAGAAGTTGCAAAAAAAGTAAGCGATAGACATTTCGGAATCGGCTCAGACGGATTAGTACTTATAATGAAATCGGATATAGCTGACTTTAGAATGAGAATGTTTAATTCGGATGGTTCAGAATCTGAAATGTGTGGAAATGCTATACGTTGTGTTGGGAAATATGTATTTGATAATGGATTGACAGACAAAAGGAATCTTACAATAGAGACTTTAGCGGGTATTAAGGTTCTTGATTTAAGGGTTGAGGATAATAAAGTAGTACAGGTAAGAGTAGATATGGGTGAACCTATATTGGAGCCTAAGAAAATACCTGTTGATAGTGACAAAGATAGATTTATATCCGAGAGCGTTGAAATTGACGGCAACGTCTACAAGGTTACAGCTGTATCCATGGGGAATCCACATGCTATTACATATGTAGATGACACCGTAAACTTTCCTTTATATGAAGTGGGACCAAAGATGGAAACACATAAACTGTTTCCCAGAAAGGTAAATGCTGAATTTGTTGAAATCATAGACAGAACTACACTAAAAATGAGAGTGTGGGAAAGAGGGGCAGGGGAAACCCTTGCTTGTGGAACAGGTGCCAGTGCTGTACTTGTAGCTTCGGTATTAAATGGTTTATCTGAAAGAGCTGCAACTGTAAAACTCCTTGGTGGAGATTTATTTATTGAATGGTCCGAAAAGGACAATCATGTGTACATGACAGGGCCTGCGGAAAAGGTATTCGAGGGAGAAATAGAAATCTAAATAAATAATAAAAAATTATATATTATTAGTAGAAAAGAGGGATATGAATATGGCAATAGTAAATGAAAACCATTTAAAATTACCCGGAAATTATCTATTTGCGGAGATTGGTAAAAGAGTTGCAGTGTTTAAAGAACAAAACCCTAGTGCAGAGATTATAAGGCTTGGTATCGGAGATGTAACCCGTCCCCTTCCTATGGCATGTATAGATGCAATGCATAAGGCTGTTGACGATATGTCCAGAATAGAAACCTTTAAAGGGTATCCTGAGTACGAAGGATATGATTTCCTTATTAATAAGATAGTTGAGAATGATTACCAAAAAAGAGGCATCTCAATAGGATACGATGAAGTATTTGTAAGTGATGGTGCCAAAAGTGATACAGCTAATATCCAGGAACTTTTTGGCTTAAATTCAAGAATAGCAGTTACGGATCCTGTTTATCCTGTTTACGTTGACTCCAATGTTATGGCTGGAAGAACAGGAGAATACATTGACGGAAAATGGACTAACGTAACCTACCTTCCATGTACTGCTGAAAACGGTTTTGTTCCGGAACTTCCAAAAGAAAAAGTAGACCTTATATATTTGTGCCTTCCAAACAATCCTACAGGAACTACCCTTACAAAGGAACAGTTAAAAGTTTGGGTAGATTATGCTGCAAAAAACAAGTCGATAATACTATTTGATTCTGCATATGAAGCTTTCATTAGTGAAAAGGATGTTCCTCACAGCATTTACGAAATAGAAGGAGCAAAAGAAGTAGCTATAGAATTCAGAAGCTTTTCAAAAACTGCAGGATTTACAGGAACAAGATGTGCTTATATGGTAATACCAAAAGAATTGAAAGCCTATACTACAGATGGCAGTGAAATAGGGCTCAACAGACTTTGGTACAGAAGACAGGCAACAAAATTCAATGGGGTATCCTATATTGTTCAGAGAGGAGCAGAGGCTGTATACTCAGAAGAAGGCCAAAAGCAGGTAAAGGAAACAATATCTTATTATTTAACAAATGCATCTATCATAAAAAATGGGTTAGAGAGCATAGGAATAAAGGTATTTGGAGGAGTAAATGCACCGTATATCTGGATGCAGACTCCAAATAAAATGGATTCTTGGGCGTTCTTTGATAAACTTCTAAATGAGGCCAATATAGTTGGAACTCCCGGAGTAGGCTTTGGACCAAGCGGACAGGGGTATTTCAGACTGACTGCATTCGGAAGCAAGGAAAATACACAGGCCGCTGTAGAGAGATTTAAAACAAGGCTCAAGGTTTAAATAAAATATTAAGTTTGTTATGCAATAGGAAAATAGTTGGCTTGCTTATGATAACCTATCTTAGATTATGGTTACAAAAGGCTTGCTGACTATTTTTATATTATAGATTATAATGTTATGTAGTTGTACTATAATAACTATAGAAGGATGAGTTAATTTGTTGAACTGGGATCAGCTTAATTCTACATGTGCTAATTGTAGAAATTGTGACCTTGCCGGAACCAGAACAAATATAGTGATAGGAAGAGGAAATCCACGTGCTCCAATAATGTTCATAGGAGAAGGACCAGGAGAGCAGGAGGATATTCGGGGATTACCCTTTGTTGGTCCGGCAGGACAGCTTTTAGATACATTACTTGAAGCTTTAAAATTTAAACCTGATGAATACTATATTGCTAACGTTGTGAAATGCAGGCCGCCAAATAACAGGGTACCAAGTGAAGAGGAGGCAGAAAAATGTTTGCCATATTTGAGAAATCAGGTATCCTTAATAAGACCTCGTATAATTGTATGCCTTGGAAGTACTGCGGCAAAATATGTCATAGACAGAGATATAAAAATAACACAAATACGGGGACGGTGGATAGAGATAAAGAAATTCTGGATTATGCCTACATTTCATCCAGCTGCATTACTAAGAGATCAAAGCAAAAAGGAACTACTATTTAAGGATATGAAGGAAGTAAAAAAGAAAATAAAAGAACTTGAAAGTGAAGAGTCCGGAGGATAATTTGATTAAAAATACAATACAAAACAACTTAGAACAACTATGCTATGAATATGTACAAGAATTCAAAGATAAAGAAATAGTGCTAGGTTATGGCCGTATTGACAGCCCTATTGTAATAATTGGAGAAGCACCGGGCAAAGATGAAGTTAAACAAGGAAAACCCTTTGTAGGTGCAGCAGGGAAAAACCTTAATGAATTTATAGAAGTATTAAAAATAAGCAGAGACGATCTATATATAACAAATGCAATAAAGTACAGGCTTAGAAGATTAAATCCAAAGACTCAGAGAGTAGTTAACAGACCTGCAACAATGAAGGATATAAAGGAAAACCAGATATGGTTACATAAAGAAATACATTTAATAAATCCACAGATTATAGTCACCCTTGGGAATGTACCGCTTAAAGCTATAACAAACGATTTTGGAATTTCAATAGGAGATATGCATGGTACATTACAGGAATGTAATCTGTCAGGAAAAGTATATAAGCTCTTTCCCTTATATCACCCTGCAAGCATTATATATAACAGATCGCTTAAAGATGTCTATGGGCAAGACATGCTCACGCTTAAACAGGAAGTTAATAAACTAGATTTAAACTTTAGTAAATAGAAAATAAAATTGGACAAAAGTGTGAATAATAAAGAAAAGGACATCTAAATTAGTTTTATTGGTTTCAACAGAATTAAGAGACGTTGAAATAAAACTATTCCGGTGTTAAACTAAACAAGCTGTCAGCGAGGGAGACACTATAAAATAATCTCTTAATTTAAGTAGTAAAAAGTGTTGACAGGCAGATAGCAAACATGGTATTATAATCAAGCTGTCACGACAGGAAATACTTTATTTTACAGATATGAAGTAATGAGCGTAACTAAAAACTTCCAATAAAAAAAGTATTGACATAG